>QMMC01000006.1 GCA_003647065.1 Deltaproteobacteria bacterium | reverse complement strand
CGGCTGCTCGCCGCCGCAGCCCGCGCCCTCGAAGCTGAGCCCGCGTCCCTCGAAGCCGTGACCGAGCTCTTGGACCGCGCAGCCGCCGCCGGCGACCCGGCGGGCAAGCTCGAATTGACCGAGCGGGCACTGCGCGCGGCCCTCGCGGCCCTCGGAAGCGCCCGGCGCCGCCAGGACGGCCCGACCGCCGATGAGCGCGTGGCCCTGACCGAGGCGGCGACCGCCGCCGGGTTCATCGTCGAACAGGGTGACCGGGGCCTGACCCTGCGCGTGCCCGATGTCTATCGCGGCGCAGGTGCTGCGCCGTCCCCCGCCGGGGCTCGGCGCCTCGCTCGCCTCGCCGCCATCCTCACGGCGCATCCCCACGGCGCCGTGCAAATCGCCGCCTATGCGACGTCCGGGTCCGGCGCCGGGCGTCGTCGCGCGGCGACCGCTCGGGCGACCCGCGCCGTGGCGGTGCTCACCCGGTCAGGCGTAGTGGCGACCGAGCGGTTGACCGCTGAGGGCCGCGTCGACGCGGCCCAGGACGACGCGCTTTCGTCCGTTGAGGCTACCTTCCTCGCCTACGGGCCTTCCCTTCGGTAGGGGGCGGCCGGCTCGGTTCTGCACGGGCCTCGCGCCGCCTGCGCTTTGAGCTATACCGGGGCATCCCCATGGCCCCCTCACGATGGATGTATGGCCGGTGGCTCGCAGCCACGGCGCTCGCCTCGTTCACCTTGCTCACCTTGCTCACTTCGGCGTGCACGAGCGGAGGGGGCGGCAGAGACGACGGGTCCTTCACTTTCGATGGGGGATTCTCGGACTCGGCGGTGGTCCGCCGGGACGCGGGCCGGGTGCCGGTGCCGGATGGATGCGTCGCGGCACCCGAATCGTGCAATGGAGCCGACGACGACTGTGATGGCTTCGTCGATGACGGAACCGGCGACGCGGTCGGCTGCGGTACGGGCGAGATATGCGTCGATGGCGCCTGCGGGTGCCCGGTGGATGCCATCTGCGGCGGCGAGTGCGTCGACCTCGAGGCCGACCCGAACAACTGCGGGGCCTGCGGCGAAAGCTGCCTGGCGGGGCAGGTCTGCGGGGTCGTGGGATGCTGCGACGCCGGGTCGGACCGGGTCGACCTGCTCTTCATGATCGACAACTCCAACTCCATGGCCGAAGAGCAAGCGTCCCTCGCCGCGGCTTTCCCTCAGCTCATCACTGCGCTGACGAGTGGCGACGTCGGGGGAGACGGGGTCCCGGACTTTCCGCCGGTGACCGATCTCCAGGTCGGGGTCATCACCGCCGACATGGGCACCGGCGGCTACGACGTCGCGACGTGTTCCCGGTCTGCCCTCGGCGACGACGGCGTTCTCCGGACCAACGGGAACCCAGGCGTCGCGGGTTGCTCGGCCAGCTACCCGTCGTTCCTTTCGTGGATCGCCGGCGGAGACCAAGGCGCCTTCGCTCAGAGCTTCGCCTGCGTCGCCACCGTGGGCACCGGCGGCTGCGCCTTCGAACAACAGCTCGAGGCCGTGCTCAAGGCCATCACCCCGGCCGCCGCACCGATCACCTTTTCCATGGGCACGACGGGCCACGCCGACGGGGCGAACGTTCGGTTTCTGCGCGACGGCGCGGTCCTCGGCCTGGTCCTGGTCACCGACGAAGAGGACTGCTCGGCAGCCGACGACGGGCTCTTCGACCCGGCGAGCACGCGCTACCGTGAAAACCTCAACCTGCGCTGCTTCAGCAATCCCGCCGCCCTGCATCCCCTCAGTCGCTACGTTGACGGCTTCATCGATGCCCGGGGCCGCAGCGGGGACATCGTCTTCACCGCGATCGTCGGTGTACCGACGGACCTCGCGGGCCAAGACCCGACAACCATCCTCGCCGACCCGCGCATGGCCGAGCGCCTCGACCCGTCGACGCCGAACAGCCTCATGCCCTCGTGCAACATCCCCGGTCGCGGCCTCGCCTTCCCGCCCCGGCGCATCGTCGGCGTGGGGAGAGACCTCGCGGCCGAGGGGGTGGTGACCACCATCGAGTCCATCTGCCAGTCCGACTTCACCCCGGCCATCCGAGCCATCGCCGAGCGCGTCGGCGCGGTCATCGGACGCAGCTGCGGGCCGGACTGAACTCGAAACTGGGTGAGCCCGTCGTATCGGCAATCGTGATAATCTGATTGCGGGTTCATGTCAGCTTCGACCGCAGACGGCGCCGTGACTGTCGAGTCGGTGATCACCGGGCAGCAGCTTCAGGTGCTGCGCATCCTACGCGTCCTTCTGACGTGGGTGGGTGTTCCCATGATGGTCGCCATCTGCCTGCGTGCGTGGCTCATCGACGGGCCTGTCCTTCTGCCCTTGGTGCAGCTCGTGGTTGTCGCGGTCATGTCGATTCAGCTCTGGGTGGGGCGCCCCGAGCGGCTGCCTCTCACCGTCGCCACGGTGAATGTGGGGCTAGGCATCGTGTGTGCGCTGGGGTTGTTCGTATACGGGCCCAATCTGGGCCTCGGTGGTTTGCTCACCGGTTGGTTGCTCTTCATGGTCTTCTTCTGGAGGCGCCTCCTCTTCCCACTCCTCGCCCTCACCGCACTCGTCCTGGGCATGGGTATCGCCAAGCACTACGAGGTCATCGAGATGTCCTGGTCGATGATTGACGGTGGCATCGTGGCTTGGATCCGCATGACCTTTTCGCTGAGCCTCGTGGGCGCGGCGCTGGCCTATACGTTCCATCATATGCTGACGAATTTGGTCGCCGCCGTCGTGCGAGAAGTGGATGCCCGGCGGGAGCAGGCTGCCGCGCAGCAGGAGCGCGAGGCCTCGATGCAAGCGCTGGCGCAGGCTCAGCGTCTCGAGTCCGTCGGACGTCTCGCCGGTGGGGTGGCGCACGATGTGAACAATGCGCTCACTGTGCTGATGTGCGGGATGAATCTGCTTGGCGACGACAGCACTTTGGAGCAACGGAGGTCCATCATCGGAGACATGGATCGTGCCTGCCAGGGGGCACTGGCGACCACGCGACAGCTGCTCTCCTTTTCACGCCAGGGCTCTACTCCTGGCCAGCCGGGCCACCCGGCGACATCCCTTCGCGCTTTGGGCCGAAACCTGCAGCGATTGCTGCCGGATCACATCCGCGTCGACCTCGAGATCGACGAGGAGACGCCGGCCGTCGTGCTCTCGGGTGGAGAGTTGGAGCAGGCCATTCTCAACCTCTGCTTGAATGCCCGAGATGCCATGCCCCAGGGTGGAGTTCTTCGCTTGCGCTGCGCGGGGCTCGTCACGGCGGACGGCGGCGCCGAGGTTCTGGTCGAGATTGGCGACGACGGCGACGGCATGTCGTCCGATATCGTCGGAAAGGTATTCGAGCCGTTTTTCACCACCAAGGATGGTGCCGGGGGAACTGGCCTCGGGTTGTCTATGGTGCATGGGATGGTTCGGGACGCGGGAGGTCGCATCGAGCTCGATTCTCAGATTGGACATGGCACGACCGTGCGGTTGTTCCTGCCGGTCGCGCGTCCCACGGAAGCGGCTGCGGTGCGCGATCGATCGCGTGTGGCGCACCATTCCCGCCGCGTCCTCGTCCTCGAGGACGACGCCGCTGTGAGACGCACCTTGGTCAGGGTCTTGGAGAAATCCGGGTTCGGCGTCACCGACGTTGGTACCGTCGCCGAAGCTAGCGCCACAGTCCGTAACGCGGAGTTCGACGCCTTTCTCAGCGATGCCGTTCTCACGGATGGGAATCCATCCCCGGCGCTCTGCGCATTCCGTGAGCAGGGAGGGCGGGCCATCGTCATCTACTCGGGACACCTCCGCGATGACTTCGTGCTCGATGGCGTCGAGGCCGGGGAATACGCGTTCTTACAAAAGCCTGCGACGAGCGCCCTCTTGGTTTCAACGCTGGACGACCTGATGGACGCCGCCCCTCGGCTGGCGCCAGTCGACACCTAGGCTCGCTCGTCGACCCGCCCATGGCCGAGCGCGTCGGCGCGGTCATCGGGCGCAGCTGCGGACCGGATCGACGCTCAATCGCCGTTGCACATCCAGCGCCAGGGCCCGTGCTCGAGGTTCTCGCCGTTGTCCTCGGCGGCTTCGAGGGAGCAGCCGGCGGTGGTCTCGCCGCGAATGTCATATTGGTCTCCCGAGGGGCTCCCGGCGCTGCGACTGCCGTCCCCGGCGACGGCGATGTTCTCGAACGCGGGGCCGCCCCACCCGTAGAAGCCCATGGACATCGCGAAGCGGTTGCACCAACGGCATTCGCAGGAAGTCTGCTGCGTGGGCCAGCCGGTGGATTGGGCCGGCGTCTCGAGCATCATGGCTCCCCGTCCCTCGTCGTCGGGCCAGCCCCGCCATACCCGTCCTTGGCTCGCCACGTCCCACTCTTCGCGAGTCTCGAGGTCGCGCACCCGGAGAGAGTTCGAGCCGTCCTGGACCCACGCTACCCGCGTTCCATCCGGGGAGAAGCCGCCCCCCCGGGGTCCGAGACATCGGTTGCCGTCATCTTCGACGTCGGCGTTGGGCAGCGCCTCCCAGCTGCCTCCGTTGGCGTCGACGAGCCAGAGCTGGCGCTCATCGACGAGGAGCACGAAGCGTCGTCCGTTGGCGAACTCGACCCAGTTGTCGATCACCCGCTCCGTTCCCTCGACCAGGTCGAAGGCGACCAACTCGTCGGGCACCGACGACGAGCCGTGGTGGCCAAACTGTGGTCTCTCGTCTCCCGGGAATCGCCGGACTAGGACGATGCGCCCATTGTCGGACGAATACTCCACGAAGCCGTAGACCGAGCCTCCAAAGGGTTGTCCGGGGGCAGGGTGCTCCGTCGCCACCTCCGATTCCCGCTGGGCAGCCGACGCGGACTGCTGGGTCGGGACCGGAACGGTTGCCGGCGACGAGGTGGCGGCGTGGCCACAGGCCGCCACCAGGCCCAAGCCGAGGCTCGCGTAGAGGCCCAGGGGGAGGGTCAGGTAGACGAAGGGGATCGGTCGGCGAGTCATGGTTCGATGCACCGAACCCTGGGTCGGCGAATTCTTGGCGAGCGCTCGGGTAAACCTCGACCGGAGCGAGGCACCGGCTCGCTTTCCGCCTCGGGTTCGACCACGATTCGCCGTCGTGATCGTTCGTACTCTCGGGAGATGCATCATGAAGAGCTTTCTATCGGCGTGTGCGCAGGGCCCGCTCTTGGTGACCGTCGTTGCCCTGGTGCTGCCGGTCATCGGGGCGTGTTCGTCGTCAGGGACAACTGGGACAACATCGCGCGCCCCGAGTTCCCCCAGCTCCCCTGGGGCCTCGACCGCGAGCGCCCCGGCGACCGCGACTCCTGGCGCGGTGCAAACTTCTCCCGTGGTGCACGCGCCACCGTCCAGGTCGTCCTGGGGCTTTGGAAACGAGGCAGTCGGCACGACGCCTGACGGTTTCACGGTAGCCACGGGGCGTTGGGAGGTCGCTCTCGATGCGACGAGGGGAGACCACGACCTAGTTCTTGGGCAGGTCGAGACCAGCGCCAATGACGTCTTCAACGTCGTCCTGGTGGACGGTACGAACTTCGGCGACCTGGATGTTTTCGTGCACCTGAAGTCGGTTTCCGGTGAGGTCGACCAGGGCGGCGGCGTCGTCTGGCGCGCCCAGGATTCGCGGAACTACTACATCGCCCGCTACAACCCCCTCGAGGACAACGTGCGCGCCTACCAGGTGAGCGATGGCCGACGGACGATGATCGAGAGCGCGTCGCCGCGCCTCGACCACGAGGCCTGGCATACGCTTCGGGTCACCATGGTCGGCGACCACATCGAGTGTTTTCTCGATGGCCAGAGGTACATCGACTCCCGCGATACGACGTTCACCGAGGCCGGGCAGGTCGGTCTCTGGACCAAGGCCGACGCCCAAACGCTCTTCGACGACCTCACGGTGCGTGCCCTCGATACGGTGGCCGGGGCGGGCGATGACTGACGACCGCGTTTGCCTCGCTCTCGCATGTGTCGCCCTGGCTTTCGCTTCGGGCTGCGACTCCTGTGATTCCCAGGCGAACGAAGCCACCGCCTACACATCGGTCGATCAGGTCTTCTCGGAGCCCATCTTCCGCCACTGTGAAGAGGCCGGTGATCTTTCCGTGCGCAGCCTCTTCGATACCGAGGAGACCAAGAGCACCGGCGTGCTCAACCGCCTCATCGCCGAGGCCGACCATCCTCAGGCGGACGTCTTCTGGTCGGGGGATCCGGTGAGGCCGTTCCTGCTCGTCGAGCGCGGCCTCGTCGCGCCCTATCGTTCACCGAACGCGGAAGGGCTTCCGGGGGCGTTTCAGGCATCCGACGGAACCTGGACGGGTTTTGCGGCCCGGGCCCGGGTGCTACTGGTCAACAGCGACCTGGTCTCGGAAGCCGATACACCGCGTTCGATTCGCGACCTGGCCGAGGCCCGTTGGCGGGGACAGACAGCCATCGCCAATCCTCTCTTCGGCACGACGACCATGCACGTGGCTGCGCTCTTCTCGGTGTGGGGAGACGACGAAGCGAAGGCGTTCTTGAACCGCCTCCGGGAGAACGAGGTGCGCATCGCCGCCTCGAATGGCGAGGTCAAGCGACTGGTGGTGTCCGGTGAGGTCGCCTTCGGACTCACCGACACCGACGACGCCCACGAGGCTCTCGCGGGCGGCGCACCGGTCCGCGTCGTCTATCCCGACCAAGGCGACCAAGGCGAACAAGACGACCTGGGAACCCTCGTCATGCCGACGGTCGCGGTCCTCCTCGCGGGAGGGCCCCATCCGGAAGCAGGAAGGCAGTTGATCGACTGTCTGCTCTCCGCCGAGGTCGAGGGCCGGATGGCGACGAGCGCCGCCCACATGCCGCTGCGCGCCGGCGTCGACGTTCCAGAGCACGTGACAGCGCTGAGCAACATCGAGGCGATGGAGGTCGACTACGCGAGCGTCGCCCGGACGATGGAGCGCATCGATCCGTGGCTGCGCGAGTGGGTCGGCCTTTGATGTTTCGCAGGTCCGGCGTCTTGCGCCGCGTCGAAGCACCTGTAGCGCTCGCCGTGGCCGCGGCGTGCCTCATGGTCGCGTCGTTGGTCCCGCTGACGGTGCTGGCGGCCGAGGTCTTCTCGGGGGGCGCGCTTCGAGTGCTCGGCGACACCCTGGGCGAAGCGCGAACCTGGGCTCTCTTGATGCGGTCTCTCGGGCTTTCCATCGCGGTGACTCTGGGCGCGTTGGCTATCGGCCTGCCGACCGGGGCGGTCCTCGGGAGGACCGACGTGATTGGCCGCCGGGCCGCGTTCCTGGTCCTGGCGTTCCCGGTTTTCCTCCCTCCGTTTCTTCTCGCCTTCGGATGGTTTCAGCTCTTCGGCACCCAGGGCCTCGTCGGTTCGGCGTGGACCTCGGGCGTGCTCTTCGGGCCGGCGGGTCTCATCGCCACGCTGGCCCTCGCCTTTGCCCCCATCGTCACCGCATTCACGGCGCTCGGGATCTCGGGGATCGACCCGTCCCTCGAGGAGGCCGCGCGGGCCGTCAGTCGCCCCCATCGAACCCTGACGCGCATCCTCTTGCCGCTGGCCTGGCCTTCGATCGCCCTCGGCGCCCTCATCGTCTTTGCCCTGACGCTCTCGGAGATCGGGGCGCCGATGTTTCTTCGCGTGCGGACCTATCCGGCGGCGGTACTCTCCCGCCTCGGCGGCATCGGGTATGCGCCCGGTGAGGCGGTCGCCTTGGTATTGCCGCTTTTGGCCGTGGGCCTGGTCCTGGTTTTCATCGACCGACGCCTCATCGGTCGTCGCTCGTTCGCCTCTCTGGGCGTTCGGTCCCGTCAGCTCACGCCCATGGCGCTGGGACGCGCCCGGAAGCCCGTGTCCGCGGCTGTGTGGTTGCTCGCGCTGGTCTCGCTGCTTCCCCTCGGCGCCCTCGCCGGGCAAGCCGGCGCGTCGGGCATGGCCGATGCGCTCGACTGGATTGGCCCGAGCATGGGGACGAGCCTCGCCGCGAGCGCCCTGGCGGCCGGCGTGATCACCCTGGTGGGGGTCGTAGTGGGCCATGCTCTCGCGAGGCGGCGCCGGGGTGCCCTCGCCCTCGACGCTCTCGTGCTGCTCACTTTCATCATGCCGGCCTCGGTCCTCGGCGTCGGCATGGTGGCCGCGTGGAATCGCCCCGGCACCCAGTTCGTCTATACGACCCTCGCCGTCCTGGTCCTCGGCCTCGTCGCCCGCTACGGCATCTTGGGCGTGCGGGCCCTCGACGCCGTCTTCCATCAGAGCTCACCGCACTATGAAGAGGCGGCGGCGGCCTTCGGGGCGGGTTTCTTTCGAAGAATGGCCCGCGTCGTCTTGCCGATGCACGGGCGCGGGGTCTTCGCCGCCTGGCTCATCGCGTTTGTCTTCTGCATGCGCGACCTCGATGCGGTCGTCGTATTTTATCCGCCGGGCCTCGAGCCCTTGCCGGTGCGCATCTTCACCTTGGAGGCCAACGGGCCGGGGCCGGTCGTCGCGGCGCTCTCGGTCTACCATGCGCTGCTCACCGCGGCGGTGCTCGCGGCCGGCGGCCTGGTTCTCGGGCTCCACGGGGCTAGAAACACGAAGTCATGACGTCATCCCTCGCACTCGATGACGTCTCGGTGACCCGTGGGAACTCGCTCGTCCTCGACGGCGCGACGCTGCACGTCGGTGAAGGCGAAGTCGTGGCCCTCCTCGGTCCCTCGGGCTCCGGCAAATCGACCCTGCTGCGCGTATTGTTGGGCCTCGAGGTTCCATCCCGAGGCGTCGTGAAACTCGGCGGCCGGACTGTGAGCGAGGCGGGTCGCGTCCGGCTCCCCCCCGAGGAACGCGACCTGGCCGTCGTATTTCAGGACCTCGCGCTCTGGCCACACCTCACCGTCGCCGGCAACCTCGCCTTCGTCCTGCGTTCGAAGGGGCGCTTCCGGGGTGAGGAGCGCGATCGCATTCATCAGATGCTCGACCAGGTGGGCCTCGCCGACTTCGAGGACCGCTACCCCGGGGAACTCTCCGGGGGCGAGCAGCAACGCGTCGCCATCGCCCGGGCCCTGGTCACGGATCCGGCGGCGGTGCTCCTCGACGAACCCCTGGCCAACCTCGACATTGCCCTGAAGCAAGATCTCATCGCCCTGCTCATCGAGCTCTTCCGGGAGCGCGGCAGCACCGTCCTTCACGTGACTCACGATCCCCGGGAGGCCGCCGCGCTCACGGAACGTGTCGCGATACTCGAAGAGGGGCGCATCACCTACACGGGTCGTCTCGATGAGCTGCCCGATGCCGGTTCGACCTTCACTCGGGCGGTGCGGGGCGCTGCCGGAGGACGTGGGTGATCATCACCCCGAGGTTCAGGCCGGTCAGCGCGATCAGGGCGCCGGCGATTCGCAGCACGACGTCGCTGCCGGCGACGATGCCGGCGGCGCCGGCGAGGACGGACGCGGCGTGTAGACCAGAAGCGACCTCGGTCCATCGGGCGGGAAGAATGGCGTTCATCGACGGGATGGGCACGACCCCCGCGAGGGGCGAGAAGCGGTGGAACCAGATCAGGAAGGGCACGATGCGGGTGAGCATCCCGTGCACGATGATCGCCGCCCAGCCCCAGACGGCGAGGAAGCCGTAGAGCAGGTCCCACCGCGGGTCCGCGGCAGCCCCGGCGATGATGGCGGAGGCCCCGACGAGGGGCGCCATCGAGAGGCCGGCCTGCCAGAAGCGTAGGCTCGGGTGGGCGCGTTTGCGGCGGCGGTGTCGAATGGCGAAGAGCGTGGCCGCCGGATGGACGACGAAGAGCGCGAGCATCGCCGGCACCGGGCCCCAGGTGACGAACAAGTCCGCCGTCGGCGCCGATTCTGGGCCGAGGACGAGCCCAACCACGGGCAGGATGACCCCGAGCGCCACGCCGCCGAGGAGTGTGCGGCGCAGCCACCGAGGAACCTCCCGAGAGAGGTAGAACATCGGCACGACCTGAAACGAGACCGCCACGATCAAGAGCCCCACCCAACCGAAGAGGCCTACCGCGACGTGGGCTCGTATGAAGAGCCAGCGATCGCCCGGAAAGCTCATGCCGGCGTGGCCGTGGGCCATCCAGATGCCGAGGAAGCCCACGCCGAGGAGGCTCAGGAGCGCCAGGCGCATGCCGTGGGCGGTCTCGGTCTTCGTCGACGCGCAGAAGACCGCCCAGAGCGTCGGTAAGAGGAACGTCACGATCGCCGGTCCGATCAGCCAAATGGCGGCTTCGACCATTGCCGGTGAGGGCAAGAGGAGCCCGGCGACCAGCACACCGATGCCGATGACCATCGCCGAGAACACGAGGTGGGCGAGGCGTATGCCGCGCACTCGCACGCCGATGACGACGGGGATCATCTGGTAGATGGCGCCCATCATCACCATCATCAGGAAGCCGAGGGTGCCGAGGTGGGTGAAGGCGACCGTACCCGGCAGGAAGGGGCTGATGAGCACTGCCGCGCCATTGCTCGCGAGCACGACGCCGGCGGCCGTCGCGAAGCCTGCGGCGGCGAGGAAGAACGGGAAGATCACGCCGACCGGCGGAGCCTGGTCCAAGCTCAGGCCCTGCATTTCACGCAGGCTCATCGCGTCCGCCAGATGGTGAGCAGGCCGCGGCCGTCGAGCTGTTTGCAGGCCTCGTGTTCGACGCCGCGTTCGGCGAGGCGGGGGAGCAAAATCCTCGGCACCATGGGCGTCCGGAAGTGGGCCGCCACGCCGGGCTCGAGGGTGGTGGTCGCGGCGAGGACCCGCTCGAGGGGCAGGGGGGCTTCGAGGGAGGTCAGGTCGATGAGGTCCGCCGCATCGGGGCCGAGGATCGTGACCTGGAACTCGCGGTCCCCGAGCTCTTCGATCTCTGCGCGGTAACCTTCCTCGGTCAAGAGCGCGCGGAGCGGCCTCGGGGCGAAGGGTGCTTGGACGATCGCCATGCCGTCCGCGCTGAGCCGCCCGAGCATGGCGCGGATCGCGCCTAAGGGATCGTCGCCGGCGTCCAGGATGGGGCGGACGTCGAGCAATGCCTGGCGCAGGTCGGGGGCCTCCGGCACAGCCGCCAGACCCGCTGCGTCGTACACGACGTTGTCAGGACCGAGCCCTGCCTCCCAGGAACTCGACACCCGAGGGGCCCAGGAATCGAGGGCGTCAATGCGTTTGCCTCGGGCCCACTCCAGGAGCGTGCCCTGGATCAAGGCCATGATGAGATGGGACGCGATGTCGGGGTCGACGTTCGGGGCGACCTCGCCGCGCTCCCGAGCTTGCCGCACGAAGGTGGTGAAGAAGCTCCTCTGCATCGACACCAGGTGAGCGAGGCTGGCGTGGTAGGCGCCCGTCTCATTGCCCTTCTCGCCGCCCACCCCCGCGGCGAGGACCAGGCGTACGAGCCCCGGGTTTCGCTCGGCGTGTTCGAAGAGCAGCCGAACCAGGCCCCGCGCTCGATCGAGGGGCGCCGGGGTGCTCTCGAGGAGTGCGACGACGGCCGTCGACAAGCGTTCGCGGAGGAGGTCGACGACCGCTTCGAGGATTGCGTCGCGGCTGCGAAAGTGCCGGAAGAGCGCGGGCTGACTCACCCCGACGTGGCGCGCGATTTGACGCGTGCGGAGGGCGGCGATCGGCGTGTCGGCCAGGAGGTCGAGGGCCGCCTCGGTGATCTGCGCTTTGCGCGGTGATGGCGGTGATGGGCGGGATGACTTTTCTCTCGGCACGACGAGACCCGACGTTATCATGTGATAACGTCCGCGCATGTCCCAACTCGTACAGTTTTTCACTGAAGATCACCGTGCCTGCGACGTGCTTTGGGCGTCTGTCGAGGCCGCCGCCGATACCGGTGATGCCGCCGCCACGACGAGCGCGTGGAAGGCGTTTTTCGATGCCATGGAGCGGCACTTCCACATGGAAGAAGACGAGCTCTTCCCGGCCTTCGAGGAAGCGACGGGAATGCGCGGCGGCCCGACGATGATGATGCGCGCCGAGCACAAGCAGATGCGCGCGCTGATGGGCCAGATGAATACTCTCGTCGAGGCCGGCGACTTCGGCGAGCTCGTCGACCAAGGCGACACCCTCTTGATGCTCATCCAGCAGCACAACGCCAAAGAAGAGGGCATGCTCTACCCGATGGCCCAGCAGCACCTCGCGGCGAGCTGGGATGCGCTTCGGGCACGGTTGCCGGACTGACGCCGGGCGGGCGACGAGGTTCCCTTGTCTTGGCGGCGGGGGGGCGTACCTGATCTTCAGGCGGAGGATCGACCCATGCCCATCCACCGGCTGTTGTTTTGCATTCTGTGCGCTGTCCCGGCGGTAGCGACAGCACAGGTCTCCGGTAACGTTGCCCGGCCTCCGTTGGGGCAGGTGCAGGTGCAGGTGCAGGTGCAGCCGCGCCCCAGCGTGCGGCCCCCGTCGACGCGCATACCCCAGTTGACGACGCGGCCGACGGCGGTGCCGGGTCTTCCGGCGCAGAGGGGCAGCTGCGGTCCCTGTCCCGGGCCTTCTGTCGCCTACTACGTCATGGCCAGTGAGCGGGTCTCCCCTCCGGACGGCGTCGATCGACAAGTCCAACGGGAGCGGCGCACCGCCGAACCCCGGCCGGGTGGCAGCCGTGAGCACCCCTTTGCATCAACCCAGGCGGCGTTCCGGGCGGCGTCGCGGGCGCGGGCCTGCCGCCTGGAGCTGGTGCTGATCTCCGTGCGTCCAGCGACGCGGCGCCGGCACGTGAGCCGGTGGAGGGTGCGTCCGCTGGTCGGCAATCTGACGGTCACCCGTCATACGACGATCCGCACCGACGAGCCGTTCTCCCGGAGGCCCATCCTTCGCGGGCAGATTTCGAACCTTCGGGGCTGTGAACTCGCCATTCGAGATGTGTTGATCGAGGGTGCCGTGGGCAACGCGGTCCAGCAGGCCGGGGGCCGGCTGACGATGCGCCACGTGGAGCTCACGGCCACGCGACCGGGGACGTACGGCAACCGCGACAATGACGCGGTCATTTATGTCGCGTCGAGGGCGGTTGCGGTCCTGGACCACGTGACCCTGAGGGCCAACGCCGTTCGCGGCCTCTACGTCTCCGGGCGCCGCACCCGGGCCCACCTGTCACATGTCGAGCTCATCTCGAACCGGCCGGACGTGACGGGCCTGCCTCGGGGCGAGGCCGGCTCGGCCTTCGAGGTCGCCGCTCTGCAGGTGAGTGATCGGGCCACCGTCTGGTCGCAGAGCCTCAGGGCGTATCGAAATGCCTATATCGCGATCGACGTGTTTCGCGGCGGGATGGCGCACCTGCGCGACACATTGGTTCGGGGCACCACCAGGCTCGAGCTCGCATCGGGCGACCGCATCGGCGGCATCAACATCGCTGTGCATGCGGCGGGCGTGCTCGAGCTCCATGAGTTCCGCTCGATCGGGCCGAGCTTCGTCGGCCTGAACCTCTGGGACCAGGCCCGTCTGAACGCGAGCCACGGTGTGGTCCGGGAAAACCGCATCGGGGTGAACATAGGAGATGCGCCGGATGTGGACCCCAGCGATTGCTTCGAAGAGGTGGAGTCCTACGACAACGAGGTCGACTTCGACAGCGCGGGAATCGCTCCCCCGGTCGCCCCCTCGGCGGGCGAGTTGATGGGAGGGGAGCGGGCGGCGGAGACGGTGACGCCGAACACCTGCGCGGTCGTTCCTTGGCGCGCGCCGCCGTGATTCGGAACCCAGCTCGCGGCCCCGCCTCGACTGGCTGCGCCGAGCCGCGGACTGGGGCGCGTTCCGGGTGCGGCTCCCGAGCTGAGGTTGCGATCGCTGCTTTATCGGCGCCGGTGAAGGTGTTGCGTGAGTTCGGATAGTGCTCTGAGTTCGTCCAGCCGCTTCTGGACGAGTTCCTCGAAAGAGGACGCCCCTCGGGGCCTGGGCGCCATGAGACGCAGCGCCTCTTCTCGGGTCATGGGAGTGTAGAGCTCGCGGAGTTCTGCAAGGCGTCGTGACACCAGAGAGGGCAGGAGCTCACTCACCGAGGGCCTCCAGATTCTCGATGTCCGCGAGATCCTGGGTGCGTCCGGCGAGACGTTTCATCTCCAAGAGCGCATCGAGGGAGACAACCGAAAGCGGGCCGTCCGCCAGCGTGATGTCGATGCGCCGTTCCAGAAACCCCGCGTACCCGGCCTCGGAGATCAACAGGTCGAGGATGAGGTGGTCCGCCCCGTCGACCTTCGTCACGCGCTGAAGATGGCGCTCGTGGTCAGTGCCTTCATCGAAAGTCTGCGGGAGCGCCGCAAACGCGTATCCCAGCGGTCGTACGGCGTCCATGACCCGCGAGACGTCTCCCCGTGAAATGAGGATATCGATGTCTTTGGTGGTCCTGATCGCCCCGTGGATGGTGACGGCGATACCTCCACAAACCGCGTAGTCGATCCCAGCGTCGTGCAGCGCTGTGGCGACGGCGTGCAGTTCGTCGATCAGGTTCACGCTCGAAAGATAGCCCGAGTGGCCCGTTCGCCAACAGCAATTGAGTCTCAACCTGAAGTGGCGGGGCGACGAGGAGCCTTTCAGATCCGCCGTCGGCCACCCGCAGCGAGCCGCGCTACGAAGACCCGTGTCGCATCCACGCTGTCGAGCGATGCAGGTCCCGTGCCCGTGAATTGGCGCCACTTCATCAATGACGAGAGCTCACATAGCCAACACAGTTGGTCGGCGTGTGTGACAATCTGCCGGGGCGCGCATCTTGTGGCCGCGACCTAGTCCGGGAGCCGACGGGCGGGCATACTCCGGTCGAGGTCCCCCATGTCTTCCTCTGCCGAGATGCCCGGTCGTCGCGAGATTTCCGACTTTGATGCGCTGGTCGATCTCTTCGCCGATCTGCCATCCGAGCTCGTCCAATGTCGCTTCGAGGGAGTGGACTTCGATGTCTCCCAGGACGGGAAAGCGCTTCTCCTGGCCGCGACGCTCGCCGGTGGAATTGCCGTCGGCGCGTTGGTGGACAGACTGCAACGTGCTCGTCCGCGAGGAACCTATGCGCGGCTCTTCTTTGCCCGTTCGGCCGCCATCGATCTCGTTGTGAGTCCGCGGCGTGATCGGCTCGGGGAGGATTTCGCGGGCTGCTATCAGGTCGACGCCCTCGTCCCGAAGATGGCGGCGACGTTCCTCGGCGAAGCACTGCCGCCGCTGCTCGCGGAGCTCTGGCCCCGCTACCACGTCAGCGTGCGCGACGAATTCCTCGACGTGGGTGTGTTCAGCGGCGCGCCGCTCGAGAGCGCGCGGGCGATCAGCGACCTCATCGACGCCATGCACGAGGCCCCCGAGGAGCAAGCCGCCCTGTCCCCCGAGGAAGCAGCGGCCCTCGACTCCTTCTGCTTCTACTGCGGCAATGGGGTCGCCTCGTCGGCGACCACCTGCCCCCACTGCGACGGCGATCTCAGCGAGGACTAGGAGTACTTCGTCCTCTGGGCTTTCGGATGGACCCTGCGGGCTGCCCTAGCGAGGCACGCGCGCTTGCAGCGCCTCGATGGTCTTTGCCGGGTCGAGGTAGTCGTCCAGCTTGCGCTGGACGTAGTGCCGGCCGCCGAGCTTCTCGGCGAGGAACCCCGCCTTCACTTCGGCCTTTACGTGGCCGCCGCCGATTTGCACGCGACCCTCGAACTTCACGCCTTTGACGCGACCCGAAAGCGTGACCTCGTCCTCGGTCCAGGTCGCCGCGATGCCGTGCTTCGCATGCCAATAGTCGGCCAGCGCGCGCAGGCGCGTGCGCGCTTCGTCGTCGTCGAATTCGTACGGTCGGTCGAGATGCATCATGGCGACGAGAGTTTACCAGAGAGGCAGCCGGCGGCCCGCGCGAGGGGCGATTTGCCCGGAGGTCAGCCGCCGGTGAAGGTGATCTCGAAGGCGCCCTGGTCGCCGGGCTCGTATCCAGAGACGACGACCATGTAACGTACGCCGTTGGTCACCCCGCCGGTGAGGGTCTCCGACCCGCCGGTGCCTTCGGAGTCTTCACAGAAATGGTCGGCGAAGCCGGGGCACTCGGATTTCGTCTGGAGCACGACGTCGAAGCCCGGGGCATCGACTCGGATGCTCAGCGTGCCTGAATATTGCGGCGCGATGGCGTAGACGATGTCCGGGCCGAACCCCGTTTCGCTGAAGCTCGGGAAGCCGGTGCGGCAGGTCTCGGTCGAGGATGCGCCGACGGTCGTGCCGAGGTAGCGCTGCACGCCGCGACCCAGAACGATGCCCCGCCCGGGGCAGGCATCGGCGGTCGACTCGATCGCGCAGGACCCGCTGCATCCGTCGCTCCCCGTCGTATTTCCGTCGTCGCAGGTTTCGCCGCCTTCGATCATTCGGTCACCGCAGGTCGACGGCGGCGCCGTGTCCCGGGGCACGCTCGTATCCGCAAGCGCGCCCGTATCCGGCGCGCCCACGTCCATCGGGACGCTGGTGTCGCGGGGCACGCCTGTGTCCCGTGCGCCGCTGTCCGGCGGGGGCGTGCTGGTATCTGCGTCCTCTCCGGATGCGTCGAGGCGGGTCGCATCGGGGGGCACTAAAGCGCCCTGATCGATGGAACACGCACCGGTGAACACCCAGATTGCGGCGATGACGAGGGCGCGGACCATGGGCATTGATAACACGGCGCCGTCGGGTGGTGCTCGAGCACTCCCGCCTCGGGCTACCTCGCGTCGACCGAATAGTAGGCGCAGCCGAGGGCCTCGGCGTGGCGGGCGAGGGCGTCGTCGAGGGCACCGGGCACTAAGGTCTCGCCCTCTTCGGGCCACACCCGGACGACGACGAGGGTGTCTCCGTCGACATGTCCCTCGAGACGACCGACGAGGCGGCCCCGGTGCAAGAGCGGGCAGACGTACCAGCCCCACCGGCGCGCGGACTTCGGCTTGTAGACCTCCCAGATGTATTCGAAGTCGAAGACCTGCTTCACGAGCTTCCGATCCCAGAGCAGCGGGTCGAGGGGCGCGAGGATCACCAAGCGGTCGTCAGGGACCGCGTGCTTCTGGTCACGAAAGCCTGCCGGGGCGAGGTAGGGACGTCGGGAGCCTTCGATGGTGACCTCCTCGAGGAGGCCTTCGGCGACCAGGGCATCGGGAAGGTCGCTCGTGCGCGCGTCGCGCAGCATCGACCAGCAGGGACCGCCGGCCCGGGCGAGGAAACCGGCGGCCTCGACGCGTTCGAGGAGCGCCCAGCGTTCGAAGGGCAGGGCGGGGGCATCGTGGACTCGGGGAAGAGCGCGCTCCGGGACGTCGAAGCGTTTTCCCGCTGCGGTGCGCTCCGTGACGAGGACCCGGCACTGGGTCCACAGGACTTCGAGGGCCATCGCCGTCGCTTTGCTGGTCCCCTTCCATCCACTCCAATCGAGAGCGCGGACCTGGCCGTGGTCGGTCAGGTCACGGGCTGTGATCGGGCCCCGGGCGGCGACCTCGGCCTCGACGCGGTCGATGATGGCTCGGTCGAGGCGCTCGAGTCGTGCGTGGAGCCTCCACCAGGGCGTCTGAACCGCCTGGTCACGGTAGTGGGGGTAGGCCGACGCCGGCAGGATGCACCGCTCCTTCGCGAAGTGCTCGAAGGCGTGACCCGGCATCGTATGCCGATAGACGTCTCCCTTGGAGATGCCATCGACCCGCGCGAGGGCGACGAGGTCGGCGTTGGTGCCGATGGCGTCGAGGGGGTCGAGTTGAATGCACCGGAGGTCCCGAAGCATCGATCGCACCCCCCGCCGGCCGCGGTACCGACGCCCCGCGAGCCCCAGGTGCGTGAGCAGATGAAGCCGGGCCTCGTCTCCGGAGATGCGGACCATCGCGGCGGTCTACCACGGCGCCCGGTGGGCGGGCCGCTCTTCCCACTGCGATTCACTTCCTCGGAGCGGGGCGCTAACCTCTTCCCATTGTGATTGGTACACCGTTCATGCACTCGTCCGCGCTGGTACCGCTGGCCCTCTCGGTTTCCCTCGTTTTCGCGGGGTGCGGTGATGACGGCACCGTGGCCGACGCGAGCACCGACTCGAGCACCGACTCCTCCTCGGGGGACTCGGCGCGGCCAGATGGTGCAACGGATTCCGGTGAGGATTCGGCCTCGCCCGATGCCGGTGACACCGGGACCCCCGCGCTCACGCCGGCATCTCGGGTGACAGCGCTCGTGGCCGGCACGGTGATCACCTTCCCGGTCGTCGACGAGGCGGGCGCGCCTCTCCTGCTCGGCGCCAGCGCGTCCTTCGACCACGACGCGACCGCCGGACAATCCGTAATCGCTTCCGATGGGACGAGCCAACGCGTTTCGACGTCCTTCGTGGGGCCCGCGGTGACATTTGGCCCGGCGACGCCCTGGGTCGACGAGGGCGGCGCCGCCCTCGCCCCCGATGTCCTCTTCGCCGGCGCTCTGGGCACCGGGGCACCGGTGCTCATGGGCACCTTCGGGACCGACGCTCGGGGCTACGACTTTGTGGCCCAGGAGTTCGGAGCGGTCTTTCCCCTCGTGCAGATGGGGGGCGCGCCCTTCACGCCGATCTCGGCGACCACCGTCAACGTGACGGGCACCGGGGCTGCCATCGTGGCGCTCTCGGCGGCGTCTCCCGAGATCTTCGTATTCAATACGACCACTGCCCAGTTCGATCCCATTCCGACGGCTCCCGTCACTTGCAGCGCGGGGACGGCTATCTACGCGGACCACGTCCTCGGTGCCCTGCTCGTAGGGTTCACCCCTCCCGGGGGAGTCGATTCGGTAATCTTGATCGACGGCAGTGACGCGTTCTTACTCGAAGACCTCGACCCCTTCTGTTTCACGGACGCCTACCCGCTGGTGGACGCATCCGGTGTGTCGCTGACCCCCGAAGAGGCCTTCGGCTGGGACTACGATGGCGACGGCGACGACGACATCATCATGGTCGACACGGTGATGGTGCCCGTTCCCTAGAGAAGCAGACCAGCCGGCGCTCCGTCACGGAAGGATCAGCCGAAATAGATGATGACGACGACTGCGACCAAGTAGGCCAGGCCGTTCGTGAGGAAGAGCTTGTCCCGGAGCATGTCCTCGGTCGGGCTCTCGGCGGTGTTTCGGCGCCGCACCAAGTGCAGGAAGCGCAAGACTCCGAAGGCCGGCATCACGCTCGTGACGACGAGGAAGTCCGTGCCGAAGGCTTCGCGGGTCGACGGGTCGAGGGTGTACCCGACGTAGGTCGCCACCGCCGCGACGGCTGTGCCGTAGAGTAGGAAGGTGAGGGTGCGCTCGCTGTAGTTTGCGAGGACCGAGCGCTGCTTTTCGGCGCCCTTGCCCTGCATGAGCTCGTGCATGCGCTTGCCGAAGCCCAGGAAGGACGCGAGGAGGAAGGTGGCGATCAGCACGTAGGCGCTCGCGGGCACGTCCGCCGCGTAGGCGCCGGCGAGGACCCTGAGCTCGAACCCCGTGGTGATGCAGAGCACGTCGATGTAGGCGATGTGCTTCCAGCTCTTCGAGTAGAAGAAGTTGAGCACCAGATCCCCGCCGATGGCCCCCGCGACCTGCGGCGAGAGCCAATAGCCAAAGCCCACCGAGATCGCCGCCAGGAGGATGGCCGCGTTCCGGGCGGCGCCCAGGGAGAGCTGGCCGCTGGCGATCGGTCGGTTTCGCTTCACCGGGTGGGCGCGGTCTGCTTCGACGTCGGTGAGGTCGTTGAGCAGGTAGACCGTGCTCGACGCCAGGCAGAAGAGCCCCAGGGCCAGGCCGGCCGGCAGCGCCCGGTCCGCCTCGAAGAGATCCCGAGCAAACACGAGCGGGGCGAGAACAAAAATGTTCTTCACCCACTGATGAGGCCGCATCGCCTTCAGGAGCCCGGCCCACATGGCGGCCGAATATAGCCCGCATTTCCGCCGGGTCCACGAACTTGCCACCGAGGCACTTTCCTTCGGGCTGAGACGGAACAAAGTGCCCCTCCTCCTTGTCAGTCATGACCCGGGGCATTTCGGATTCGGTTCCGCTGGTTTAGGCTCCCGGCCTCCTTCGATGCGACCCATTTTCAACGATATTTCGCGGCCCGCCCTCGCGGTCACCCTGGCGGCCATCCTTCTCTTCGGATTGCTCGCGGCCGGGGCTCCGGCCCTGGCGGACAATCCCTTCGACGCCTACCAGACCGAGCTCGGGCGCCAAGCGTCGCAGCAGGGGCGCCGCCCCGCCGGGGTGCTTCCGCTCCTCGAGCTGTGGCGCGGCTATCCGTGGGCCGATGGCGAGGTCACCCGGGGTGAGCTCGAGCGCCTGGCGGCGGACCGTCGGCTCTCGGCGCCCCGGCGAGCCTATGCGGGGGGGCTCCTCGGGCGGGCCCAGCTGCGCACGGGAGACGCCGCGACTGCGGCGGAGACGACGCGCAGTCTCGGGTACGTCACCGACTTCCGGGTCATCGGCTCCTTCGACGACGAAGGCAAGCGCGGCTTTTCCGCCGAGCTTCCCCCGGAGACCGAGCGCAGTGCGCCGTGGGATTCGTCGGCCCACTACACCGGCAAAGAGCGCCAGGTGAGCTGGCGCCCCTATCCCGCCGAGACGACGCACTTCGGCTTCGTGAACTTCGACGCACTCTTCCGTCCCTTCGAGTCGGCCTGCGGCTTCGCCGAGACCTTCGTCGAGGTCGACAGCGCTCGGCCCCTCACCCTCTGGGTCGGCAACGGCGGCGCCACCAAGGTCTACTGGAACGGCGAGGTGGTCCTCGAAGACGAAGTCTATCGGCAGCCCGACCCGGACCGCCACGTCGCGACGGTGGCTGCCCACGAAGGGTGGAACCGCCTCCTGGTGAAGCTCTGCGTCGCGGACGCGACCTGGGGCTTCTACCTGCGCATCGGAGACGCGACCGGTGCCCCGGCTGCTGGAATCACGGTCGATGGGTCGGCCCACCACGATGTGCCCACGGGGCCCCCGGCCGGCGTGCGCCTTCCCCGGCGCCCCCTGCGCTCGGAGCTCGCCGCTCTCGAAGCCGCGGCCAGTGGCCCCCGGGCCCGCCCCGCAGCCCTCGAGGCCCTCGCCCGTTTCCTCGCATTTACCGGCGCCGATGACCCCGTCGAGCGCCGGGCTCGGCAGCTCGCCGCCCGAGCAGCGGACGCGAGCCCCACCGTCGGGCGTCTGGTCCTCGCTGCGAGCCTCGCCGACGAACGCGGTGAGATGCAGCGTTTTGCGGCCCGAGCCCACGAGGTCGCGCCGGGCGATCGCGAGGGTCAGTTGCTGCACGCGCGCATGATCGCCGGGGGGCCGAGCCCTGAAGACGCCCTCCCGCTCCTCGATGCCCTCGCCGGCGAAGACCGCGTCTCGATGCAAGCGGGGCTGCTCCGAGCTCAGCTCCTCGGGCGCCTCGAATTCACCGACGCGGCCCTGGCCCAAGCCGCGGCCCTCGCCGAGCGCGCTCCCACGGCCCCCGGTTTCCTCAGCGCCTGGGCGCACCACGCCGAGTCCGCTGAGCGCGCCGACGAGACCATCGAAATCCGCCGCCGCCTCGTCGCTGCCCGCCATGACGCGACCCGGAGTCGTCGCGTCCTCGCCCTCGACGCTCTGCGCCGGGGCGACCGCCGGGCCCTCGACGAGCAGCTCGATGCGCTAGCGGCCTTGGTTCGGGACCAGGGTTCCGCGGACCTCTTCTTGAGTCGCATCTACGAAGGCCTCGGCGAAAACGACCGCGCCCTCGAGGCCCTGCGTCGGGCGAGGACCCGAGCCCCGGAGGACGCGACGGTGGTCGCGGCCGAGGGGCGCATGTTACTGCGGAGCGGGCAGACCGACGCAGCCGCCCAGAGCCTCCGGCAGGCCCTCGCGCTGCGCCCCCAGGACGCCGAGACCCGGGAGCTCCTCGAGCAGCTCGAGCCCGAAGAGCGCCGCGACGAGGCATTCGCCATCGAGCGACGAGAGCTCCTCGCGCGGCGCACCGACAGCAGCGGCTATCCGGTGACGATCCTCCAAGACCTCACGGTCAACACGGTCTTCCAGAACGGCCTCGGCTCGAATTTTCGCCAGTACTCGGCCCAGGCCCACGACGACCAGGGGGCGCGCCAGCTGCGCACTTACTCGATTCAATTCGACCCGGATACCCAGCGCGTCGATATCCGCGCCGCCCGCGTCTACAAACGCGGCGGCGGCACCCTCGAGGCCACTCAGACCTTCGAGCGGCAGCTCGGCGAGCCCTGGTACCGCGTCTACTACGACACCCGGGCCCTGGTCGTCGTCTTCCCGACCATCGAGCCCGGCGACACCATCGAGCTTCAGTACCGCATCGACGACGTCGCCCATCGAAACCTCTTCGCCGACTACTACGGCGACCTCACCTACCTCCAGGGCTTCGCTCCGATCGTCCGCCAGGACTACGTGCTCATGACCCCGACCTCCCGGGAGTTCTTCTTCAGTGAGCCGCGCCTCCGCGGTCTGGTCCACGACCAGACGGTCGAGGGCGAGACTCGCATCGACCACTTCCACGCCGAGAACGTCCCGGCGATCCGCGACGAGCAGAGCATGCCGGGCATGACGGAGATCGCCCCCTATCTGCACGTGTCCACCTATCGGACCTGGGAAGACGTCGGCCGCTGGTGGTGGGGGCTCATCCAGGACCAGCTGGTCGCCGACGACCACCTGAAGAACATCGTCCGTGAGCTGGTGAGTGACGCCCCGGACGTCGAGACGAAGGTTCGACGCATCCACGATTGGGTCGTGGGCCATACGCGCTACGTGGCCCTCGAGTTTGGCATCCACGGCTACAAGCCCTACCGCGTGCCCCTCATCGTTCAGCGCGGGTTTGGCGACTGCAAGGACAAGGCCTCGTTGCTCTACACGATGTTCCGGGAGGCGGGCATCGACGCGCGCATCGTGCTGGTGCGCACGCGGCGCAACGGCGCCATCAACGACCTCCCGGCGAGCCTGTCGGTCTTCGACCACGCCATCGCCTACGTCCCCGAGCTCGACCTCTACATCGACGGGACCGCCGAACATTCGGGCACCCGCGAGCTGCCCGAGATGGACCAGGGGGTGACGGTCCTCGTCGTCGGCCCGGATGATGCGCGGTTGACGCGTACCCCGGTCCTCGGGCCGGACCGGAGCCGCCGTGAGCGCCACGTCGCCATCACCGTCGAGGAAGACGGGGCGGCGACCCTCGAGGTCGAGGAGCGCGTGATCGGCAGCGGGGCCCCGGCCTACCGTGCCCAATACGCGGCCGAGGGTACTCGCCGCGAGCGCTTCGAGCGTCGCCTGCGCTCTATCTTCCCGGGCCTGGTCCTCGAGTCTCAGGAGATGGAAAACCTCGACGATCTCGAGGCGCCCATCGAGCTTCGCTATCGAGCTCGGGTCCCCCAGCTCGGCCGTCGCGACGGCGGCGACCTGGTCGTGCCTGCGACGGTCCTCGACGACCTCACCCGCGCCATGGCGCGCAATCCGGAGCGCCGGCACCCGTTGGATCTCGGCGGCACCAACTCCTACTTCGAGGAGCGCGTCGTCCGGGCTCCCCGGGGGTTCACGATCGGCGAGGTCCCCGCCGGGGGCGAGGCGACGAGCGAGTTCGGCTCTCTTTCGGTGAGCGTCGAACAGAGCGGCCGGGAGGTGACGGCCCGGACCGAGTTCAGCATCACCCGAGATCGCATCAGCGCCGAGGACTACCCGGCTTTCCGCCGATGGGTCGAACGCGCGGACGCGATCCTCGGCCAACGCATCCATCTCACGGCGGGAGGTGCCCGATGATGGGTCGACCGAATCACTTCGCGGGCTCGTCTGCCCTGGCACTCACCCTGGCTCTCTCGGTTGCCGCGGTCGTCTCGGCACCGCTGTCGGCGGCCTGCGGCAGCACGGTAAATACCGGTGCGCGGCTCACGGTAGAGCAGCTCCGAGACCGCGCGGCGGACCGGCCGCGGGACGCCGACGCCCAGCGCGAGCTCGCCGTGGGTGAAATGCTCATGCAGGGCGGGGACTACGACCGCGTGA
This sequence comes from Deltaproteobacteria bacterium, assembly GCA_003647065.1. Lineage (GTDB taxonomy): Bacteria > Myxococcota_A > Polyangia > Polyangiales > B10-G4 > B10-G4. Next base: position 17,516 of record QMMC01000006.1, on the reverse strand, counting down.
GCGGGCAGCTCCAGCTTGCCCGTGAGCTCGCCCCACAGGACGAGCGCGTGCTCTACCTCTCGGGGGTCTTCTTCGAGCTGGCGGGGCACCCCGGCTCGGCCCTCAACTACTACCTCGACGCCCTCGACGCGGCGACGCGCTCGACCCTCGGAGTCGGTCCTTACGTCGCCGAGGCGGCGGCCGAAGGGGTGGAAGACCTCGAGGGGGTGGCGCCCCGGTGGATGGAGCTGACCCAGGAGCGTCTGTCTCAGGTCGCCGCGAACCCCGGCGCCATCGGTCCCCCGGCGCGCTACGTCGTCGGCCGGGTCTTGATCGAGGGTGCCCAGCGCGGCGGCGACGCCGAGGAGGTGGCGCGCCTCGCCGCCGACCACGGGTGCCTCACGGAGATGCGGTCGGCGGGGCCCTTCGGGCCTTGGGCGTTGCTCGGTTTCGATGAACGCTTCGCCCCGGAGCGCGTCGACGGCCCCCTCGCCGAGGCCTACGAGCTCGGCCCGACTCGGGGCCGGAGGCCGACCCGCGACCTCGGCGCCCGAGGCTGCGCGGTGCACCTCGGCGGAGGTCCGATCGCGGCCGGGGGCACCACCTACGCCGAAGCGTTCTTTCGGGTTCCCGTCGCCGGGGACTACGTGCTCCGCGTCGAGACCCCGAACTCCGTCGAGATCCTCATCGACGGCGAGTCCGCCTTGCGCCTCGACCACCGCGTCGACCCCCTCGTGCGCACCACTTTCCATCGCCGTCATTTCGCCGCCGGCAATCACCGCGTGCTCGCGAAGGTCACGACGCGTCATCCGAACCCGGTCCTCGCCATCTCGGTCACGGACGGTCGTGGTCGCGCGCCGAGCTCTGAAGGCCCGGCGGCCATCGACCACGTCAACGCCGCACTGGATTTTGCCATCGGTCGTCCGGTCGGGGGCAGCGCCCTCGCGGCCTACCTCCGGGCGGTCGTCTCGATGTCCCGGGGAGATGTCGTCGGTGCCCGGGAGGCCCTCCGCCACGAGCTCCCGCGGCGCGGCGCATCGCCAGCGATGCTGCAAAAGGCTTCGGTCATCGCGCTCCTCGACCCGCTCCTGCCTTCGGACGTGGGGCGTGACCGGGCGCGGCGCTATCTGCGCCGGGCCAAGGGCCGAGACGACGGGGCGTGGTTCCCCGTCGTCCAGCTCGCGAAGCTCGACGCCGCCGAGGGACACGTGCTCTCGGCCCTCACCGCCCTCGAAGGCGCCGGGGAGCGCTGGCCTGAGGTCGTCGCCATCCCGCTCTCGCGGGCCGAGCTCCTTCTTTCACGAGGCTGGGACGCCCAGGCCGCGAGCGAGGTCGCCGCGGCGCGGGAGATCGTCCCCGGCTCCTGCGCGCCGCTCCGGGCCGCGATGAGCGCCGCCGAGCGCCGCCTGCGCCAGGACGAAATCACCAGCCTCGCCGATCTGCTGGTCCGCTGCGACGCGCGGCACACGGCGCGGTACACGGTCGCCGTACGCGCCCGCGCCTGGGACGAGGCCAACGCCGAGCTCGACCGCATCGCCCTCCTCGAACCGCCCCAGTCACTCTTCACCACCCTCGCGCGGCGCCTCGCCGTCGCCCGGGGACGCAACGACACAGACGCCATCGAAGAACTCCTCGGTGAGATGAGCTCCATCAGTCCGCGCAGCATCCTGACGCCCATCGCCCAGGCCGACCGCCAGCTCGCCGCCGGGGATATCGACGCCGCTCGCGCGGTTCTGACCGGCGCCATCGAACGTGAGCCCTCGGCTCTCGCCGATCTGCGCATGCTCTCCCGCGCCATCGGCGGCGACTTCGCCCTCACCCCCTACCGCCTCGACGGGGCGACGGTGATCCGCGAGTTCGAGGGGAGCGACCGCAGCTACGACGAGCCGGAAGTCCTCGTCCTCGACTACACGGTCGTCCGGGTCTTCGAGGACGGCTCCAGCCTCGAGCTGACCCACAACATCTGGAAGGTGCAGGCCGACGAGGCCCTCGATTCCCGCGGAGAGTTCATCCCGCCGCCGGGCTCTCAGGTGCTGACCCTGCACACCATCAAGGCCGACGGTCGCCGCATCGAGGCCGATGTCATCGAAGGCAAAGAGAGCATCTCCCTTCCCCAGCTCGAGCCCGGCGACTACGTCGAGTACGAGTACGTCGGCATCGGTGAACCGGCCCGGGCGTTCCCCGGGGGGTACCTCGGCAACCGTTTCTACTTCCGCGGCTTCGAAAAGGCCTACGACCTCAGCCAGCTGACGGTCGTGCTTCCGGTCTCGATGGAGCCGAACATCGACCCCCGGGGCCCCGCCCCCGAGACCGAGACCAGCGTCGACGGTGACCTCCGCGTGCTGCGCTGGACGGTGCACGAGAGCCGCCCGCTCCCGGCCGAGCCCGGGGCCATCGCCGCGACCGAGTACCTGCCTTCGATCAACGTCGGGTCCGGCGCCACCTGGGAGCTCTTCATCGAGAGCTTGCGCGACGCCCTCGTCGATCAGGACGTCTCCGACCCTGGAGCGCGACGCCTCGTCGTCCGGGTCCTCGGCGGGAGTCGCCGCTCGCGGGCCCGGGTCCGCGCGGCCCGGCTCTACCGCTGGGTCGTCGACAACGTCGAAGATACGAATGAGGTCTTCGGCCTGGCTCCCGCGATGCTGGTCCAGCGCACGGGAAATCGCGCGCGCATCCTCCACTACCTCTACGGCCTCGCGGGGGTGCGCTCGAAGCTCGTCCTGGCCCGCACCCTGGGCGCCGACGCCACCGAGACCGACCTCCCAGATCCCCAGACCTATCAGCATCTGCTCCTGATGGTCGGCGACGGGGAGCGGGCGACGTTCGTATCGACCTCGGAGCGGGGGGCACCCTTCGGATACGTGCCGCCGATGCTTCGTGACCAGCCGGCGCTGGTCCTCGGGGAGGGCGGCGGCCAAGTCCACGTGCCCGCGGGAGCGGCCGGGGCCGACCAGCGTTCCATCGAGGTCGACCTGACCATCGCAGCCGACGGCAGCGCGACGGCGACCGTCGTCGAGACCTTCCGGGGTGCCCCGGCCATCGCCTGGCGCGGTGATCTCGAAGGCATCCCCCGGGCGATGCTCGAGCAGCGCTTCGAGGAGGGCTACGTCGCTCGCCTGGTGGCCGGTGCCCGCCTTACCGGGCTCCGGGTGATCGGCCGGGAGGCCCTCGAACGACCCCTGGTCTTCGAGTACTCTTTCGAGGTGAGCGAGTTGGGCCAGCGCCAGGGGGGACGCCAGCGAATCCCCATGCTCTTCCCGACGCTCCTCGGCGCCTCGTTCGCTCAGGTGGGCGAGCGCACGACGACGCAGCTCGTCGGCGTCGGCACCGACGTGCAGATGCAGATGCGGGTCCACCGCACCGGTGGAGGCGCCCTTCCGGCGGCGCCGAGCGCCGTGACCCTCAGCGGCCCCGGGGGCAGCACCTTCACCGCGACAGCCACCGAGGCCGACGGCGCCCTCGTCCTCGACCGCGAGGTACACGTGCCCCTGATGCGCATCGCCCCCACCGACTACCCCGCCTTCGCGAGCTTCTGCCGGTCCGCCGATGAGGCTGAGGCTCGGGAGTTGGTACTGGCGGATTAGGCCGGGCGTCGCGAGGTCGGCGGCGTGATTGGACATCGTTGAGGGCGATGACGGCGTGATTGGGCAGGTTTGAGCGCGATGACGGCGCGGGCGTGGGTGCCTCCAGCTCCAGGGGCTTTGTTACGCGGTAAGCGGAGTTGGCGCTGTGAGGGGCGGGGATGATGTCGCGGGTGCCGGGTCTTGCTCGGGGGCCGGACGCTTTGACTGTCGCTGGAGGCACCCACGCCCACGCCTGATTGACCTAATACGGGCGAACTTCGGCTGAGATGGTGGTCTCCGAGGACCGTGGTTGCTGTGGGTATTAGACGGGGATGATCCCGGTCCCGGCAGGGCGCGTCTGCTCCGCTCCTAACATTCGCAGTTCCCAGAGGATGGTCGCGGGGACGGCTGCGGTGACCGTTCGGCATGTCGGGCGCGGGGGCGCACGGGCCTGCGCATCCACCCCACCACCGGGACCTCGTGACGCTAGCTGGATGAGACGCCTTTCCATTCGCGAAGCGGGCTCACTGGGGAGGTTTCTCGATGAGCGCGACTGACCTGTTGTGAAGCAATTTTCGTGCAGGTGCGCCGGGCCCACCGAACCCGTTTCTTTTCACATCGGCAATTGGCGCCCTCTATGCCGTGGCCAACAGCGAGCTCGTCACGCCCATGGACGGGCTGGTCGATCGCTGGTGCGGGGTGCATGCTCGCCCGCATGGACTGGTCGAAGTGCGCCGATCTCTCGGCCGAGTGGACAGAAAAAACCCTCGCCTACGTGGGCGGCATCAACGCCTTTGTGGCGCGGGGCATCGCCAGCGACTGGGAAGACGCCGGCAAAGCCCCCGAGGATCAGAGGGACGACGCCCTCGGCGACAAGGTCGTGGCGATCGTCCGAGAGGCCAACGCCAAGGGCGCCTGGCGCGAGCTCCGCCAGCACTTTCCTCCTGCTCACGCCCCCTTTGCCGACAAGCTCGACGAGAGAGCCAACCCGCTACGAAGCGTCTACTTTGTGGGCGAAGGGCGGGTGGTGGCCGCCACCGGGAGCGCCTGGGCGCCCGAAGGGGTGGTGGTCTACGGGTTCGACGGGGAGAGCGAAGAGATCCCGGGCGCCCTCGATGTGGCCGCGAGCCCTGACCGACGCTTCTTTGCTTTGCTCTTCTCCGATCACCTCGTGCTCACGGAAGGTTGGGGCGGCCGCGAGTTGGGCCAAGTGCCGCGTCCGCGCGGCGACGAGGGGGCGCCCGCGGGAACCGAAACCCTCTCGGAAGACGATGGGCTGGCTGCGATCGAGCACATGGTGGTGCTTCCGAGTGGCGAGGGCGTGGCGCTGGCCACCAACCGAGGCGTGTTTCTGTCGACCGGCTCCGGCGTGCGGCGCCTCTCCCCAGACAGTTCGACCCTCGAGCAACATGTCCGCGGATGGAGCGAGGACGAACCTTATCCACTGCGAACGGACATGACCCACGTCGCCGTTCATCCGAGCGGCGAGTGGATCGGCTGCGGCTACCAAGACTCGCAACACGAGTTGCGGACCCTCGACGGAACATTGGTAGGCGAATTCGGGCCGCTGCACTCCGAATACCCTCATCACATCGCGTTCAGCCCGGACGGCACCCGCGTGATCTTCAACAGCTGTCACTCCTACAACGGGGTGACCAGCATCGGCCGAATGGACGTGCTGCAAACCCTTCGGCTGGGCCGCTACGAGGAGGACGTGCGCCTCTTACCGCTCGAATCGGGGGCCCGCGTCTACAACTCGAGCTTCCACGAGGGCCTGTTTCTTCTGGGCGACGCCTACGGCTACATCCGCACCGCCAAACCGAGCGGCGACCTCGGATGGCAGCACTTCACCGGCTCGTCGATTGGCGGGCTGGATGTCTCGCCGGACGGAAAGCAGTTGGCCATCGGCACCCACGCCGGGTTCTTGTCGCTGCTCGAGCTCTCGGACGAGGCGACACCACATCAGATCGGAAACGGGCCCTTCGTCGAACAGATCCGCTACCTGCGCTGGAAGGACGAGCCGCTCTGGCGCTGGTGAGCTTCCAGCCGGATCGATGCGGATGGCCAACATCAACGGCTACCGCTCCCAATCTGGGCAAGATGGGGCAAGATGGGGACGGTCCGCAATTATCGCAGTTTTGCGGCGAATCCCGACTGGCGGATCGAAACTACGAAAACTGCGGACCGTCCCCGTTGAGTCCCTGGCGACGCGCTGTCTGGAATGCGATTGTCACTCGATGACACGAGGTTTGCCGTTTCACCTACTCATGCTCCTCGCCGCGGCTTGTCTTTCGCCAGCCTGCGTGGGTGAGGAACCGAGGCCCTGCATTCCGACCTTCGATTTCGAATCGTATGAGGATGCTCAGCACTGGTGTGACAGCGTTCCGTACGTTCCGCGGCCGGAGACCTGCGTCGTCTGCGCTCAAATCGAGGCAGGCCATACCGGGCCGCCCCGAACCTGGCTGGCCCTGGCAGGTGACGATTGCGCTTGTCGAAGCGATGAGTGAGACGAAGCCAAACGCGCCACGCCGCGCGCCGGATTCAACCAGGTGCCCTGCTACGCTTTCACGGTGCGCGCCCGACCCATGGATACCTCGCCGGAAGCATGGGCGATCATGCAAGACGCGCTTCGTTCCTGGACGCCGCGGCAGCGGGTGGAACGGGCCGCTGCGCTGACGGTCCTCGCGCACTCTTTCGCCCTCGCGGAACTGCGGCGCCGCTATCCGGACGAGGACGACCGCAAACATCGCTTGCGGCTGGCGGCGCGCTACATCGATAAGGAAACGATCTTGGCGGCTTTTGGCTGGGCTCCTGATGACGGGGATTGAAGACCTCGCCGCCACCCTCGCCTCCCTATCGCGGCCCTAGACGAGGGCGGCGACCTCGACGACAGCTACCTCGACGAGGTTGCGGGCTCCGGACCGTTCGCCGAACTGCTCGAACGCGCCCGACGCGACGCGTAGCGTGTCGCACCGCCCAACTTCGTTCAGGCGCGCAAGGCCCACCCGGTCCGTTTTTCTTCATACCGACAATCAGAGCCCTCTTCACCTCAGCCAGCAGCGAGCCCGTCCCGCTCATCCCCAAATCAAAGGCGGAGCGCCCAGTGCGAGTGGGAGGTTCCGAAAGTGGGGTGGATGCGGAGGCCCGTGCGCAGCCACGTGCACCATGCGGTACGGAATGATCCCACCGTGGTCGCGACCATCCTCCGGGAACACCGAACGCTAGGAGCGGAGCAGACGCCCCCTGCCGGGGCCGGGATCATCCCCATCTAACACCACCACCAACAAGGTCACCGGAGACCACCATCTCAAGAACAGTTGGCTCTACTCAGGAATATCAGGCGTGGTTGGGGGTGCCTCCAGCGAAGGTAAAAAGCGTCCGGCCCCCGAGCATCCTCCGCCATCCGCGACACGACACCCGCCCCTCACAGCGCCAACTCCGGTCGTCGCGTAACAAAGCCCCCCGAAGCTGGAGGCACCCCCGACCGCGCCGTCATCCCAGAACACACCCCACCGCTCGCGCTCTACATCGCGCGGAAGCGGATCCAGAGAGCGCGTCTCAGCGGTATGTGAACCGCAGCTCGTAATCGCAGATCTGGAAGACGTCGCCTTCTTCGATCTGTTTGTTATCGATGCGCTGCCCCGCAAACTCGACGCCGTTCGTCGAGCCGAGGTCCTTCACGAAGAAGCGTCCGTTCTCGAAGACGACCGCCGCGTGGCGGCGGGAAATGTTGCCGTCTTTGATCGGGAGGTCCGCGGTCTTGCTCCCGCGGCCGATGATGAATTCGGCCTTCGCCACCGGGATCTTCTGGCCATTGAAGATCACGAAGAGGGTCGGCATGGCCGCCTGGGCGGCTCCTCCCCCGGGCAGGGGGGGTGGGGCTGCCTGGTTGTAGGCCGGCGGTCGATTGGTTGCCGGCGGCGGATAGCTCGACCGTCCGCGCGGGGGCGGCGGCGCCGGGTAGCCGCCCTGCTGTTGCGGCGGCTGAGCGTAGCCTCCCTGCTGCTGCGGCGGCTGCTGTGCCGGCTGCTGCGGGGGCTGAGCGTAACCCCCTTGTTGCTGCCCGTAGCCGCTCTGCTGTTGGGTGGGCTGGGCGTAGCCACCTTGCTCTTGTCCGTAGCTACCTTGCTGCGGGGGCTGCTGCTGTGCGTAGCCGGCTTGCTGCGGCGCTGGGTATCCGCCGCCGGGCTGGGAATAGCTTCGCTGGGGTGGCGGTGGCGGGGCCGAGGGGATCGGCGGGCGATTGCTTCCACTTCGCAGGCTCGGGATCTGCCCCTGAGCCTGGGACGGAGCCGGGGCCGGGGCCTGCCCCTGGGCCGGAGCGCGCATTCCGGGGACCGAGGGAGAGCGGGCTCCATAGTTGCGAGACCGCGCGTACTGCCGCATCGCCTCGTTGATCAGATAGTCCGTCGAGCATTCGAGCTCTTGGCTCATCTGCTCGAAAATTTCCCAGAGATAATCGCGACACTGGAAATGCCGGAGCGTCTTCTTGTTCTGGTCGTGGGTCATCGGGTTTGAAGGAACTAGGTCGCGGCGGTCTCGCCCATTCTACTCTGCCTCGGCGTCTTCCGTCGCCTCTTCGGCATTATCCGAGGAAAGTCGTTCCTGGAGGGCGGTGATTGCGGCCTCGGCGACCTGGCCGACGGTGCCGAGCTCGAGGGCTTCCCAGCCGTTGCCGACCACCTCTGCCTGGTCGCGGGTGAGGCGCTGCATGGCCCGAATGTCCCCTTCTTCGCCCTTTCGCTCGAAGTACCGGAGCGCGATGACCCGGTCGAACCACTGAGGCGACGAGAGCTGGCCGCGGACGACTTGGGTCGGGAGCGGGCTCATGTGCGCCATGCGCGTGGCGTAGCCTTCGAGCTCTTCGGGCTCGTATTTCACCTCGTCGCCCTCGGGGAGCTTCGCGAAGAACTCGCCGACGACGTCGCCGCCGCCGATCTGCAGCACCATCTCGGCTGCTCGCCACCGGTATCGCTGCTTGTCGTTGTCGCCCAACTCGACGAGGGGCCACATCGCCGGGATGGCCCGGGTGCTGCGGATGTCGCCGACCCGGGCGAAGGCCACGTCCTGAATCTCCGGCGGCACGCCGTCGGTGAGGGCGAGGGCGAGGAGCCGGTCGAGGTGCGGCTCGGCGACGTTCCCCTCGAGGGCCAGGAGCGCGGACATGCGCCGTACGACCATCGGGGCGGACGCGTCGTCGGTACCCGCGATCGTCAGCAGGCGCTCCCGGACGATGTCTTCGGAGGCCAGGTACTTCATCGCCGGGATCGCACCGGTAGTGATGAAGTTTTCTCGGTTCAAGGTGGCGAGGCGACCGACCCGATCGGCGTTTGGCTCCGCGTCGGGGTTCGTCTCACGGAGCGCCGCGATGACCGGCTCCTTCAGCCATTCGAGGAACTCCTCACCTTCCATGTGCCGCTCGAGCTCGACGATCGCCGCCGCGGCCCGCGCTTTGGTCTCTTCCTCGCCGAGCTGCGAGATCAGCTCGGTCAGCATGATGAGGGCGCGCCCTGGCATCTTGGGATCGAGGGCGTCGACGAGCATGCCCGCCGCCTGGGAGCCGAGGGAGCGGATGATCTGCTCGGCGCTGTAGTTCCCGGCGAGGTTCCGGCCGTTGAAGTCGACCACGTACCAAGCCACGACGCCGGCGACGAGACGGTCTCGGCTCTCGCCTTCGGCCTGGCTGATGAGCAGGTAGCTCGCATCCTTGGCGCGGACCTGGAGGTCCGGGGGCGCCTCGCCACTCTGGACTGGCGCCGCGTCTCCGCCGCGCATGAGCACTTCGAGGTCGGGGACCATGCCTTCGATGATCTGACGGCGCGTTGCGTCGTCGAGGCGCTGAAGCGCCGACTGGAGCTCCGCCACGCCATCCACCACTTCGGGGCTTTGGCGCGGCTCCATCTCGACCAGCGCGAGGGCCGCCTTGGTCCGGAGGTCGAGCGGATAGCTCTCGCTCATCATCACGGCGATGATCTTGCCGGGACCCTTGACGGTGCCCTTCCAGGTTTCGATGTCTTCGCCGGTGACCTTGCAACCGCCGGCAATTGCCGCGAAAGCCGTGAGGGCACAGGCCAGGAGGACGGTGGTTCGCGTCGGACGGGGTCGCATGGCTCCTTCTCGGGCGGCGAGGCCTCTCGGTGCCCCACCCCCCTCTCCTTATGAACGGCCGCGCGATGATAGAGGATCGCCGATGCCCTGCAAAGAAGTGAGATCGGGCCCCGATCGGCAGAACTGACTCTTTTTTGACTCCTTATGGGGACCCTCTCTATGGTCCCTGTGGGAAGGGTCACACTTGAGCGCACCTAGTACTACATCTCCCGGACAGATCCTGGCCCCCGACGGGCGTCGTCACGAGGTGCTCGGAATTCTCGCCGCGGCGGCGACGGTCCTGATGGCCCTGGCCCTGTGGTCTTACGATGCGCGGGGTGCGGACGACTGGGTCGGCCCCGTCGGCGCAAGCGTCGCGGGCATGCTCGTCGCAGCCTTTGGGGTCGCCGCGTGGGTCATCCCCTTCGAGGTGGGTCTGGCCACGATCCGGCTCTTCGGCCGCGGTCGGACGATCCTCGGCCTGTCGACCCTCGCGTCGACCCTCGTCATCGTGCTCGTGGGGTGTGCGCTCCTTCATCTCGTCCTCGACGGCCAGACGGTCTACGGCGGCCACCTCGCGGGAGGTGTGCTCGGCGAAGTCCTCGGGGAGGTCTTGCGATCGATGCTCGGTCTCATCGGCGCCTACGTGGTCGGCGTCGCCATTTTGATGATCACCTTCGTGCTGCGGACGCCGGTGTCCCTCACTGAGCTCGCGGCCCGGGGTACCGAGGGGGTGCGCTCCGGGGGCCGCCGAGGAGTGGACGGTGTCAGGGCGCTCTGGGACGCCTGGCGCGAAGCCAAAGAGCTCGAAGCCGCCGAACTCGACGCGGACCATCCGACGATCGTCGACGGCGAGTTCGACGACGATGACGTCACCGGGGACGAAGCCGCCGCGGACTCGAAGATCTTCGCGGACGTCGAGGACGAAGACGCAGACGAAGAAGCAGAGGACGAAGAAGTCTTCGAAGAGGAAGAAGAAGAGGTCGTTCCCCCGGCCCGCGCGAAGAAGAAGAAGCGCTCCGCCAAGAAGGCCAAGGCCGACCCCGCCGAGGAACTCGAGCAGATGCTCGACGCCATCGAGGGCAAGACCGGCAAGACCGGCAAGACGGGCAAGGCCAAGAAGAAGAGCCCGCGAGCGTCGAAGAAGACGGAAGACGACGGGCCGACGATCGTCGCCCCGGTGGAGCGGCCAAAGCCCATCGAGCCCGCCGTCGATTCGATCGCCGACGATGTGATCATGGTGCCCAGCGTGGGCCAACCTCACGTGCTCCCGCCGACCACGCTCCTGACCTCCCCCCCGATAGACACCGTCAGCGTCGACGCCGAGACCCTCAGAGCCAACGCCGCGCGGCTCGTCGAGAAGCTCGAGGCCTATGGGGTCAAGGGAAGGGTCGATGAGATCCACCCCGGGCCGGTGGTCACCATGTACGAGTTCGAGCCCCAGAGCGGCACGAAGATTTCGAAGATCGCGGGCCTCGCCGATGACCTCGCGATGGCCCTCGCCGCTCAGAAGGTGCGCATCGTCGCGCCCATCCCCGGCAAGGCCCGGGTGGGCTTCGAGCTGCCGAACAAGACGCGACAGACGGTCTACCTCCGGGAGATCCTCGAAGACCCGCGGTGGGGGAAATACGAGAAAGCCCACCTGCCGATGGCCCTCGGCCAGGACATCGGGGGGCAACCGGTTTACGCCGACCTCGCGAAGATGCCCCACATGCTCGTCGCCGGTGCGACCGGGGCCGGCAAGAGCGTCGGCCTCAACGTGATGCTCGCGTCGCTGCTCTCGAAGAAGAGCCCCGACGAGCTGCGGCTCCTGATGATCGACCCGAAGGTCGTCGAGCTCGCCGTCTTCGACGGCATCCCCCACATGTTGCTTCCCGTCGTCACCGACATGAAGAAGGCGTCCCTCGCGTTGCGCTGGGCCGTCGACGAGATGGAGCGTCGCTATCAGCTCTTCGCCGATGCAGGCGCGCGAAACATCACCAGCTACAACCAGCGGGTGCAGAAGGTCCTCGACGGGGACCTCGCCCCGGAAAAGATCGCCCGGAGCCGCGTGGGCAAGGTCAAGGCCCAGGGGGTCAACGGGGAAGAGGTTCTGCTGCCGCCGTCCGACGGAGAGACGCCGGACGCGGTGGACGCGAACCCGATCAAGCTGCCCTTCATCGTGGTGATCGTCGACGAGTTCGCCGACCTCATGATGGTCGCCGCCAAGGACGTCGAGTCCGCCGTCGCGCGCCTGGCCCAGAAGGCCCGTGCCGCCGGCATCCACGTGATCCTCGCGACCCAGCGCCCGAGCGTCGACGTCATCACGGGCATGATCAAGGCCAACTTCCCGACGCGCATGGCGTTCAAGGTCTCCCAGCGCGAAGACAGCAAGACAATCCTCGGCCGGAACGGCGCCGAGCACCTCCTCGGCATGGGCGACATGCTCATGCTCCCCCCCGGTCAGAGCGACCTCAAGCGCGTGCACAGCGCCTTCATCAGCGAAGACGAAGTCCGCGACGTCTGTGACTTCCTCCGGGCTCAGGGCAACCCCATCTACGACACGGACATCCTCAAGCCTCGGGAAGAGGAAGACGAGGGCGGGCTCTCGGGCCAGAAGAGCGACGACCCGCTCTACGACAAGGCCGTCTCCGTGGTTGCCCAGGCTGGGTACTGCTCGATTAGTCACATCCAGCGCAAGCTCTCGGTTGGCTACAACAAGGCCGCCAAGCTGGTCGACCGTATGGAGGAAGAGGGCGTCGTCGGCCCCGCTGCGAGCAAGGCTGGGGGGCGCCGAGAGGTCTTGGTTCAGCCGCTGTGATGAACATTTCGGCGATCCCAGGCGTCACTTAGGCCCATGCGCGCGACTCTTGCCGGGACCCTGCTGTTGATCGCTTCGTTTTCGGCGTCGCCGGTGTCGTCGGTGTCGGCTCAGGATACGGCGGGGGCCCAGGCGGCGATCTCCGAGACCCGGGCGACGACCGCCCGGGTCGAGCACGAGATCGTATGCCTCGAGGCAAAACATGCCGCTCTCGAGCGCGTGGTGCGCCAGATGGAGGAAGCGCGACAGCAACTCACGGCCGTTCACTCGAGCCGCGAGGCACGGGAGCACGCACGGTTGGCCATCGTGTCCCTCTCGCACCGCGCGGTGAGGATCGAACGCACCATCGTCGAATGCCGGACCGAACTCTCGGCCCGGGCCCGGCGCCCCGGTCCGCCGGAGGGCACGACCCGGCAGGCCGCGCCCCACGACCCCGCCGCCCACGCGGTCGCCCAACCCAACGACCCCACGCGAGTCATCGAGCGCGACGTGGTGCTGCAGCCCAACGTCGGTGTCGTCCTCGGCGAGCAGGTCGACGGCACGGGCCGCGTCCCTGCCGAAGAAGTCCGGGCTGCGATTCGCGGTACCGCCGCGCGCTACAGCCGCTGCTATGACCGGCTCGTGGACCGTGGCGCCTTGGTCCGAGGCACCATCATCACCACCTTTCGCGTGACTCGGGTGGGGCGAACGACCAACGTCCAGGCTCATCACGGCGACCTGACCGACCGGAACTTCGTCCGCTGCATCACCGCCGCGACGCGCCGCATTCGCTTCTCGACCCCGCCGGCCGGGGGCGATGCCGTCTACAGCTACACGCTGCGCTTTCCCGGCCAATAGTGTGGGATGCAGAGTCACGGGAGGGAGGATCGCGACGGACCTTGGTTTCCTTGCAAGGAAGGGAGCCGAAGGAAATGCAGCGCATTTTCGAGGGTTCCTGACGTCGCGAGGGAGCCACGGAACGAGCGAGGAACCTTCCGTGGCTTTGGATCCCGCACCAGCCCCATACTCCTCGCCGTGAAACCTCGAGGCGACGACATCGCGGGTGAGCTGGTCCGCAGAGACGCTGCGTGTGTGTGGCATCCGTACGCGCCGATGCCGGCGGCGGTGCCTCCGGTGCCCGTGGTCGGCGCCCACGGGGCGGCCCTCGAGCTCGCTGATGGGCGCGAGGTCGTCGACGGGATGGCGTCTTGGTGGGCGGCCATCCACGGCTATCGCAACCCGGTCCTCGACCAGGCTCTTCGGGACCAACTCGACGCGATGGCTCACGTCATGTTCGGCGGGATCACCCACCCCACGGCGATCGCCCTCGCCGAACGCCTCGTCGAGATCACGCCTCCTGGGCTCGAGCACGTATTCTTCGCGGACTCGGGCTCGGTCTCGGTCGAGGTCGCCATCAAGATGGCCCGCCAGTATTGGCTTGGGCGTGGGCGACCGGGGCGGCATCGCCTGCTGACGGTTCGGGGCGGCTACCACGGCGATACCTTCGGCGCGATGTCGGTCTGTGATCCGGTCAACGGCATGCACTCGATGTTCGAATCGATGATGCCGGAGCACCTCTTTGCTCCGGTGCCGAGCCCGAAGTTTGGAGAGCCTCTTGCCGACGGTGACATCGCGGCGCTCGGTGAGCTCCTCGCCAAACACACGGACGAGGTCGCGGCGATCATCCTCGAACCCATCGTCCAAGGGACGGGGGGCATGCGGTTCTACTCGGCGGACTACCTCCGGGCGGTGCGCCAGCTCTGTGACCAATACGACGTGCTGCTCATCGCCGACGAGATAGCCACCGGCTTTGGCCGAACCGGCGAGCTCTTCGCATGCGATCACGCGGGGGTCACTCCGGACATCATGTGCCTCGGCAAGGCGCTCACCGGCGGCTACCTGACGATGGCGGCGACCCTCTGTACCCCGGACGTCTCCGGGGCCGTCAGCCGCGCCGAGTCCGGCGCGCTCATGCACGGGCCAACGTTCATGGGCAATCCCCTCGCGGCCGCCGTCTCCCTCGCTTCGGTCGATCTGCTCCTGTCTACGCCGTGGCGGGAGAACATCTCACGCGTCTCTGGCCGTCTGGAGAAGGGGCTCCGGCCCCTCGCGACTTCGCCCCGGGTCGCCGACGTTCGGGTGCTCGGCGCCATCGGCGTCGTCGAGATGGTGGATCCCGTGCCCATGAAAAAGGCCCAGGACATCGTCCTCGACCACGGCGTTTGGCTCCGGCCCTTCGGCCGCCTGCTCTATACCCTTCCGCCCTACGTGACGACGGACGACGACCTCGACGCTATCACCGGCGCTATCGGCGCCGTGGTCGACGCGCTGTCATGAGCGCGCACCGGCGGTTTTCAATTCTCAGGTTGCCCAGGTAGCGTATCGGCCGATGAGCGCCGGCGACGACTTCGACCCCGCTGCGGCGGTGCCCAGTGATGCGGGCATCTTCGGCCGGAACATTTCCCCGGAGCAAGCCGCGGTGGTGCTGGTTCCGGTGCCCTTCGATGGCACCGCGTCCTACCGCCCGGGCGCCGCCGACGGGCCCCGGGCGATGCTCCGGGCGAGCCACCAGATCGATCTCTTCGATCTCGAAACGGGCAGCCCATGGGAGGCCGGCATCGCCATGCTCGAAGAGTCCGAGGTGGTCCGCGCTGCGTGTCGTACCGCTCGGGAGGCGGCGGGTCGAGCGCGTCAGGCGTCCGAGGATGGAGCGGACGCGGAGCAAGAGGTTCACCAGGAGTCCGTCGATGAAGCGTGCCGCCGCGTCAATGACTACGTGGGGAATACGGTCGACGAGTGGCTCGCCAGAGGCAAGCTCGTCGGCACCCTCGGGGGAGACCACGGCTCGGTCTTCGCGGCCATCGCAGCGCATGCCGGCCGCTATCCCGGCATGGGCATCTTGCACATCGACGCCCACGCGGACCTGCGCCCGGCCTACGAAGGCTTCACCTGGTCCCACGCCTCGGTAATGCACAACGTGCTGCAGCGCGCGGCGGACGTCTCTCGCATCGTCCAGGTCGGCGTGCGCGATTTTTCGGAGCAGGAGTATCGAGTGATCGAAGGCTCCGGCGGACGAGTTCGCACCCACTTCTGGCCGGACCTCGGTCGGGAGCGACTCCGGGGCACGCCCTTCAGCGAACAAGCGGCGCGCGTCGTCGCCGACCTTCCGGACGACGTGTACGTCTCCTTCGACATCGACGGCCTTTCCCCGGAGCTGTGCCCTCACACCGGTACGCCGGTCCCCGGGGGCCTGTCTTTCGACGAAGCGGTTCACCTGATTCGGGAGGTGGCGGAGTCCGGTCGCCGCATCGTGGGGTTCGATCTGGTCGAGGTCGCGCCCAACCCCTCGGGCGACGCCGGGGACGAATCGGACGAATGGGACGCCAATGTCGGCATGCGCATCCTCTACAAGCTCATCGGCTGGGCCCTCCGTTCCCAGAGCACGGTTCCCTGAGTTCGGTACATTCGTGGTCGGATTGACCTTCTTCAGGTTACCCATCTGCTGCGTGCGCCATCGATGACGCGGTTGCTCAAAGTGGCACACGCGACAGATGTCGAAATCCTACGGGGATGTGGCCCGGTGGCTTGGCGCGACTGTTGCTGATTCGAACGCCATGCACGTCACTCGCCGCGGCATCTCGTTCACCGTCTCGGTGGTCATTCTATTGGCCTGCACGCCACTCACTCCACCGGGGCTGATGTTCGACGGGCTCCGGTGGGCGTCTCCCGATGAGGAGGGCGGCTACCAGCCCATCCTGATGCAGTTTGGATCGACAGCCATCGCGACGTTGCACGAGAACGATGCGGGTGATGTGTCTACGCTGACGAACCTCGACCCGGAACTCTTGATGATGGATGAGCTGGGCGGCGGGGAATTCAGCTTCCATGCCCTCGCCGTCGGTGACGCCCGCGTTCGCCTCCAGAACGACTGTTCGTCCCTGCGTGCGCCCTGCGATGGGTGGTTCACCTTGTCCATCGTCGAGGCCGACGACGCCATTTGGGTGGAAGACTTCGTTGCGCTCCGCGGCGGGACCGTCATGGCCCGGGCGATCCTCTTGTACGAGGGTAGCTACATCACCAGCACCAGCGGCTTCACGTCTCGCGAGGCCGAAGTCGACCACGAAACCGGGACCCTCACCTTCGATGTGCCCATCGACGGGGCGGCATTCGAGCTCCATGTGTCCACCGTCGGGGGCAGCGTGTTCTTGCTCGACGTGCCGACGGTCTCCGCGGCGGGCATTCGCGGTTTCGACCTGTGGTGCGAGTTCGACTCGTGCGCGGTGAGGCTCTCCACCGCGGGCGGGACGGCCGTCAAGGGAGCGCCGATCGTCTGGACCTATGACGGTGAGGCCTTGGTGCGTCCCTCCGGCAGCGACGGGAGCCGCGTGGCCTTTGCAGAGCCTCGGGGACGGAGCTGCGAGATATGCGCAGAGGTTGCCGATACCGCCTTTCGCGAGTGCCAGGACGTTACCTGTGGGCCGGTCGAGGTGTTGCCTTGAGCAAGGCTCGCCGGGGAGTCCGTGCATCTCCCATGAACGGAGCCCGGTATGGTAAGCTGGCTAACCTATGGATAAGCGACCCCTCATTCTCGTCGTCGAGGACGACCAGGAGCTGCTCGCGATGCTGGGGCGAATCTTGTCGGAATTGGCCGACGTCGAGCTCGCTCGGGACGGTGTCGAGGCGGTCGACAAGCTGCGCCAGGGCGTGAACCCGGACCTCGTCATCACCGACCTGATGATGCCCCGGATGGACGGCCTCACCCTCGCCAAGCAGCTCAAGACCGAGGCCCAGACCAAGCGCACGCCGGTCATCATGCTCACGGCCAAAACTGGCCCCCGGAACGTCGTCACGGGCATCAACCGCGGCGCCCGGGCCTACATGACGAAGCCGTTCGAGCAGTCCGAACTCATCGACAAGGTCCGGGGCGTTCTCAACCTTTGACGCGGCCCCAGCCGGGCCCTCATAACGTGGCACAGAAACGCCATCCTGGGCGTTGGCTAGAGCACCGCGCCGCTGGGGTCTCCTTTGGGGTCTTCTTGGGACGGCGCGCGGAGTGACCCTTGGGGAAGAAGAAGCAAAAGAAGAGCGTCGGTGCTTCGCGCAAGATG
>QMMC01000005.1 GCA_003647065.1 Deltaproteobacteria bacterium | reverse complement strand
CGTGCGCTGGCGCGTCATCTGGAGCTGCCATAGGTCGTCGAAGTCCTCGGCCGCGCCGCCCCCGGCGAGGAAGAGCCGGTGCGCGTCTTCGCGGTGCCCGGCCGCGGGCCAGACGTCGCCTTCGGCCCATTCGATTTCTTGGGCGAGGTCGACCTGCTGGGTCCGGGTAGCGTAGGGCGGGTGGAGGGCCGCGCACCGGTCGTTGGTGCACGCGGTCACCTGCTCGAAGCCCGCATCGGCGACGAGTCCGGCCATGCGCGCCCCGATGGAGCTGTCCCCCTGGCCTCGGGCCTCCTTGCCGACCTCGACCACGTGCAGGAAACCCAGAAGCGCCGACGCGGTCTTCCAGTCGGGCCGGGGATTGGCCGACATCTCGACCATGGCGTTGGCCATGTTGTCGGGCTCGGAGACGATCACGAGGCCCCCGGGTTTCAGGATCCGGCGCATCTCGGCGAGGGCCGCCGCCGGATTCGCCACGTGCATGAGCACGGTCTGGCAGGTGACTGCGTCAAAGGTGGCGTCCTCGAAGGGCAGGGATTCGGCGTCGCCGCGAACATAGGTCGCCCCCGAAAGACCGCGCTCCTCCGCCCGCGCCGCGGCCCCCTCGAGGAAGCCCTGCTCCCGGTCCACGCCCACGAGTTCAGCTCCGTCGGGAAGCCATTTTGCGAGGCGCTGGCCCCAGTGGCCTCCGCCCGAGCCTACGTCCAGCAGACGTTGGACCCGGTCGAGGCGCCATCGAGACGCGAGCAGTCCGAGGAAGTCTTCACTCCACCAACCGTCCCGCCAGTCCGAGTCGAAGCCAGCGAGCTTCGCGTACCGTTCAGCGGAAAACGCGTTTCCCTCGGGCCGCTCTTCGTGCACGGGAGGACCGTAAGGCACGGCGGTCGCGAGTGCCAATCGCAGGTCCGGGCCGCGTCCACAGGCTTTGGCCCAATGAAGGCCGCGCATCCTCCAGGCGCCCTGAGTTCGAAGCGTGCGTGGAATGCAAAATTCGGAAAGTGCGGACCGTCCCCCTGTGGTTGAATCCACCCATGATCAAGCTCGGTGTCGAAGATATCGAGGGTGGATATCGCGGGGGGCGATTCGGGGAAGCCACGCGGACCCCGGCGCCCGTCGCGCGCAATGTCGACGTGCACGTCAGTGCGACGTGGCCGGTCTCGGCGACGGCATCGAGTCAGTACGGGCTGAGCTCCTGGCAAGCACCCCAGGCCTGCGGTCGGCCCAAGGTGTGGCCGCGCTCCGGAGACGTTCCCGGGGCGTGGGCTCCGCGCAAGAAGACCTCACCCGTCGAATGGCTCGAGGTGCGTTTCGATCCCGGCCCGCCCACGGAAGTGATCCGCGTATTCGAGACCTGTGGTCCGGGGGCGGTCTACGCCGTGACCGTCGACTCGGGTGGGGGGTTCGAGGTCGTGTGGCTCGGCCCACCGAACACCAAACTCGGCTCCACCGCTCAGCTCCTCGACGTGCGGCTACCCAAGCCTCAGCCCGTGCACGAGGTGCGGGTGTACATCGACAACACATTCTCGAAGTGGTCGGAGATCGACAGCATCGCCCGCCTCAGCTCCGGGGCGCCCGTCGCCCTCGACACCAAGCGGACCCACCCGAGCACCGAGCGCGAGCCTGCGGGCGCTCGCCGCTACACGCCGCGCCAGATCGAGGGCATCGACAGCCTGGTCGACTCCCGCGGCGTCTGGCCCATCTCCGCCCGAGCATCGAGCGAGTACAACGCCGGCTCGTGGAGCGCGGCCCAGATGGTCGGGCGCCCGAAGGTATGGCCCCGCGGTGGAGACCGCCGCGGGGCGTGGGCTCCGAAGATGCGGCGCAGCGCCGATGAGTGGGTCGAGGCGACGTTCCCTCGCGAGACTCCGCCGACGCGAGCGATTCGGATCTTCGAGACGTGCGCCCCGGGAAGCACGGTCGAGGTCCGGATCGGCACCGAGGCAGGCCTCGAACGCGTGTGGCAGGGCGCGCGAGAGGAGCACGGCTCGCGCGAGGCGCGCGTCCTCGAAGTGGATCTTCCTTCGCTCCGGCGAGTGGACCGCGTCTGGTGCCGGATCGACAACACCGGCCCCCGGTGGTCCGAGATCGACAGCATCGCGCTCCTCACGCCGCCGCGGCGGACCATGCACGACGGCGTGCCGCGCGGAAGCGCGTACCGCAGCGGGGCCGACCGCACACTGCGCGAGCGACTCATGCGCGGCTTCGACGGGAAACCCCTCGGCCGGGGTTCGCGCTACACATTCTTCGAAATGATGAGCCACGACTGGCGGGCACGGTGGCGCGGCACCTGGCCGGCGAGCGCCCGCGCCTCGTCGAGCTACGGGGGCTACTGGGGGGCCGGGCACGCGACGGGGTCGCCCGGCCTCTATCCCGTCTCGGGGGACCTCCCGGGCGCATGGGCGCCCCGAGAGCGTGAAAAGGGGGTCGATTGGCTCGAGCTCGCCTTCGACGCCCTCGAACCGGTCCGCACGATCCGCGTCTTCGAGACCTACGGCGCCGGGGCCACGTTCGCGGTCACCGTGATCCATGGGCGTGGAGAGTCACTCGTATGGCAGGACGCGCCGGCTCCCGTTTCGGGCGCCCAGGTGCTGGAGATCGAGCTCCCGCGACCCCAGCGCATCGAGGGGGTATGCGTCTACGTCGACAACGCCATCCCCGGCTGGCCGCAGATCGACACCGTCGGCCTCCTCGAGGGCTGACGCGCGGGCTCCGCTACGGACGCAGCGGGCCCCCACGTAGAACCGCGAGGGCGAGCAGGCCCACGAGGTGATCGTCCTCGAGCTCGTACCCATCGAGCCCCGTCAGCGCATCGCAGAGGTCACGGAGTGTCTCCATCGTCGCTTCGGGTAGCTCGATGCGAAGCCGTCCTCGACCCTCGGCCTCGTAGAAGGTGATCGGTGCTGCACGAAGCAACCGCCCGATCGGTTCGCACGATTCGCGAGCCATCTGCGCCTGTTCGTCGAGAACTGCGCGCATCTCCGCGTCGAGTTCCCGTGGCGTCATGTTCTTCAGATCCATATGTCCTCCTGGATTGATCCGGCACACCACACCCGGGCGCATCCGCTCGCCTCCTTGTCGGCGGATCGGGCCTGCAGTTGCGTGTGAAGTTGGAGAGACTGTTTCCGTGTTGGCGAAGCAAGGGTCGTCGAAGGCGAATGGGGGCGAATCGGTCAGTCGGTCGGGCTCCGGCGCGTCTCACTCGCATGGAACTCCTGACGTCTTTGACTGACGACGTATTGCTGCAGCGCTTCGCGCCAGGCGGTCGATCGCGACTGCCGCCACAACACCGAATTGCTACGCATGATCGACGAGATCGATCGGCGGCAAACCTGGGCGGAGCGGGGGTACTCGTCGATGTTCGACATGTGTACGAAACGCTTCCACATGTCGGAACCGGTGGCAGGGAAACGCATCGGTGTCGCGCGGCTGGCGCATCGTTTCCCGCTGGTGTTTTCGATGATCGGCCGCGGCGAAATCCACATGAGCGGAGTCCTGCGGCTCAAGACCCTGCTCACAGAGGAAAACCACGCCAGCGTACTGGCGCAGGCCAAGCACAAAAGCCTGGCACAGATCGACAACCTGAGGGCGTCGCTGGCGCCTAGGCCTGACGTCGCCTCACGGGTCCGCGTGGTCCCGCGGCGCGCGATTGAAGTGACTCTCACTCCGACGGAACGTATAGCCGAAGGGCCGCAGGCCTCATGTGCCACGAGTGAACGCGCGGCGGCTGAATCCCGGCGTCCCAAACGCTCCCCCGACCCCGAGCCACTCGCGCCGCAGCGGTACAAGCTCACCGTCACGATCGATGAAGGCGCCCACCTCGACCTCGGGCAACTGCAGGACCTTCTTGCGCACCAGATACCCAACGGCGATCCCGCGGCGATCGTGCAGCGTGCGCTCAGCCTTCTCCTCGAGCAAACATTGAAGAGGAAGGCGGCGATCACGGAACGGGCTCGCAAGACGACTAATACGACTAATGCGATGACGGATGAGCGAGTGCGTGCCATTCCGGCTGCGGTTCGGAGAACGGTATGGAAGCGCGATGAAGGACGGTGCGGCTTCGTCAGCGTGGATGGTCGCCGATGCGGCGAGACCCGGCGTGTCGAGTTTGCTCACGTCGAGGCCTGGGCAAAAGGCGGTGGGCATTCTGTCGCAAATGTCGAACTTCGCTGCCGCGCGCACAACGACCTCGAAGCTGTGCGCGATTACGGAGAGCTCTTCATGTCGAACAAGCGCAGGCACCAGGCCCGGGTACGCGAGGAGGCCGTGGGGTACGCGAGAACACCAATGATCTTCACTTGCCGTGCGGCAAGCACGAAGCTGGGAGAACGGCGTATGCTCCCGGCAAGACGGTCTAGACCGTAAGGCGGGCCAAAACGTCGGAGGGGCGTATGAAGCGATTGAGCATCGTGGTCTTGGGGTGGATCGCCCTCGGATGCGCTAGCAATAGCTACGCGTACGAGGAATCGGGGGGCGCATCGGATAGCCGGTCTTCGGGTGGGTCGGCGCCAATGGCGCCTCCGTCCGGCGACTACGCACCCGTCGCCGAGTCGGTCCAAGCCAGCGCTCCGGCCGGGGGCGGTGGATGGGGCGGCGACTACAACTTCGAATCCGCCGAGATGGACGGTGCCCTCCCGCAGGGTGACGTGCTCATGGAGCCGCGGCCCCAGTTGGCCCAAAACACCCCCGCACCCCAGCAGGCCGCACCCCAGCAAGGGCAGGGCGCCCCGGATCAGCAGGCCACCGACGGCGTCGATCTGAGCGGACCGCTCTTGATCTACACCGCGCGCTTCCACCTGGGGGTCTACGAGGTCACCCAGACTCAGGACGCGATCCTCGAACAATTCGCCGAGCTCGGGGCGTTCCTCGCCCGCCGCACTGACGTCGAGCTCGTGCTCCGGGTCCCGGCGGCGCGTTTTCAGCAAGCCGTGGACCGAGTGGAGGGCGCCGGGGACGTACTGCACCGCGAAGTGAACGTGCAAGACGTCGGCGAGGAGTTTCGAGACATCGTCATTCGGCTCCGAAACGCCGAGGTGATGCGTGCACGTCTCGAGCAACTGCTGGAGCGCGCCGACGCGGTCGAGGATGCCCTCGCCATCGAGCGTGAGCTTCAGCGGCTGACGGACATCATCGAGCGCTTCAAAGGACGGCAGCGCCATCTCGCCGACCAGATCAGCTTCTCGACCATCACCATCGTCTTTCAACCGCTCTCCACCGAACCGACGGGTCCGGACGGGTTCTCTTTGCCCTTCCCCTGGCTCGAAGAGCTGGGCCTGTCGAACCTGATGAGGCTCCGATGAGACACGCAATCTTCTCTCTGGGCTTCACCTTCGCCCTGGCCCTGGCCCTCGCCCTCGCCGTCACCGGATGCGGGAGCAGCTTCGCCATGACTGCCCCCGACGGGTTCGTCGAACTCGACGAGGACAACTCCAACTACGACGCGCGCTTCACCAGCGCCGACGGGGTCGTCATCTCGGTCCGCGCCATCGAACACGACCCGGAGGGCGACCTCGCGTTCTGGGTCGAGGCCATCACGAGCCGGATCCGAATGAACGGCGGCTATGCCCTCCTCGACACGAAGGACGTACGCGCGGGCAGTGGCCAGACCGGCACGCAGCTACGCTTCGGCCGCGATCAGAACGGCACGCCCTTCAAGTACTGGGTCACGATCTTCGTGACCGAGAGCCACCTCCACTTGGTCGAGACGGGAGGCCGCACCGAACAATTCGACGCAGCCGAGGCCCGCGTCGAACGAGCCATCGAGAGCCTCGAACTCCACTGAGCCATGGGCCGGGCTCTCTTCGTCCTGCTCGCGATGTCTGCGCTGGCGCTGGCGTGGCCCGCGGCGGACGCCCGCGCCCAGTGCGTTGCGGGTCATGGAGACTCGGCGTTCTCGGGGGACCCTTCCCCCCCTTGCCGGGCCCGGCCCCCGGCGGCGCCGCCGATCCGAATCGGGGTCGAGCTTCAGCTCGGGTGGGCCGAGCACGCAGCGCCGCTGAGCGAGGCGACGAGCGGCATCGGGCTCTATGCAGACCTCGCCCTCGCGTCCTGGTTCGGCGTAGGCGTACGCGGAGCGCACCGCGGCATGGCCGGCGACGGGACGAGCGCCAGTGGCCTCGGGGCCTTCGTCGTCACCGCCGGACCCCGATTCACGCTCTTCACCGAGCCCGCTCGGCACGAGGCTTTCCGCCTCGGCCTCGACGCCGGCGCACTGCTCATCGTCGACGGCGTCGGCGCCAGCGGGCCGATGGTCGAAGTCTCCCTCGAACGCCAGGCGGGCAACCTTTTTCGGGGCCGAGGCTCCCCGCGTCCAGCCCATGGCACCGCCATCGAGCTCGGCATCGCGCTCCGGTACCAACAAGGCCTGGGCGCGGCCTCGGACTATCGGGCGTTTTTGGTATCGACCTATATGGGCTTCGAGGTCCTTTCGCGGCTTCCCGAGGGGGCGCCTCCGCGGCGAACGCGACCGAAGGTCGAGTACATCCTGTCGGCCTCGGGTGCAGCCGGTTCCTCCCTCGGCGACCTGGCGGGGGCAGGGGGCCTCGCCCAGCTAGGCCTGGGTTTTCCCGTCGGCGAGTGGCTCGTCCTCGAGCTCGCCGC
The DNA here is from genome assembly GCA_003647065.1 of Deltaproteobacteria bacterium. Taxonomy (GTDB): domain Bacteria; phylum Myxococcota_A; class Polyangia; order Polyangiales; family B10-G4; genus B10-G4. Next base: position 37,583 of record QMMC01000005.1, on the reverse strand, counting down.
CGACGCGATGATCTTGGCCCAGCCCGAGGCGGACCCGAGCGTCGTCTACTCACTCCTCGGCGGGCTGCGCTCCCCGCGTTGGTTTCCGATCTTCGCCGAGGTCCTCGCGGGCTACTCCGCCGTGCTCGGGCCTCAGCCCCGGGGCCTCGACTCGGGGCCCATCCTCGACATTGTCGTCGGAGGACAATTCCCGAACGCCTTCGGCTGCGGCTTCGGCCTGACGATGGGCCCGGTGACCCGCATCGGGCTCGGCGGGGGCACCTCCGGGTGGGCCTTCGTGGGCGGCCAGATCGGCATGCGATACGACAACCTGATCCGCGCCGCCGAGTGCGGTTACTGATCCGGGGGCGACGAACGCAGCAGGCGGCGATTTACATGCGCGGCCCGACGCCCTAGAAAACCTCCCATGTCCCTCGTTCAATCCAACGGCATGGCCCTCGGCACGAAGGCGCCGGCCTTTTCCCTTCCCGGCGTAGACGGCGTGGTCCGAGACCTCGAGTCGTTAGAGGCGAAGGTCCTGGTCATCGTCTTCACCTGCAACCACTGCCCCTACGCCATCGCCTGCGAAGACCGCCTCGTCGCCTTCGCCCGCGACTACGCAGGCCGAGCGCAGCTGGTGCTGATCAACTCGAACGACGGGGCGCGGTACCCGGCGGACTCCTTCGAGGCGATGCAGGAGCGCGCCCGGGAAAAGGGCTTCGACTTCCCCTACCTCCACGACGAGTCTCAGGAAGTGGCCCGAGCCTACGACGCCGCGTGCACCCCGGACCCCTTCGTCTTCGATGAGAGCCGGAAGCTCGTCTACAACGGACGCATCGACGACAGCTGGCAAGACGAAGGTGCCGTCACCCGCCGGGACCTTCGCGCCGCCGTCGACCGAGCCCTCGAAGGCCAGCCTGTCGACTTCGACGTGGCGGCTTCGATGGGCTGCTCGATCAAGTGGAAGTAGGGCAGCGGCGCAGCGCCAGGAACGGGTGTCTCCGGTGGCTACTCGAGTCGCCGGAAACTGGGGTCTGCGTACCATAGCGGAGGAGTTGACCGGGGCAGATCGGCACGCAATTATCGTGGGCATGCGCCTTGCGAACGGATTGCCCATGGAACGCTCCATGACCGCCATCGCCCTCGTCGCCGTGCTCGCGTCGTGCGCCCCCGAGGCCTCCGATGACCAGATGTGTCTCGACGCTGTCGAAGTCATCGAAGAGTGCACGGGGACGGCCCCCGCTCTTCCGGCGGAGGGCTGTATTGGTGAGTTTCGCACCTCGGCCCAGGAAGTCGTCGCCGGAGGCTGCGAGGGCCTCCGGGACCCCGGCAAGGCAGATGCCTTCTGCAGCGAGTGGCTGCGTTGGACGGGCCTCTGTGATTTCGTCCCGGTGGACGAGGCCGCCGCGGTCGCGAGCGTAGCCGCCGTATGCCCCCCGGGCCGCACCGACGCCCTCTGCGGAGCGCTGCACGCGCGCGATGTGCCGAGCGCTCGCACCGCCGCGGCCACCGCCCTCGCAGATGACCACGCCGGAGCCATCCGCGATCCGGCTTTCCAGCTCTATCTCCGGGAGCGGATCGTCTCGCTCTTGGTGTGGAACGGGGTGGCCGAGCTCGGAGACGGTGCGACGCCCTCGAACTACCCCGCCGCGGCGGGGAGCTTCCTCGACGAGCATTTCCCGGCCTACGTCGGCGACGAAGACGCGTTTCCCCTCGCCCGCACCGCCGAGCCGCCGGTCGACGGGTGGTCCTGCACGACGAACTCGGCGATCGTTTTCTTCCCCGGCGTGGTGCGGTTGATGGACCGGCGCGAGTTCGAGCAGCAGGCTGAAGCCATCCACGCCGCTCTGCCGTGTGTGCACACGATCGTCGTCGACACGGGCAGCTTCGTCCGGCCGTCGGTCAACGCCGACCGAGCCAAGGCGGCGATCGACGCCCTCGAGGCCGAGGTCGGCCCCGTGGACCTGCACCTCATCGGCTACAGCCAGGGAGCCTCGAACGTGCTCCAGACCCTGGCCACCATGCCCGAGATCGCCGCGCGCACCCGAACGGTCATGACCATGAACGGCGCCAGCCACGGCTCCGAGGTTGCGGACCTGCTCTCGGATGCCATCCGGGGCGTCGGCGAAGCAGAGTCGTTCTGTGATCGGATCCTGCCGGTCGCCCAGCCGACGTGCGCCTGGGCCGCATCCCAGAGCCCCCGGCCAGCGGAGTTCCTCATGAACGTCATCGCCATGACCATGGGCATCCCCGTAACCGACCTCGAGACGTGGATCGGCGCAGAGGATGACATCGCCGCAGCTCCAACCATGACCGAGTTCTTCGTCGCCCACCTCCCTGGGGTCGGGTCACTCACCACAGTCGAGGCCGAGGCATTCTGGGCAGAGCACGGCGAGGACCTTCCCCAGCACGTGCTCTACACGGCGTTCCGTTCGGTCATCACCGATACCTGGGCGAACCTGCCCCTCAGCAACGGGCTCTTCCACGCCCTGCTGGAGCGCGCCGGCGGCGCCACGCCCTACAACGACATGCAGGTGCGCCTCGAAAACCAACGCCTCGGTGGCCCGGTTGCCGAGGTCGAGATCGTGATGCCCGTCGCCGAGGGAAATCACTGGCAGTGGGAGCTGGCCACCGGCGCGGTCGACGAGCAGACGATGCCCGCCGACATGACCGACCGCATCCCCCACCGATCGCTCCTGACCGCCTACGCTCAGACGCTCTACGAAGTGGGCCTCTTCGATATCGCACCATGACCCGCCGAGGCCCGAGCGGGATTTCGGAGTCGCGGTGAACGCCGCGACTACTCGTCGTCTTCTTCGTCTTCTTCGTCTTCCTCGTCGTCGCCTTCTCGCTCCGTGAAGAGGTCGAAGGAGGTGTCGTTGAAGAAGCCCATGGCGCTCAGAAACGCCTGGTCGTCGGTGATCAGGAAGCTGGCGTCGGGGGCGTCTTCGACGTCGGTCATCTTCAGCCCGAACCACTCAGAGGCGCCGGCGAGTTCCTTGGTGAGCGCGATGAGCTTGTCGTAGTTCGCTTCATCAGCGTAATCGCCGGCCGAGAGCCGGCCGCCGAGGTGCTCCGTCGGGTCCACTTCGATGGCCATGAGGTACCGCGTCTCACCGATCAGGAAGAGCGCGACGTGGTCGTCCCGCGGCGTAATCTCTTCGGGCAGACCGAGTTCGTCGAGGCCCGCGAAATGACAGAGCCAGGTGAGCCGGGTCCACTCCTGGCGGCAGAGGTGCTGAATACCGACGCCCGAAAAGTCTCCCGAGGTCGGCACCTCGACTTCCCCCGCCGGCAGCAGATGGCTCACGTCGGGGACCAGCCAGTCCGCCTCCCCGAGCTCTTCGACCAGACGGGCGCGATGTCGAGACAAACGGGTCGCGCTCTTCTGAATGGCCATCCTGAAGGGCTCGACGTCAGGGACGCCTTTGGGCCCTGTCCGAGTGAGCAGCTTGGCAATGCGGCCGGTCCCCTGACGGCGCGAATCCGTGGCAGGCCAGAAAGCCCACTCGGGGAAGAGCGCCACGAGATATCCGCGGAGCCCCGCAGCGTGGTCCGCGTCGTGGGCGGCGTAGGTCGTCACCGACTCGAACGCTCCGGCTTTGTCACCCATGCTCGCGCGCACCAGGGCCCGGGTATATTCGAAGGGCGCGGCCTCGTCGGCGGGCGCCGCGGCGATCGCTGCATCGATGACCTCGAGGGCGGTCCTGGACTCGCCCATGTCATCGAGGATGCCGGAGGCGACGCGCAGCAACCTCCACGCCAGGCCACCGAGACGAATGCCCTCGAAGAGGTGGTTCACGCACTTGTCGGGGCCGCCGCCAAAGCGCTGAATATTCGAGACGACCATATTGCAGCGCTGGGTGACTGCGAACGCGGCTTCTTCGGAGAGGGGGCGTGCGAGGGCTGTGACCGCCTCTTTCAGTCGTTCCGGCGGTGCCTCTCCGCGGCCGACGGCACGCACCAGAGCAAAGACCGACGCGCCGGTCTTCTTCTCCTTCGCCAGCTCGTCGGCGAGGGCGACGAAGCCCGCCGTCGCGCCGAGCACGCGCTGGGTCGCCTCGAGGTCATCGGGGAGGCCGACATCGACGGTCGCTGTCACCATCCCCGCCGCGTCGAGGTACTCGACCACCCCCGTGGGGTCGTCATCGATGAGCTGGCAGCGCTCCCTCACGGCCTGGCCATCACCGCGTTCGTCCTCGTCGAGGGCGCGGACCCGGGACCGCTTCTCACCCTCGGCGTATTCGATCTCGTGGACGAAGTTTCCGTCCTCGTCGAAGGTCCGCTCGAGGCCGTGTTTCTCGCCCGCGCGCCAGGTGACCTCGCTGGTCAGCTTTCCCGTGTCCTCATCGAAGACCCGGGCCACGCCGTCGAGTTCTCCATCGGCGTAGGCCTGCTCCTCGACGAGTACGCCCTCTGGGGTCCACCAGCGCCACGGCCCCTTCCGCGCGATGGTCCCATCCCCCCGGTCGGCGACGGTGCCCGCTACCCAGCGGTATTCTCCGTCGGCCTCCCGCTTGCGGAAATGGGCTTCTTCGGGGACCCCGTTGGGTCGGGTATCGGGAAAGGCTTCGCCGTTCTCCATGCACAAAGCATCCGAGGCGTCGTAGCAGCGCGCCCCGACGACGCTGCCGTGCACGTAGTCCATCTCGGCCCGACGGACTTGGTCCCCGAGTCCGCGGGGGAAGTTCTCCGTCGTCTCGTCGTCCGACCGGTGAAAGACGTTGAGGCCGTGCAGGGTGCCCGCCTCGAAGACGCCCTTTCGCGACACCTCACCGTTTTCGTGAAAACGCGTAAACGCGCCCTCGGGCGTGCCGTGTACGTAGTCCGTCGTGCAGCACAGCGTGCCGTCGGGGCGCCACCACTTCACCAGGCCGTGGAACTCGCCTTCACCGTCCTTCTCGGGCAAACACCATTCGGCGTCGTCGTCATCCCAGAAGGCCTCTGAGGGTACGGTCGCGGGTCGTTCAGTCATCGGGCGGGTCCTTTCGGCGGCGAGTTTCGCCGTTCGAACGGCTCGAAGGGCGCAAGCTGGCGCAGGGCCTCGGCCATCCTCTCATCGATGGCGTCATCGACGCCGGCGTCGGCGTAAGCGTAGACGATGGTGCCACAATCACAGGCAACCCTCCTCCCCTCCTCGACCGGTGCGCAGACGCGGTAAGCTCGGAAGATGTGGCGCTGGGTGATCATGCTGATACTCGTAGTCGTGGGCTGTGACTGCTCCCAGTCTCACGAACGCGATGCGAGTCTCGACGTCGGCGTGGACGCCTTGGCGGACACCGCGCCGGACGCGAGGCCCTGCCCAGCGATGGTCTACCACCGGCCGTGCGGGGCGCCGGCCGATCGGTGCGCCATCCCCTGCGCGTGCAGGTCGGACTTCGTGCTCGAGATGTGTGACGTGGACGAGCTCGGGTCGTGTATCGGACGCCTCACCTTCTGCGAAGCCTTGGAGCTCCGGGGGTTCCAGAGCGTCGCTCTCCTCGAGTGCGGCCTCACCCCAGATGGGGTCGCGACGTGCAACTGGCAGCTCGATTTCCGGGACGGCCGCTACCGCTACGGCCACTCGGACGTGAGCGAGAGCGGCACCTACCGCTGCGACGGGGACACCGTCATGACCGACTCCTTCACCGGGGTCTGGGATGACGAGGGCAGCGTGCTCGTTTGGGACGGAGTGGCTTTCGAGATGACGCCACAGGCCTGTCCCGATTGATGGGCGGGGGTCGGCCGAGGCACGAATTGAGCAGAGACCCTCTTGTCCCACGGTGAGGCGCCTCTGTATGCTTCCTCGCCGTGACCGACGACAAACGAAATACGAAACGCCACGAGGTGTGGTTTCCCATGCACATCGTGAGCGAGGGCCGGGAACGCCAGATCGCCGTGAGCCACGACGCGAGCGCAAAGGGGCTGCTCGTCGCGACGCCGAATGCCATCGAAGTGGGCGCGCCGGTCGAGATCACCCTCCGGCTCCCGGGTCGCGACGGCGGTGAGATCAACGTCGAAGGCGTCATCGTCCGGGTCGAGCCGAACTACAACGACCCCGACGGGCCCCTCGGCTGCCACTGCGCCATTCAGTTCGACGACGAGATCCCCGAGCTCAAGGCAGCTCTCGAAGACTTCACTCCGTCCTGAACCCGTCCTGAAGTAAACGCCCGTCCCGGCGTCCCGAAATCCCAACATCCCGAGAGCCCAGGAGCCGGCATCAAGGAGTCGGCGGGAGGGAGCGCTCACAGGAGCGCAGCGCTTCGAAAGCACGCCAGCCGGGCCCGCCCTCGGCCCGCAATCGGGCGGCCAGCCCCGCGGTCTGCCACGCCCGCTCGAGTCGCAAGAGCGCAGCGTGCTGCGCTTCGAGTTCGAGATAGTCGCCCTCGGCGTCGAGGGCTCGCTGGGCCTGGGCCCAGGTGCGCGCTTCCGGGGCTTCGTCGAACCAACGGCGGATCGGCCCCGCCGAGGCTGCGAGGGTGGGGGCGTAGTCGCGATGATAGGGATCGTCGAGGGCGGGCCAGCGTTCGAGGAGCGCTATCCGGGCGGCCCCCCACGCGTCGTTCATGTCTTCGTCGAGGAGATCGAGGCGGTCGGCGGCGACGTCGAGGCGGCCCTCGAGTTCGTCGAGGCGCGCATCGACGGCTTCGGCGGTGTGGAGCCCGAAGCGCGCACCGAGGGCCACGATGACCGCCTGCTCCTCTGGCAGAATTGACTGGATGGTCTGGCTGGCCTGGACTTGGTCCGAGACGCGGCCAGGCGCGGGCGCGCCGGATGAAACGTGGTGCAGCCAGGCCTCGGAGGTGGTCGTCGGCACGTCGATGGAGGTCGAGGCGATGCGCGCCCGAGTATGAGCGTCGAGGACCGAGATGTGCCCGTCACCGTCGTAGTCCAACTCGCCCCGGGGAAGGGCCGTGCCCGCCGCGTCACGGCCCCGGAGCGCGTTGAGGAAGTGCATGCTGTAGCCGCCCTGGGCTCCCCGGTTGGGGTCGGGGTCGCAGCCCGCGGACTCACGGTCCCAGGTGCTCGCGAAGACCCCGCACCGGCCCGCCGCGGCCTCGATGGGTCGGGATTCGGAATCGGAGGCGGTGTCCGGGACCGGGTCATCGCCCGGGCCGACAAAGGCGAGGTCCGCGAATCCGCCGGAAAAACATGCCGCGATGACGAAGACGACGGGTCGGGACGGCCGAGCCTCGTCGAGCAACTCCGTGACGTCAGCCGGCGAGAGGCCCCAGCCGCCCCAGGTATGCACGGTGTTGTACCGGGCCTCGTCTCCCTGTTCGCCGTGACCGCTGAAGAAGAACAACAACGGGTCCGGTGACGCCTCGGTGAGCCCGGCGACGAGGGCCTCGGTCAAGAGCTCGCGGGTGGCGGGGCCGGCGCCTTCGAGCGCTGACGGGCGGTAGCGAACGGCGCGGTCCCGGGGGTCGAGGAGCTCCGCCAAGCGCGATCGGAGCGCGAACTGCGCATCGTCCCCCGCGCTCTCGGCCAACGGCCCGGGGCGGTCATCGCGGACGCGAACGCCGTCGACCCCCGTGCCCCCGGCGTGCAAGAGGACCCCGCCCGCCGGGCCGAAGACCTCCCGAGCGAGGGCCAGGTCTTGTTCGAGGGAGACCTCGTTGTAGCTGGGGTCTCCTCCGCCGCCGGCGGCAATCCAGCGAATGTGCGCCGGGAGCGCCACCTCGGTCCGATGGCCGGGAGGGGTCATGGCGGCCGGCGGTCCATCACCGGCTGGAGCGGACGCCGACGCCGACGGAGGATCGCCGGTGACAGGCCCGGTGACCAGTCCACGGAGAACGAAGCCCGTGGCCGCCGCGATGACCAGAGCGGCCGCGATGACCAGGACTGCGGGAGGTCGCACTTTCAACGTCGATGCCCTTCGGACCGTCGGCGAAGAGTACGCGAGGCCGCGCCGTGACAGAAGGATGACACCGCCCCGACGTCGATGCGACGTGCCGGTCTTAGCCTCGCATCATCATGGTCTGGATCATTCTCGCCTTCTTCGTCGGCCACTGGGCCCTTTCGGTGTTCTGCCAGACGTTCTTCCTGCATCGCTACGGCGCCCACCGCATGTTCAGCATGAGCAAGGGCTGGGAGCGGTTCTTCTATCTGCTCACCTGGGTCAGCCAGGGGAGTTCGTTCTTGAACCCGCGGGCCTACGCCATCCTCCACCGCGAGCACCACGCCTACAGCGACACCGCCCGGGACCCCCACTCCCCCCATACCCATACCAACGTCTTCGGCATGATGTGGGCGACGAAGGAGCGCTACGAAGGGGTGCTCTCGGGACGCATCGAAGCCGAGGAGCGCTTCGAAGGCGGCTACCCAGCCTGGGCCTGGGTCGACCGGGTCGGCGACGCGTGGGTCACCCGCGTGCTCTTCGGCGTGGCCTACACGGCCTTCTATCTCGCCTTTGCACCCCACTGGGTTTTCTTCCTGCTGCTCCCGGTTCACCTCCTGATGGGCCCGGTTCACGGCGCGATCGTCAATTGGGGCGGTCACAAATACGGCTACCGAAACTTCGCCGTAGGCGACGAATCGGTGAACTCGCTTCCCCTCGATTTTCTCACCGCTGGCGAGCTCTTCCAGAACAACCACCACAAGTTCGGCATGGCGCCGAATTTCGCCGTGCGCTGGTTCGAGGTCGACCCGGCGTTCCAGGTGATGCGCATCCTCGACGCCCTCGGGATCATCGACATGAAGGGAGCCCAGCAAACCCACTGGAGCCCCGGAGACCAGCTCCCCGAACACCCGGAACACGGTTCGGCCCCGGCTTTGCCGCACTTGAACGACGCCGAATGAGAGTCGCGACGCGAGGTCAGGCGTCGTACATCTTCTTGATGCCGTAACTCTTGATCTTGTGCACCAAGGTGCGGAGCGGCATCTGGAGGATCTTCGCGGCGGCGGTCTGATTGCCGTCGGCACGGCGCAGGGCATCGAGGATGAGCTGGGTCTCGTAGTCGCGGATGCGGTCCTTGAACGCGACGTCACCGGTGCCATCGTCCATGGCCGGCGGGATGTTCGTCGGTGAGGTAGGGGGCTCGGGCACGCTGCTGATCCGACCGCCGAGGTCCTCGGCTGTGATCACGTCGTCCTGCGACACGATCACCGCCCGCTCGATCACGTTGCGCAGCTCGCGCACGTTGCCCGGCCACGCGTACTCGCGCAGCAAGCGCCGGGCGTCGACCTCGATGACCGAGACGTTGGTCCCGCACGCCTTGTTGGCCTCGGCGAGAAAGAGTTCGGCAAATGGCTCGATTTCCTCCTGGCGCTCGCGAAGGGGCGGGACGACGATCTGCATCGTATTGATGCGATAGAGGAGGTCGAGGCGGAAGGCGCCGGTCTCCGTCATCGCGTGCAGGTCTTGGTGGGTCGCCGCGACGACGCGCACGTCGACTTCGATCTCGGCGGTGCCGCCCACCCGGGTGACCCGCTTGGTCTCGAGGACGCGGAGCAGCGCCGCCTGGGCCCCCTGGGAGAGCTCCCCCACCTCATCGAGGAGCACCGTACCGCCGTCAGCCTGTTCGAAGATGCCGGGGGTGGAGCGTTCGGCCCCCGTGAACGCCCCCTTCACATGACCAAAGAGCACGCTCTCGATGAGCGTCGCCGGAATCGCGCCGCAGTTGATGGCGCGCACCGGACCCCGGCGCCGGGGCGAAGCGTTGTGGATGGCCGTGGCGATGACTTCTTTGCCGGTCCCCGTCTCCCCCTGCACGAGCACGGGGATGGTGGATGACGCCACTTTGCGCACGATGTCGTAGACCTCGCGCATGCGCGCGCTCGCGATGACCACGCTGCGGTCTCGACGCGCCGCGGCATCGTCCTCGGCGGTCGCCATGTGCACGCGGGAATCCAAGGTCGCTTTGCGCGCCGATTGACGCGCCCAATCGAGGAGCTCCTCGGCCGAAGCCCGCTCGGGAAACGCGGCGACCCCGACCACGAGGGGCGGCTCACCGAGGCGTTCGGTCCCGACGAGCTTCTTGGCGACGAAGGACGCTTCGCTGCCCTGCATCTCGGGAAGCAGCACGAGGGCCGACATCTGGCCATAGAACGTCACCCGGTCGACGTCCCGGAGCTCGCTGCGAATGCGCGGGATCCATCGCGACACGTGGCCCTCGTCGAGGGAGACGGCGCGAATCATCAGCACGGCGCAGCTGCGCCGGAAGGAGCGCGAGCGCGTCAGCTCCTCTTCGAGGTTCCGCTGGAACGCTTCGCTGCTGTCGATGCCTTGGAGCTGGGAGTGGCCGGCCTGGACGTTGACCGTCGCGGTGACGGCGCGGCCGAGCTGCACGCGGTCGCCGGGGACGAGGCGGGCGCGCTGCACGCGCTCCCCCCGGACCTTGGTGCCGTTGGTGGACTCGAGATCGTCGACGAAGATGCCGTCGCTGCCCCAGGTGAAACGGGCGTGACGGCGCGAGAGGCCGAGGTCCGGAATCACGACCTCCGCGGGGTGGGCGCGACCAATGACGATGGGCACGCCGCTCTCGAGGGTGACGACCTTGACCCCGTCACGGTGGTAGACGACGACCACCGCCTGGGCTTCGCCGATGGCGCTGTCGCCGTCGGCGAGGAGCTCTTGGTTGAGTGTGGTCTTATCGTCAATCTTCATCGGACGCGCGCCATCGTGTTCAGCGGCGGCGCGGCTGTCAATCATGGGTACAATGTCGCCGTGACCCGCCCCGGCGACACCATCGGCCAGTATCGCGTCGAAGCCGAGCTCGGGGAGGGCGGGTTTGGCACGGTCTTCCGGGCGGTGCACTCCCAGACCGGGCGCGCCATCGCGCTGAAGATGCTGCACCAAAAGCACCTCGGCTCGCCGCAGGTGGTCGATCGATTCCTCGCCGAGGCCCAGGCCGGGGCCCTCCGCGGGAGCCCGCACATCGTCGAGGTCCTCGACTCCGGACGCACCGCCGAGGGCGACGTATTCCTGGCGATGGAGCTCCTCGAAGGTGAGCCCCTCGACGAGCGCCTCGACCGGGAGGCACCCCTCCGGGGAGACGTCGCCCTCGACATCGCGGTGCAGATTCTCGAGGGCCTCGGAGCGGCTCACGGCGCGGGCATCGTGCACCGCGACCTCAAGCCGGCGAACATCTTCCTCGTCGGCGCGGTCGGCACCCATTCACCGACGGCGAAGCTGCTCGATTTCGGGGTGAGCAAGTTTGCCCGGGAGGCGGGCAGCCCGTCGCTGACGAAAACCGGCATGATCCTCGGCACGCCCCTCTACATGGCCCCGGAGCAGTTCCTCGCAGCCAAGGCGGTCGATGGGCGCGCGGACCTCTACAGCGCCAGCGTGCTCTTCTACCAAATGCTTTCGGGCCACATGCCCTTCGCCGCGGAGAGCTACGAGGAGCTGCTCATCCGCATGAATACGACCTCGCCGACGCCCCTCGGCGAGGTGGCACCGTGGCTCCCCGGAGGGCTCCGACACCTCATCGAGCGCGGATTGAGCCGGGACCCCGACGGAAGGTTTCACAGCGCCGCGGACTACATCGCCGCGCTGCGCGCCCTGGCAACGGCGAATACCGTCGAGGTGCTGCGTCTCGGCACGGGAACCGTGCCGGAGCAGGAGCTCGCACCACCAACGCCCCACCCGGTGCCGATGACGTCGGCCCGAGCGCCCGTTCCCTTCGAGTCGACGCCGGCGACTCGCATGGTGTCAGAGGCCGCTGCTGCCGATCCGATTTCTCCATCGCCTTCCAGCTCTCCTGCTTACTCGGGAAACCGGGCGCAATCAGCAGCCCCGACCCCGACGCCATCGACGGTGGTCCCGCCGACCCGCTCGAAAGGCCGCGGCATCGTCTGGGTGGCAGCCCTCGGCATCGGCGGCGCCATCTTGGCGGGCCTCGCGGTGGTCGGCGTCCTGTCGATCGCGACGCCGCGGGGCCCCGAGGGTGCCTCCACGGACGGGGTTCAGCCCAGCCCAATGACTCCGGTGGTCGCGGGGGGGCCGGCACCCGTCACCCCGGTCGGCGTAGTAGCGAACCCCATTCCTACGCCGCCCCCGACGGTGAACAGCCCACCCGATCCACCCCCGGTCGCCGCTCCGGCTCCCCGGCCGGCTCCCCGGCCGGCTCCCCGGCCAGCTCCCCGGCCGGCTCCCGCTCCGGCTCCCGCGCCCACGCTCACGACACAGCCCACAGCGGATCCCTCGGCACCTCCCGCTCACCGAGGCGGCAGAGCGCGTGTGCGCTACCGAAGGTTCTCTCGGGCGTTCCACGCAGCCGACGGTCGAGCGCTGGCCGCCGAGGTGACCCCCGGCGCTGGTCGATGCGCCACCGGATCGAGAATGGAGTTCACCATTCACGTGCAGTTCAGCGGGCCCGGGGCCTTGATGAGCGTCGGCCCCTGGCCGTCCAACGCGAGCAGCCCCGCCTCCCGATGCGTCTCCCGGGTGATCGAAGATCTCGCCCAGGGAATGCCGGTCCGGGGTAGCGGGATCTTCTATCTCGACGTCGTCCTCGACCCTTGAGCACGGCGAGGCGACGAGTCTCGACGTTTACCGCCGAGAGACTCTCGGGTTAGCGTGCAACGACCGTCGGGGGACGTTCCTCCGGCAGAGGGAGCTCTCGGTGTTTACACGTTCTCTGCTCATCCGCTCGAGCCTCTCCATCGGCGTAATCGCCGGCCTTCTTGCCTTGGGCCTCGCCTCCACGGCGGCCGCCCAGGGCGTGCGACTCAACCGCTTCTCGGCCGCCAACGCCCCCGAGGACATGTTCCAGGCCGAGAGCCCCGTCGCCCGGGGCCACGACTTCTGGGCCGCCCAGGCGGTCATCGATTACGCCGCGTCGCCGCTGCTCTTCACCGCCGCCGGTGCGGCCGAGACGACGCCGGTCGTCGAACACCAGCTGACCCTCCATACGACGCTCTCCTACAGCCTCTTCGACCGCCTGCTGCTCTACGGAGCCCTGCCCATCCACCTCTTGATGACGGGACAGGACGTGCCGGGCGTTCCCAGCGCCGACGAATCGACCCTCAGCGACCCAACCCTCGGCGCCCGGGTGCGGCTCATCGGCGATCCCCTCGACCCCTTCGGCGTCGCCCTCGCCGCCGACGTGACCTTCCCCCTCGCCCAGGCGGTGCTGCCCGAGCAAAATTACTCGGGGGACCAGAGCGTGAACTTCGTGCCGAAACTGCTCATCGAGTTCCGCCCGCCGCGCCTCCGGGTGACCGCCAACGTCGGCCTCCGCCTGCACGAGGAGTATACGAGCAACGCTGGCGCTCTGGTCCGCAACGAGCTGCTCTGGCGAGCAGGCGTCGGCTACGAGATCTTAGACGGCGACGACGAGCTCGAAGCCATCGTCGAGGCCTCCGGGAATCACGCCCTCGACTACTTAACCCGGGACTCGACGACCAACGTCGAGATGCTCCTGGGGCTCAAGTACCTCGCCAAGGGCGGGCTCACGGCGGGCGTCGCCGCGGGGCCGGGCCTGTCCGCCGGCTGGGGAACACCCGCAGCGCGGGTCTTGGTGAGCATCGGGTTCATTCAACCCGAGCCCGAGCCCGAGCCCCGGCCCGAAGAAGACCTCGGGCCGGTCGATGGCGACGGCGACGGATACCCCGACGATGAAGACGATTGCCCCGAAGGAGCCGAGGACTTCGACGAGTTCGAGGATGAAGACGGCTGCCCGGACCCCGACAACGACGGGGACCAGATCCTGGACGCCGACGACCAGTGCCCGAACGACGCCGAGGACCTCGACGAGTTCGAGGACGAAGACGGCTGCCCGGACCCCGACAACGACGGGGACGAGATCCTCGACGCCGACGACCAGTGCCCGAACGACGCCGAAGACCTCGACGGATTCGCGGACGCCGACGGCTGCCCCGACCTCGACAACGACGGGGACGGCGTCCCCGACGAGGAGGACGCTTGCCCCCTCGCCGTCGGTGCCGCCGCGGACGGCGGCTGCCCCGCGTCTCACCGCCTCGAAGAGGGCCAGCTGCGCCTGCTCAGCGGCATCTCGTTCACGCCCCGGCGCGCGACCTTCGCCGAGGGGACCGAAGAGGTCCTCGACGAGGTCCGGGCGACCCTCGCCGCGAATCCTCAGCTCCGGCGCGTGCGCGTCGACGCCCACACCGACGACCGCGGCCCCGACGCGCGCAATCTGACCCTCTCCCGGGAGCGCGCCCTCGCCGTGGTCACCTGGATGACCGAGCACGGCCTCGAGGCCTCGCGCTTCGAGGCCTGGGGCTGCGGTGAGACGCGCCCCGTCGCCGAAGGCACGAGCCGACAGGCCCGCGCCCAAAACGCGCGCATCGAGTTCCATGTCGTGGACCCAGAGACCGCGGGCACACCGTCCACGGAAGCCTGTGAGCCCTCGGTCGAAGCACCGGCTGCGGCACCCGAACCGGCGACGCCAGCCGAGTCAGCGGCCGACAGCCCGAGCGAAGCCGGAGCCCCGGCCCCTTGATCAGCCGCGGAGGTCCGCCGGGCTATCCCAGTCCTCGAGGGCCGCTGTGACCTCTGCATCGAGGGGGAGCTCGGTCGGCCCGACGCGCTTGAAGAGCCCCTGAAACGAACGCACGCCGTCCGCCGCGGCGGCCCGGAGAATGGGAAGCACGGCCGGCGCCGAGTACCGAGCGAAGAGTGGCTCCCAAGGCGCATCGGGGCCGCGCCGGGGGGCCACGATGGAGGCTCCCGGGGCGAAGGCGCTTAGGCGCTCGAGAGCCTCGGGGCTCACGAAAGGCATATCGCAGGCGACGGCGAGGGACCCCTTGGAACCGGCGGCCTCGAGGAGCGCGGCGAGGCCCGCGAGGGGGCCCCGGAAGCCTTCGGCGTCGGCGATGGCGGGGACCCCGAGGGAGAGCTCTTGGTAGGGCCGAGCATCGCCGACGAGGACCGGGGTGAACCCCTGCTCCCGACTGAGGCGCACCAGGCGCTCGAGGATGCGCTCGTCGGTGCCCGGCACCCGGAGCAGGCCCTTCGCGTGGCCGCCCATGCGCCGCGAGGCACCGCCTACGAAGATGCCGGCCAAAATGTCCGAAGAGACGTCCGCAGACGTGCCCGCAGACGTGCCCAAAGGAGCATCAGTCGACACCGGCGAGCCTCCCGGGGTGGGTATAGATATTGAGCCGCCCCTGGCGCACGAAGCCAGAGAGGGTGAGGCCGAGGCGGTCGGCGAGGTCGACGGCGAGGGAGGTAGGCGCCGAGACCGCCGCCACGATGGGCACCCGAGCAACGGCGGCCTTCTGCACGATCTCGAAGCTCACCCGCCCAGAGACGACGAGCACCGCCGCCTCGTCGAGGCGCTGTTGGCGGAGCAGAGCGCCGACGACCTTGTCGACGGCGTTGTGGCGCCCGACGTCCTCGGCGACGGCGAGCATTCGGCCCTCGCGGTCCAAGAGCGATGCGGCGTGCACGCCCCCGGTTCGGGCGAAGTTCGGCTGTTCTTCGCGGAGGTCTTCGGTACACCGGCGCAGGACGTCGACCGAGACCTTGGGGGAGGCCGGGTCCTGGACTTCGAAAGGCTCGAGGCGCTCGAGGAGGTCGTCGATCGATCGACGCCCGCACACCCCGCAGGCCGCGGTGATCAACGTGCCCCGGCGACTCGATTGCAGACGGTCGGGGTCGAGGATGGCGCCGGCCCCCGGGAGCACGTCCACGGTATTGCCATAGCCTTCGTCGCCGGGGCGGCCGCAGTGGGTGATGCGACCCACGTCCTCCGCGCTGGAAACGATGCCCTCGGCAAACAAGAAGCCGAGGGCCAGGTCTTCGTCGTGACCGGGGGTGCGCATGGTGATCGCGAGGGCGTCTCCCGCAACCCGGATCTCGAGGGGCTCTTCGACGACCACGTCATCGAGGATGCTGGGCCCGAGCTCTCCCTTTTGGCCGAGGACGCGGACCCCGCGGGTCGCGATGCCTTTGATTCGCCGGTGATCCACTTCGCCGAAGGGTACGGGATGGCTGCGGGGCGAGCGACCTGACCTGCGTGAATTTGGATCCATCGGCGACCGACTCCCTACCATTTCATCAGGAGGACCCGTGACCACCACTACTGTGCATAGCGAACGCCAATTTTCCCGCCATGGAGTACGCACCGCCTGCGTCGTGATGACCCAGGACGGCCAGCGGCTGCTGGGGGATGAAACGATGGATCTCTCGTGGGACGGAGTGCGCATTCGTTCCTACGAGCCGAGCGCCCGGGTCGGCGACGAGGTCCGGGTGAAGCTCCAGATCCCGAAATCCCGGGTATGGATCGACTGCGAGGGCTATGTAGCGCGGGTGATGCCGGGCCGCCGTCGGGGAGACGACCCGCCCTCCCTCGGGCTCAAGATCAATCGCATGGACGGCATGATGCGGCTGCTCCTCGCGACCACCATCAAGCACCGGCAGCCCCCCGAGGCGTCCATCCGGGGGCCCCGTCGGGACTACGCCGAGATCGTCCGGCGCATCCGCGTCGACGCCTGAGGCGCCCCGACGCCGTTCCCTGACGGCCGGTCAGAGCCTCAGAAGGGCGTGACCAGGAGCTCCGAGGCGACGGTCGCCGGGTCTACCTGCTGGGTGAAGTAGAGGCGGTCCCCTGCCACCGTGGCCTCGGTGAGGCGGTCCGTGAGCACCACGACATCGCCGGTCGCGAGGTCCACGCGCTCGAGGCGCCGCATGCCGGAGAGGGGATCCCAGGACTCGACGAAGATCGCGCGGTCCGACGCTTGGGCAAAGTTGCCGGTCCGGCGGTCGAGGAGCTGGACTCGAAGCGTCCCGTCGGGTGCGTAGATCCGAATGTTCTCCTCCGTCACCGTCGCCCCGAGGGGGCGGAACGCGCCGGCGAGCACCACGTGGCCGGTGTCGGTCACCTGGTGCAGGCGGAAGTCACCCTGGAGGGTCACCAGGTCTCGTAGCTGATCCTCTTCGGCGTCGTAGAGCGCGATGTGCTCACAGGAGCCCGTCTCGCAGATATCGACGGTCCGGAGGGCGATGTACCGACCCGACGGGGAGAACCGCAAGTCTCGAAGGTCGTCGCTGTGGACGAGGCTTTCTCCGCGAAGGCCGGTGCCGGGTTCGAAGATGAAGAGCTCTCCGGTCGAATCGTCTTCGACGAAGAGCTGACGGTTCACGAGGGGGAAATCGGCGACGAACGACGTCTCGAGATAGGCGCGAAACTCGTAGTGACGGTCGAGGACCCAAAGAGTCGAGGCCGCTTGGACCGCCATGACGTGACCGCCGGGCATGGGGACGGCGGACAAATTCCCATCGGCATTGGGGATCGCGCCGAGGGGCTCACCGGTCGAAGTGCGCGTGAAGGTCGCCCACTCCTGGGGGCGCCCGTAGCTCATCTGCAGGTGAAAGACGACCTCACCATCGGATGAGAGGACCAGCTGGTCGGAACGACCGGACCCGATGAAGGTCGTGCGCCCGTCGCTGTAGAGAATGGCGTCGAGGGAGACGTCGACGCCCGACGACACATCGAGGCGGTGCAGCACGCCCCGGATGTCCTGGTAGATGAGGATCGGCGCGTGGGCAGCGATTGCCGGGCACGAGACGACGCTTTCGGCGAGGACCGCCACCTCGCCGCCCTCTCCGTCCTCGCCGCCCTGGCCCAGGACACGAACCTCGCCGTCGCCGCAACCGACGGCGAAGACCCCCGGGGACGGGCCGCGGTCCCGGAGGAAGAGCACGGAGCCTGGGCCTTCGAAGAGCTCCCGGGTCACCCCCGAGGCGATGTCGTAGACCTGCCCGTCCGGGTTCGAGAGCGAGACCAGGTCGCCGGCGGGAGAGAAACGAGAGGTCGAGGTCGCCATCGGGACCGGGTCGAGGCCCGGGGTGACGAGGCTCTGGGTGCGGACCCCGGCGACCTGGTCGCCGTAGATCGCGTCACCGCAGGGGCCGCCGCGGATGAGGAAAACGTTGCCCTCGGCGACGGTCTCGGTGGCGGTCAGGGGATCGGCGGTGAGACACGCCAGGGCCACCGCTTCGGGGAGGGGCGTGACGTCGTCGGTCCCGCAGCCCCAGAGCCCGAGAGGGAAAATGAGCCCTGTGGCGGTGAAGAGGGCGAGGCCGGTTGGGGCGGGAAGACGCATAGACCACGAGGATAGCCAGATCCGGGCCAGCGGAAATCACGAACGATTCTCGCGGCAACGCCGTGCCACTCCGTGTCGCTTCCCAAAACTGTACCGATCCGCTCAGTTTTCGCGGGGGGAGGTAGTATGCCGCCGGCATGAACGCGCGGGGCATTGGAGCGGTCGATCCTACGGCGCGCTTGCTCTCCCTGGCCCTCGCCGGGGGCCTGCCCCTGGCGTGTTTCGTCGCGACCGCGTCCCCGACCGGCTACTGGCATGACGGCGGCGAGTTCATCGCCCAGGCCGCGTCCATCGGCATCTCCCATCCCCCCGGTCACCCCCTCGCCGGCATCGTCCACGCGCTCCTGGCTTTCCTACCCCTCGGGCCTCTGCCCCTTCGCATCGCCCTCGCCAGCTCGGTCATGGCGTCCATTGCAGCGGCCTTCCTGTACCTCGCCATCGAGCGCACGGTCCGGGCCCAGGGCGTCGCGTCAAATAGGATCGCCATGCCCCTGTCCCTCGGGGCCACGTGGCTCGTCGTCGGCAGCGTGGGGTTCTGGTTCCAGGCCGTGCGGCCCGAGGTGTACGCGCTCCAGGCCGCGCTCAGCTGCCTGGTCATCGAGCGCGTCATCGCCCTCGAAGTCTCGTGGCCTACCTACGATATTCGCCCAGCCTACGTCGCGTGTTTCGCCCTCGGGCTCTCGCTGGCCAACCACCACTTCCTCGGTTTCCTCCTCCTGCCAGCCATCGCCCCAACCTTCGCCCGGGTCCAGCGGGCCAAGGGCTTGGGCGCCATCGGGCGATGCGCTGCCTTCGGTGCGGCGGGGCTCTCGACCTACCTCTATCTGCCCATGCGCGCAGCGGCCGGAACCGCCCTGAACCTCGGCAACCCGAGCAATTGGGAGCGTTTCTATTGGGTCGTGAGCGCCCAGGCATTCCAAGGCACCCACGCGACCGGTCTCCAGCCGCTACCGGCACGCTTCGCCGATGTCCTGGTGCAGCTCGTGAACAACCTGCACCCGGTGCCACTCTTCATGGCCCTCGCGGGGGCCTACGCCCTGCTCCGCCCTCGAGGAATGCGCCGCATCGGCACCATCTGGGTCCTCGTCTTGGTCATCTTCGTGGGTGCCCGCGCGTGGCTCGGCTTCGTTCGCAGCAACCCCGACGCCCTCGGTTACCTGATGCCGGCCTTCGGGGCTGTCGGGGCCCTCGCCGCCGCTTTCGTCGCGGCGGTCCTGGTGAGCTTCGGCCGCGCCGGCGAGGTCGTGCCTGGCCGGACCGCCGTGGTCGTGAGCGTGGTCCTCGCCGCCTTTGGCCTGGCCCAGATTCATCACTCCGTCGAGGGTGCCTCCCTCGCGCGCTTCTCGGCGGTCGATAGTTTCGAGCAGATCGGCCGGCGGACCCTCCCCGCCCGGGCGGTCGTCATCGCCTACAACCCCCAGACCATCTTCCGGATGTGGGGGGCCGAAGCGGCGGAGGAGATGCGACCGGACGTGACCGTGGTCGCGATGCCATTTCTGAATTATCCGGGGTTCGTCAACGCCCTCGCGGACACCGAGCCCGCCCTCGAAGACGTGCTCCGGGGACGGGTCTTGTCCGGGGCCCTCCAGGAGGGCGACCTCCAGAGCCTCGCCGCCCGAAGACCGGTGATGGTGGAGCTCGACCCGCGCCTGGACCCCCACCTCTACCGCACCCTTATTCCCCACGGACTCTTCCACGAAGTCCTGCCGGACCGGACCTACGAAGACGACCGCGGACAAGGCGCCCGGCGAGCGGCTGCGGCGTATGAGCTCCTCGACCGATTGGTCGATGACGATCGAGACGAGCTCGAGACGAGCCACCAGCTGCTCTGGTTCCTCTACCACCAGGCGCTCTATTACGCGGCCAACGGCCACTGGGCCCGGGCTCAGAAAGCCCTCGGGGCGGCGCGCTCGATCAACCCCCTGGCGACCGAACTGGTCGGCCTCGAGGCGGCCGTCGCCGTCGCCGCCGCAGACGAAGACGCGCGCGAACTCGACATCACACCCTTCCTTCCGATGCCCCCGTAACGGGCCTGGGACGAAACGCCTCTGCCATTTTTTTGGTTCTGGGGCGGATTTGAGGCATGTCGGTTGGAGTAGGAGAGTGTACGACATGCACGCACAGGCCGCTTCCAACTGCCGTTCCCAGCATCAGCTCAACCTTCGGCTCCTCCGATTTACCGCGTCTCCCAACCGGGAGGAGCCGGTCATGCTGGCTCAGGACCTGCTCGCGGCGAAGCGACCGGTGGATGCTCTCCAGGTGGTGGAAGCCGCGATGGAGCGGGACCCGGACGATACCGATCTGCTGCTCACCCTCGGGGTCGCGCTCTTTCGCAGCGGCGAGCTCGAGTGGGCCCGGCGGGTCCTGGTCAAGGCCGTCTCGGCCGACGAAGAGTGGGCTGAGCCCTGGCGTTGGCTTGGGGAAACCCTCATCGAAACCGGCGACCGGGATCGGGGCGTCCAGGCGCTGATCCGCGCTCAAAGCCTCGATGGGAGCGACGCTCAGGTCTCTCAGATCCTCCGGCGCGTGGCCCGGAAGGACGAGGTAGGCAGCCGGATCGCACGCTTCTTCGCGCGCCCCGAGCTGGTCGACCCGGCCCTGCTCCTCCAAGATCTCATCGAGGATGAGCGCTTCGACGACGCGACGCAGGTCCTCGGGGTTGCCCTCGCGGACGAGGACGATGACCCGGACCTGCTCCTCTTGAAGGGCCGCGTCGAGAGGGCGCGAGGAGAGCTCGAAGCCGCCAGGGACTCCTTCGAGCGGGCGACGGAGCTCGACCCGGGGTGGGCCGAAGCCTGGACCGAACTCGAAGAGCTGCACCTCGAGACGGGAGACGAAGACGGGGCCCGGGAGGTCGCGCGACACCACCAAGCCGCGAAGCGACAGGCTGAAGAAGAGGCCCGGGCAGCCAGTATCGCGCGTGAGAGCAAGCGGGCGGCGAAGCGGGCAGCCGGAGAGAAGCGCGCCGCGGCAAAGACGGCGGCCGAAGAGAAGCGCGCCACTGAGCCCTCTGCGGTCGAGACGCTGACCGCCAAGAAGACAACCGCCAAAGAAGAGATGGCGGGCACGAAGGAACTCTCGGCGCTGGGCAGAATCACATCCGATACAGACGGTGCGATGGATGCCCTGATTGAGATGCAGATCGAAGTGCAGCTCGACTCCTTCGACGAAGAGATCGCCGAGGATTTGATCGAGATGCATATCGAGGTGGAACTCGACGCCCTCGCCGATGCCGCGGCGGTCCAGGCTACAGCCGAATCCGAAGCCGAAGCCGAAGCCGAGATGTTGATCCAGGCGGAGGCTGCCGCCCGCGAGGGCGCCCGGGCCCAGGCTCGGGAAAAAGCCAGGGCCAGGGTCGAGGCAGAGCTCGAAGCACGTATCATTGGTGAGAAGGCCGCCGAGGCGGTGCGCGCTCTCGAAGCCGCAAAGGCAATCGCCCAGGAAGAGGCCTTCGATCGGGCCTTCCGCCAGGCCGAACTCGAGGCGCGGAAGCGAGCGGCCGAGGCCAAGGTCCTCAAGCTCGAAGCCGAGGCCCGGGCCCAGGCCAACAAGGAGCAAGCCCAGCGCCGGGCGAAGATCGCTGCTGAGCGCGCAGATGTCGTCGCGAGCATTCGTCTCGCCAGGGAGGCGGCCTTCAAACAGGCGAGGGTCGAAGCCGAACGGCGGGTCGCGGGCTCCGAGGAGCCGAGCACGGAGGACCTCGAGGCGGCGGCAAGGGCTCGGTCCGCCGTTGAGGCGGCGGCGTCAGCGCGGCGCAAGGCGGTCCGCGAAGCCGAGGCCCGAGGCCGGGTGCGCGCCGAAAAGGAGCGCTGGGAGGCGGCGGCGGCGGCCAGGGCGGAGGAAGCCGAAGCGCTGCGCCAGAAGGCACGGCAGGCGGCGGCGGCCCAGAAGCGCTGGGAAGCCACGGCCTCGTCACGGGAAGCTGCAGGCCAGCGCGCCCTGAGCCTCGCCATCAAGTTCGTCGACGACGCGCGCAAGCGAGCGGCGGCGGCAGCGAGTATCAATATCGAATCGGACGAAGGTGCCGTCTTCGAGCTCTCGACGCTCAAGCAAGCCGCACCGGAAGCGGTCTTCGAGCTCAGCCGCCCAGTGTTCACCGGGGCGACGAAGGCCATGGAAAAGCCCGGGAACATCGACGCCATGCTCGACCACCTCCTCGACGAGCTCCTCGAAGAGCTGGGCGATGAGCACGACAGCGACACCCTCCCGGGCATGCCCCTCGCCGGAGCCTGTGACGGCGGCGTCGGCATGACCCAGGCGGAGCAGGGCCTGCGACTCCGGGGCGAGGGTGCGGTCCCCTACCAGCCCACCTCCTCGAGCGGCTTCCTCGCCGCCCAGACCCAGCCTGGAATCACCGCCCCGGTCGACGCGACGGTCTGAGATCAATCGAGGACGGCGCCCGCACGTCGGTTGCGGGTGTCGATCCGTTCGAGGAAGTTGATGGGGGACGCGTGGTTGCTTAATTGCCTTACGCCAGAACCCGGCCACCAGTTGCCTGGGAAGGCGTTGGCCGCGTAAGGCAATTAAGCAACCACGCGTCCCCAAGTCCATAAGGCAATTAAGCAACCACGCGTCCCCAAGTCCACGCGTGGTAAGTCTCTTCGTCTTGGAGGTCGAAGCGCCCGCGGGTGCGGAGATGCCGCTCGTCATCTATCACGGCGTGCTCGCGGACAACGCATGCTGGCAGAGGTCCGCCTCCCATCGAGTTGACGCCAACCCTGGCCCGCCGTATCCGGCCAGCATGGCACCCCGCAACGCTCCAGTCCGCAGCCTGCTCCTCGCCCTGGTGATACTGGGCCCAGTGTCGCTCGCGTGCGGCAGTGTCTCGACGGCTGGCGGCACCACCACGACCGATGAGCGGGCAATGGTGATCACGCGCCTCGAGTCCCGGCTGGCAGACGACCCCAACCGGGAGCTCTGCGAGCGCCTGGCGACCGACTTGGCCACCGGGGATGGCGACACGGTACGCGCCCTCTTCGACCACGCGAGCTTCGTCGAGCGCATAATCGCCAAGGGCGGTGTGCCGGCGGACGTCGAGCAGACCCTCCGGGCCAACCCGAGCCAGCCTGCGAACTTCGGGCGGATGGTGTTTCCTGAGGGTTCTCAGTTCCTGTGTCTGGGTACCCGGACGGCAGCCGGCGAGCCGCACATCGCCATCCGGCAGTGGACCCCAACCCGGTTCGACTACTGGCTTCTCCACCTCAGCGGCAATGAGAGCGTGCCCATCGACGACACCCTCGTCGTGAGCAACGGCAGCGCCAGCTCGGCAGTAAACGCGCTCTCGATGGCGCCTGCCACGCGCGCCCACATGACGACGATCTCGTCATTTTTCCAGCTGAGCTTCGACCGACGCTACGCCGAGATCATCGACGGCTATCGCGCCTTGCCGGCCAACATTCGGCAGACCCCGAATGCTTTCATGCACTTCATCAATGCGGTCTACACGCTGGAAAGCACCGGCAGCCCGCTCTACGAAGAGGCGAGCCGCTCCGCGCTCACCGTACTCGCGGACCATCCGTACGCACTGGCTTACTGGCAGCTCATGGATGCGAGGCGGCGGGGCGACCGGAGTGACGTCGACACCAATCGTCGCGTGCTCCTCGACCTCCTCGACGACTACGAGTTGCTCGGCGGCCGCTGAATCGAGACGAGGAACGGGCCTGATTCAGCGCTATTCGAGGACCGCGCCCGCACGTCGGTTGCGATTGTCGATCCGTTCGTGCTCCTGGAGCAGCGCCCGGCGAACCTCGGCGGGAACGCTCTCGCGGAGCGAGATGCGGTAGCCGGTGTCGGTGTTGAACATGACGACGTAGCGCTCGCGGCGCTCGGGGTCGGGATAGACGTGCACTTTGTCGCCGACGTGGACGATGCGCAGCTGGTCCTTGCCCGCCGCAACGGTGCCGAAGACGTATCCGGCGAGGGCCTCGCTCGCGGGGCCATCGAAGTCGACGAAACACGCGTGGTAGGTCTCTTCGTCCTGGAGGTCGAAGCGCCCGCGGCTACGCAGGTGCCGCTGGACCTCCTCCTGGGTCTGGTCCTCGACACCGAAGGCACCGAGGAGCGTCTCGAGGGTCGCCTCCGGGGTATCGAAGCGCATCTCCCGGGGAGCGTCCGCGCAGGCGCTCAGGGCCAGGGGGGTCACGACGATGAGGGACGCCAGGAAAGAGTGCGCGGGGACGCGGACCATGGCCTCGGTGATACCGAGACGGCAGCCGTGCGTCAAAACACCGACAACCGCCGAGGTGTAGACCCCTTACGGACCGCCTCGTAGCGCGCCAAGGTGCCGGTGCGAAGACGGCGAGGGTTGCTGCTGTCCGTGCAAATCCTGTCAACCGTCATCGGCCAGAGTCAGAAGATCGCGACCAGCGCAGCGGCGAGCCCGACGAGGACCGATCGGAGGCCCCCGTGTCGGAGGTTGCCGAGTCGGACGGTCCGGAGTCCGAGGTGCCGGGCATGTCTTTCTCTGCCAGCTACGGCACGGACCACAGGAGTTTCGAGTGCTACCCTCCGCCGCACTTGGCCCACGTCCCCATGACCCAACCCCACGCAGTAGCGTCGCGCTGGCTCGTCTCAGCGCGCTTCGACCTCGGGATCCTGCTGGTTCCGATGGTCGCGTCGTTGGTGTCCCTGGTCACGCTCTACGGTCGGGGCGCTGACGTCCCTCTCTGGGCGTACCTGCTCTTGATAGTGGCCTTCGATGTCGCCCACGTCTGGGCGACTACCCTCGTGACCTACTTCGACCGCGAGGTCCTTCGCAGCCGGCGCCTCCTGCTCTTCCTGCCGGTGCCGCTCTTCCTGGGCCTCACCTACCGGCTCCACGCCCACTCGCCGACCTTGTTCTGGACCTTGCTCGCCTACGTCGCGATCTACCACTTCATCAAGCAGCAATACGGCTTCATCGCACTCTACAAGGCCCGAGCCGGGGAGGGCGAACGCCTCGACTACTACCTGGACAAGTGGACCTTGTGGGCCGGGGCCCTCGGGCCCGTGTTGATCTGGCACGCCTCCCCGGCACGCCAGTTCGACTGGTTCAACGCCGGCGAGTTCTTCATCGCGGAGATCGACCCGGCCTTCACCGGGGATATCGTGGCGGTCATGGCGGTCTTTGCCGTCGTCTACGTCGGTCGCCAAGTCAAGCTCTGGTCGACGGGGCACTTCAACGTCGGCAAGAACCTCTGGATGGCGTGCAGCTGGATGAGCTGGTCAGTCGGCATCGGCCTCGCCGACCATCCGCTCGTCTCGGCGGCATTCCTGAACCTGTTCCATGGCATTCCCTTCATCGCGATCGTCTGGCACCGCTGCAACAAGCGATGGCAGGGCACCACCGGCGGGCCCTCGCCTTTCGTCGCCTGGGTCTCACAGCGGCGCCGTTGGTTGCTCTTCTATCTCGTGGCGCTGGTCCCCGCGGTCTTCGAGGAGACGCTGTGGGACGGCTTCGTTTGGCAGCAGTACCTGCCTTCGCTCTTGTCCTTTGAGATGCCGGAGCTCTCCCCGACGGCGCTGAGCGTCTGGGTTGCCGTGCTCTCGCTCCCGCAGATCATGCATTACTTCTTGGATGCCTGGATTTGGCGCCTCGACGGCAGCAACCCCGACCTCCACGCGGCCCTCGACATGAAGCGCGGCTGACGGTCCACCGGCGGCCGCAGGACCACCCTACATAGCCACGAATTCCGTCACCGCACCACCGTTGACCAGGTCGTCGCGATGCTTACGTTCGGCCTCATGCGTTTGGACAGACTCACCACTAAGACGCGTGAAGCCCTCATGGCTGCGCAACGCGACGCAACGGAGCGCAAGAATCCGGAGCTCGTCCCCGCTCACTTTCTCACCGCGCTGATCAACCAGCGTGACGGTGTCGCCGCCGCCATCTTGCAGAAGGCGGGCGCCGACCCCCGGGCCGTCGCGGTAGAAGTCGCCGAGGAGCTCCCGGGCCTGCCCCAGGTCGACGGCGGTGCCGAACCCGCGATTTCGCGGCATTTGAAAGCGCTGCTGACCGCAGCCTGGGCTGAAACCGAAAAGCTCAAGGACGAGTACACGTCTGGCGAGCACGTGCTCCTCGCCGCCGTGGGACAGGACGATACGTCTGGGCCCTTCGCCAACCACGGCGTGACCCGCGATGTATTGCTCGGAGCCCTCAAGCAGGTCCGCGGCACCCAGCGGGTCACCGACCCGGACCCCGAGGGCACATACGAGGCCCTCGAGAAGTACACCCGGGACCTCACCGAGGCAGCCCGCAACGGCAAGATCGACCCGGTGATCGGCCGCGACGAAGAGATTCGCCGCGTCATGCAGGTCTTATCCCGGCGCACCAAGAACAACCCGGTGCTCATCGGCGAGCCCGGCGTGGGCAAGACGGCGATCGTCGAGGGCATCGCCCACCGCATCGCCCAGGGCGACGTGCCCGAGAGCCTCAAGGACAAGCGCCTCCTCGCCCTCGACCTCGCGGCGATGGTGGCCGGGTCGAAGTTCCGCGGAGAGTTCGAAGAGCGCCTCAAGACGGTGCTGCAGGAGATCGAGGCCGCCGCGGGGCAGATCGTGCTCTTCATCGACGAGCTTCATACGCTCGTCGGCGCCGGCTCGGCGGGCGGTTCGATGGATGCGTCCAATATGCTCAAGCCGGCCCTCGCCCGGGGCGAGCTGCGCTGCATCGGGGCCACCACCCTCGACGAGTATCGCAAACACATCGAGAAGGACGCCGCCCTCGCACGTCGTTTCGCCTCCGTTTACACGGGAGAGCCGAGCGTCGAGGACACCATCGCCATCCTCCGGGGCCTCAAGGAGCGCTACGAGGTGCACCACGGGATCCGCATCCAGGACCAGGCCATCATCGCTGCGGCGACCTTGAGCGACCGCTACATCACGGACCGCTTCCTCCCGGACAAGGCCATCGACCTCGTCGATGAAGCCGCGTCGAAGCTCAAGATGGAGATCGACTCGATGCCCGTCGCCATCGAGCAGGCGACGCGGAAGCTCATGCAGCTCGAGATCGAACGCCAGGCCCTCAAGAAGGAGACCGACGCCGCGAGCAAGAAGCGGCTGGGCGAACTCGACCTGGAGATCAGCGAGATCAGCGAAGAGAACAACACGATGCGCGCCGGATGGCTGCGCGAGAAGGAGCTAATCACCGAGATCCGCCAGAAGAAGGCCCTCGTCGAAGAGCTACGCATGGAGCTCGAACGGGCTCAGCGGGTCGGCGACCTCGAGCAGGCGGCGCGCATTCAATACGGGGACATCCCCGCAGCAGAGACCGCCACGACCGAGGCCCAGAGCCGCCTCGCGGGCGTCCAGGCCGACGGGTCTTTCCTCCAGGAAGAGGTCACCGACCAGGACATCGCCGCCGTCGTATCCAAGTGGACCGGCGTGCCGCTGACCAAGATGCTCGAGTCGGAGATGGCCAAGCTCCTCGACATGGAGTCGCGCCTCGAAGAGCGCGTCGTCGGCCAGCGAGACGCCGTGGTCGCCGTGGCCAACGCCGTGCGGCGCTCTCGGGCTGGGCTCGGTGACGAGAACCGACCGATCGGCTCCTTCCTCTTCCTCGGCCCGACCGGCGTCGGCAAGACCGAGCTGGCGCGGTCCCTCGCCGACTTTCTCTTCGACGACGAGCGCGCGATGCTGCGCATCGACATGAGCGAGTACATGGAGAAGCACTCCGTGTCGCGTCTCATCGGCGCCCCCCCGGGGTACGTCGGCTACGACGAGGGCGGTCAGCTCACCGAGCCCATCCGCCGCCGCCCCTACTCGGTCATCCTCTTCGACGAGGTCGAAAAGGCCCACCCCGACGTGTGGAATACGCTCTTGTCGGTCCTCGACGACGGCCGCCTCACCGATGGCCAGGGCCGCACCGTCGACTTCAAGAACACCGCCATCATCATGACCTCGAACGTCGGCTCCCAGCACATCATGCAGCTCGACTCGGACGAGGAAATTCGCACCGCGGTCACCCAGGACCTCCAGGCGCACTTCCGCCCCGAGTTCCTGAACCGCATCGACGAGACGATCATCTTCCATCGCCTCGGCCGACCAGAGATCCGGCGCATCGTCGACATCCAGATGGCCCGCTTCGAAAAGCGCCTCGGTCGCCGTGACCTGTCTCTCTTGATGACCGACACCGCCAAGGACTTCCTCGGCAACGTGGGCTACGACCCGACCTACGGCGCCCGGCCCCTGAAGCGCGCCATCCAACAGCACCTCGAAAACGCCGTCGCCGAAGACATCCTCGCGGGAGTGTACGAAGCCGGCGACACGGTCTCGGTGGACGTCGTCGACGGTGCGCTACACTTCGAGCGAATCGCCGAAGCGGTGAGCGACGAGGACAGCCCCGAGACTCACGTGCACGCGTAAGACGCGGCCGGCCCCACCGGCCGGCCGCACACCTCGTGAACGAAACGAAGGGCGCCGGCAACGATCCCCGGGACATGCCCCGACTCTCTTTTCGTGAGGCGGCGGGCCGGCCCGTCGTCGGTCTCTTCAGCCTCTTCGGTCTCCTCAGCCTCTTCAGCTTGTCGGCCCTCGCCGTTCTGGCCGGGCCGGTCCCGGCCTCCGCCCAAGGGCGAGGCCTGGCCCAGGGGTCGGAGGCTCCCCTCGAAGCCCTCGCCGCCCGCTCTGAGCGCCGGGCCGAGAACGCGAGCCGCCTGGTGAGCCGCCGCCTCGACGGAGCCCGGGTCGAGGGCCGCCGCACCGAAGGCCAGTGCCTCGACCAGACGTTGAACGAGATCAACGCCGTCCGGAGGATGCTCCGCCACCACGCCCGGCGCTTGAACAACCTCGAGGCCCGGGAGCAGACCCGGCGCCGGACCGTCTTCGACGTCTTGAGCCGCCGAGTCGGTACGTTGGAATTGCAGGCGGTTCACTGCGAGACCGGGACTGTGGTGGCCGACGGTCAAACCCGAGTCATCACCGAGATCAGCCCCGACGCACCCGACATCGACCCGACGGTCATCCCCACGCCGCCCCGGTCCGATAGCGGAAGGGACCCAGGCTATCCCGCCGGCACCGTTCCGCCCCCGGGGGTGCCCTGACCGGTGCGGCGTGGCGTCGATTGCCGTCTTCGGCGCTCGAAGTACGTGCACGACCAGAGCTCCGACGCCACGGAGTAGGCCGGCTGGGTACGAGCTCCTAAGGAGCCCTCAGTCAGCGTCCCAGCGTGCTCGCGGTACGCGCAGGGTATGAAAGCCGTGGGTGATGGTCACGACGTCGGGGCCGACGGTAAACCAGGTGAGCTCGCCATCGGCGATACCAGGCTGAAAAAGCGCGTCGACGTCGTAGATGTCCGAGAGCGGGATGAAGCCCGCGGCACGAAAGGCACCCGGGATAGAATTGGCGCTCCCATAGATGATCCCATCTGCACCGAGAGAGAATCCCGAGATGGCACGGAGGGAGATGCTTCCGGGATACTCGCGGCTCTCGAGGGCATCGAGGTCGAGCAGCCACAGGGTGTCGCCTCCCGCGGCCCCAGGCGCGACGACGAACGCCGTTGCGTCGTCGAACATTTGCCAACCATTGCCCGCCGTCGGTTGCGGCCCCATGGTCGCAGCCGCCTCCCGCAATGCGCTACCGTCAGCGGC
This sequence comes from Deltaproteobacteria bacterium, assembly GCA_003647065.1. Taxonomy (GTDB): domain Bacteria; phylum Myxococcota_A; class Polyangia; order Polyangiales; family B10-G4; genus B10-G4. The sequence goes on along the minus strand of QMMC01000005.1, from coordinate 8,043 downwards.
CGCGCAGAAGACGAACTCACCGCCTGCGGCTTTGGTGCCGAGGCCACAAACCTCTCCCGAGGCACGGATCAGCATGAACGAGCCGCTCTCGTAGACCGACGGCAGAGAGAGTGGGGTGGCCGTCCCGTCGGCACGCAGGTGCACGGGGTTTTCGTACTCGTCGGACCCCACACGTATGCCTGACACGATCACCCCTCCACCGCGTACGGGAGCAGGCGGGGGGGGCAGGCCGTCGAGGACCGGGAAGAAGAGCGGCGCCGGACCGCTCAACACGAAACCAAGGAGAGTGTCCGGAACGCAAGTGGATGGATCACAGTGACCATCGGGGAAGTCCATGAGCGAGGTGCCGCCCCACATGCCTGCCCCCGCTTGATCGACCAGTGCTCCGCCACCAAAAGGCGGCTCGCCCCGCAGGACCCCGCCGGGGGCGAAGTAGACTCCGTTGCCGATGACGCCACCCGCGGCGAGCCAGGTCCCCCCGGTGGGGGCGACGGTGCCGCCGTTTCCAACGCCGTGCTCCGAGGCTCGGAGGTGGCCAACCCCAGGGACGTCGCCCTCGAAGACCTGCCAACCGTCGGGGGACTCGAAGGAGGCCCTGATCGGCGTCGCCTCGAGGTCGCGGACGACGAGCGCGCAGTTGTCCGCGACCGACACGACCGCCGCCGCGGGAGCCGGTCCCAGGCGCCACCCGGTGCCGTCCAGGCGCTCCGCGGTGGCGGGCCAGCACACGCGCAGGTCCCAATGGCTCCACTCGAGGCTCACGAAGGGCGCCGGCGCGACGGGTTCGGCCCCGCCCGCTTCCGTCCTCCACACCTGGGTGAGGGGGCGCGGCAGGTCGGGGGTATAGGTGAAGACCACCAGCCCGCCGTCCACGCTCTCGGCCACCGCCTGGAGCAGATGGCCGGCAGGAAGCTCTACCCGGCCAACGCGCTCGCGACGTGCGCCGGCTCGATCGACGACGATGCGGTCGATGATGCCCCCGGGGCTCGTCAGGAAATGCGATTGGCTCCCGTCGGCGGTCGTGGTGTGCAGAGCCGCCTTCCGAGAGTAGCCGCCCCGGGGGGCATAGGCATCGGGGAACGCCTCGACGAAGTCGCCCACGCGGATGTAGCGGCTCTCCGGGAGGGATTCGAGGCTCCCGAACCACATCGAGCCGATGCGGTCGTAGATCAACGCAAAGGGGATATGGTCGTCGTCCGCGCCATCTCCGAAGAGCGTGCGCCTCCGGCCGTCGTTGCTCCTGTCGTGGGGAAAACTGCCCCAGATCGGCCGAGCGCTCGCCGCCGCCCCGTAGCCGTGAATCGGCTCGACCAGCGGTAGCTCATCAATCACCTGCGGCGCCCCGCCGTAACCGTGCAGGTGAACGCCACCGAGCCCACCGATCGCGTTCTCGAAGATGAACGTCTCGTCGACGGTCCAGTAGGGAGCTCCGTCGAGGAAGCGAACGTTGCCGAGGCCGAAAAGGCTCCCCGGTCCATACCAATAGCTCGCGCCGATGCCCTGGTCGGGCACAGCCGTCCCCATGGGAAGCACGGAGGCGGTGGTCGCGGAGGCTATGTGAATTGCCATGCCACGTTCGGCCAACTCGGTTGTGTAGACCCCATCGGGGCGCCCTACTCCACGACCCGTGCCCATGATGTTCATGATGGTCACGACGCCGCCGTCGTAGTAGCGGACCGCCCGAACGGAATCGACACGGATTTGATTCAGGATGCCCTCGTAGACCCCCTCGACCGGGGTCAGGGTCAACGCGGGACCCGTGCTCCGGGCGGGCTCCGGATCGGTCCCCGTGACTGCCCGCAAGCTGCTGTATATCTGCGGGATGTCTGGCTCATAACCCACCGCCGCGGCGAGCACGCCCCACCCCTCGGCGTAGAGCCGATAGACGGGAGGCTCGGTCTGCTGTTCGATGGTCCAGAAGGTGGTCAGCCCGAGGGTCGAGGGCTGCTCACGGCGGGCCGTGACCTCATAGGTGCGCGCAGTTTCTCCCCCCCCTGAGCGCCAGCGCATGCCGACCCGCACCTCGTGCGGGACGAGGAGGATCGAGTCACCGATCATGCCGTAACGCGTATCGCCTTCGAACCAGATCCCGCGTTCGTCTACCGAGTAGTAGCTCTCACCGGGCACAGGGACGTTCGTTTCCCCGGTCTGAGTATTCGGCTGAGTGATGTAGCGGTAGGCAATGCGCCCCGACGCAAGCGCTACCGGCGGACGAACTACCGCTCCGTTGAAGAGGAGCACCGAGCCGCTGCGCATGGGCTGCAGCGGTGCGTCGTTTGCATCTCCCGTGCCCTCGGCGAGCACCTCGAAGGCCCCGGTTGGCCCGCCGCCGCCGTCGGCAGTGCCGTCATCGCCTCCGCACGAGACGGACAACAACAACGCCCCAACCATCACCGCGGCCCGGTCCCACCCGTGCCGCCGTCCCCCCCGCAGGATAGCCATGGCTCAAGACTGCCAAAGGCCGAACGGAGATCCAAGAGAGAAACCGACCTACGTTGTTCTGACACCCCGCCTCGCAGATGGTCACCCCGGCCGGAGTCGTCCTCGCGGAGGCGAGGTTCAAACCTCGAGCATCGTGATCGACACGATGCGCAACGAACCCGAGGCGGTCGGCTCGAAGCAGATGGATTCGAGGGAGAGCATCGACGTGCCCGGATAGTCGTTCGTGAGGCGGCAGCACCTCTCATCGCAAACCATCCGCCCCTGAATGTAGAAGCCCGCGAGGTATTCGCACAGCTCCAGCCGGGCGGGGGGCGCTCCCTCCCTGCAATTCGCCGGCGCCCAGGTCGGTCGCGCGGCGGCGAGCCACGAAGCGAAAGCGTCGTAGCCTCGCACCACGGTGTGCCGGGTGCACTCAGCGGCGGTGCCATCGCAATGGTCCTCGATAATGTCGATGACGATCGTGGCTCGTTCCGCCACGCGAGGGCGGAGCGCCGCGGCGTCACCGCGTTTGAGGTCGCGCTTGACCACGCGCATGAGCTCGGCGGTCAGAGTCTCCGGCGCCTGGGCGGGCTCCGGCTCTTGCACCTGGGCGGGCGCCGGCTGCGGCTCGGGCGCCTCCGCGGGCTCCGGCTGCGGCGTCTCTGTGGGCTGCGGCTCCGGCTCTTGCGCGGTCCCGGTCGCCGCCGCGGTCCCGGTCTCTGGGGCCGAGCCGCTACATGCGCAAAGGAACACCGTCATGAGGGTCGCTGCGATCGCTGCCGCCATGAGTGGAGCGTATGCTCGAAAACGAACGATGTCCTCGTAGACGCCGCGGATCGGCGCACTACCCCGATTCTTCGAAGAAACATTGAGGAGAGGGGGCGCTTTGCGGCCCGATCCTCGGGTCAAAACGCGGTATTTGCCTCAACCGCTTCCTCGCAATTGCCCTCCGGACCATCTTTCGCCTGATTCGGTGGGCTTTCGGGCCCCCGGGCCCGCAAAACCAAGAGCTTGCGCCCCATCGCGAGCCATGCCATTTTCCGCGCCCCCTGAGGAGCGATTTAGATGAAGAGCGAAGCGGTAACTTGTAAGCCTGTAGAGGTCGTGGTCGGAGACAAAGGTCTCGACCGCGCCGTAAAGCACCTCAAGCGCAAGATGGCGTCGGAGGGGATCCTCCGCGAGCTCAAGCGTCGCCGCCACTACATGAAGCCCTCGGTGAAGAAGCGTAAGAAAGAGGCCGAGGCTGCACGGCGTCGCCGCAAGCGCGTCAAGCAGTTCGCTGAGGGCTGATTCGAGCCCTCTCGGTTCTAGAGCTCCGCGCGGAAACGTGCGGGGCTTTTTTCGTGTTTGCCGTGCGTCACACTGAGGCGTGATGTCGTCGACCTGGGTATTCGGATATGGCTCGTTGGTCTGGCGACCGGCCTTCGCTCACCAGGAGAGCCGACCGGCGTTTGTCCGCGGGCTCACCCGGCGCTTCTTTCAGGGCTCGACCGATCACCGAGGACTGCCCGGCGCACCGGGGCGGGTAGCGACGTTGATCCCCGAGCGCGAAGCCGTCACCTGGGGCACGGCGTATCGCGTCGCTCCACAAGACCGCGACGCTGTCCTGGCAAAACTCGACCACCGCGAGCGCGGCGGCTACGCCCAGCACCGGACGACGGTCTTCGCCAGCGTCGGTCAACGAGAAGGCGACGTGAGTGGGGACTCGAAGCGGCCGCGTGACACGGTCACGCCGAGCGGAAGAGCCCCCGCTCACGTCGCCGGATTCGCCAGCGAGGGAGAGGCCCTCGCCGAGGCCCTCGTCTACGTCGCGACCCACGACAACGACAACTGGCTCGGCGACGCGCCCCTCATTGAGATGGCGGCGCAGATCCGCCAGGCCGAAGGCCCGAGCGGGCACAACATCGAATACGTCCTCGAGCTCGCCCGGGCGCTGCGGGCGATGGGCGCCGACGACGCCCACGTCTTCGCCCTCGCGACCCTCCTCGACCCCGGCTGGTAGGCCAAGAGAGCGAGGACGGCGCTCCAAAGAGCGCTCAGCTTTCGTGGCGCCGGCCCGGCTCCCACTCGGGCAGCTCTTCGCCGCGGAGCTCGAGGAAGCGGGCGAGGTGGTGAAAGTCGCTGCCCTTGTCGATGAAACGAACCTCGGTGCGCAGCGTCTCCTCGTTCACCAGCTCATCGAAAGGCACGTAGTGCAGGTCGAGTTGGCCGGCGACGCTCACCATGTGACCGTCGAGGCCCTCCTCGACGAGCGCCCGGAAGGCACCGATGCCGAGCTGGCTGCCGAGCATCACGTCGAAGGCGTGGGGCGGGGCGCACCGGGACTCGTAGCCAAACTGCACGCCGGTCAGCTTCTTCTTCTTGCCCGTGCGCTCCTCGTGGCGCTTGGCGACACGGACCGCCATCAGCTTGCCGAGGTCGATGCGTCCGAGGCTGATGTGCCCGTGTTCATCCCGGGGGATCGTCTTGAGGTAGCTCTCCGGGAGCATCTCCGAGAGCCCCTCGGCGAGCACCACGGTGCCGTAGTGCTTGCCGCGCTTTTCGCGGGCCAAGATGAGGTCGACGATGCGGTCGGCGAGCTTGGTGAGGTCCAGGCGACGCTCGATGCCCTCCTCGCCGGTCTCCGGGTCGAGGACCGCCTCTTCCTGAGTGAGGCGCTCGTCGACGTCTTCGACGGCGATGACCAGGTTCGCTTCGCCGGCGATCGCCACGCCGTAGCTGAGCCAGCCCGCCTTCCGGCCCATCGTCTCGACCAGGTAGTAGCTGCTCGTCGCCTGGGCGTCGGCGCGCAGGTTCATCATCTCCTTCGCCATCACGTCGACGGCGGTGAAGAAGCCAAAGGTGAAGTCGATGCCGCGGTAGTCGTTGTCGATGGTCTTCGGCAGGTGCACGATCCGCACCCGCTTGTCGGTGGCGGGCAATTTTTCCTGATAGAGCACCAATAGGTTCGCGGTCTTCAGCGTGTCATCGCCGCCGATGGAGACGAGGGCGTCGATCTCGAGGTCGACGAGGGCTCGGTGCACGTTGGCGAGGCGCTGGGTCTTGACCGGGTCGTCGAGGTCGGCAGGCTTCTCGATGTCCTTGCCGGGGTTGGCCCGAGCCGTGCCGATGATGATGCCGCGGCTGTTCCGCAGCCCCGAAAGATCCTTCTCGGTGAAGATGCGGTAGTGCTCGTTGGTGACGAGCGGGTTGGTCGCGGCGTCGTAGTCTTGGAGCTGTGAGTAGCCATGGGAGAAACCGATGACCTCCCGACCGTCCTGAAGAAAGGACGCCGCCGCCGAAGAGATGACGGCATTGGCTGCGGGGGCGGGGCCCCCCGAAAACACGAGACCGACGCGACGGATGTGGTCGCCTTTACGTTCGCCGCTCATACTGCACTCCAGGGTGATTGGGGGGCGGAGCCTACCACTTCCCCAAATGGCAAGCATGGTCGACTCACCGCACACACCCGACACGCCCGAAGGCCGTAGCCAACCCGAAGACGCGCTGGCTCGGCGGCTCCTCCAACGGGTAGCCGCGGCGAGTCCCGAACACATGGCGGTGGTGGACCGGGACTACGTCTATCGGTTCGTCAACGACGCCTACACCCGGGCCCACGGACTCCCGGCGGAACGCATCATGGGAATGCACGTCGCCGCTCTGCTCGGCGACGCGGTCTTCGAGGACGTGGTCCAGGTGGCCCTCGACCGCTGCTTCGACGGCGAGGAAATCGAGTACGAAGCCTGGTTCGATTTCGCCGGCACGGGCCACCGATACATGACCGTGCAGTACCTTCCCCTGGCACTCCCGGACGGGGAGATCGACACCCTCGCGGTCCTGTGCAGAGACATCACGGATCACAAGGAGGCCGAGGAGGCCCTGCGGCACAGCGAAACCAAGTACCGCGACTACATCTCCAGCGCTCCCAACGGGGTCTTCGTGGTCGACAGCCTCGGGCGCTACTTCGAAGTCAACGCCGCCGCGTGCAGGATGACCGGCTACTCCGAGGCCGAGTTGCTGTCCATGTCCATCACCGACGCGGTTCACCCCGAAGATGCAGCGGAGATCGGCCACAGATTTCAGCGGCTCACTGCCACGGGGTCGTATGCGGGCGAGTTCCGGCTGCGCAGGAAAGACGGCAGCACCATCTGGGTCTCGCTCAACGCGACGGGCCTCGGCAAAGATCACTTCATCGGCTTCTGCGATGACATCACCGAGCGACGGCAAATCGATGCCCAGCTTCGCCAGTCACAGAAGCTCGAAGCCCTCGGGCGGCTGGCGGGGGGCGTCGCCCACGACTTCAACAACCTCCTGACCGCCATCGTCGGACGCGCGTCCCTCGCCGAGCGCGAGCTCCCCGAAGGTTCGACGGCTCGCGAGCATCTCGGTGCGATTCACGAAGCATCGCGCCGTGCCGCGTCGATGACCCGAAACCTGCTCGCGTTCGGCCGGAGCGAACTCAAGCGCCCGTCGACGTTCTCCATCAACGATACGATCGACGATGTTCGTCAGCTCTTTGCGCGGCTCATCGGTGAGAGCATCGAGTTCACGACGTCGTTCGACCCGGACGCCGGCAGCATCCTCGCAGATCGAGAAGAGTTCGAACGCGTGCTGGTCAACCTGGTCATGAACGCCCGGGACGCGATGGTGGACGGGGGGCGCCTAGAAATCATCACCCGGCGCACGCCCCTCTCGACGGCCGACGCCGAACAGCGTTCGCTCACGGCCGGTGACTACGTGGTCGTCGAAGTCACGGATTCGGGCTCGGGCATCCCGCCTCACGTATTGCCGAGGATCTTCGATCCGTTCTTCACCACGAAACCCCCAGGACAAGGCTCTGGCCTCGGGCTGTCGGCCGTGTACGGCACCGTCCGACAGAGTGGTGGTTTCGTCGAGGTGGCCAGCGAGCCCGGGTGTACCCGTTTCTCCCTCTTCTTCCCGAGCGTAGAGCACCAGGGCAAAGCTGACAGCCAGACGCGAGAGACCGAGATGACCGGCGGCGACGAGACGATCCTCGTCGTCGAAGACGAGGGGGCGGTTCGAAGCCTGGTCGTTCGCGTCCTCGAATCCATCGGATATCAGGTTCTCTCCGCGCCCAGTCCCATCGAAGCCAAAGACATCATCTCGGCCAAGGGGTCGTCGATCGATCTCATCCTCTCCGACGTCGTGATGCCCGGCTCGAGCGGTCCGACTTTCGTCGCGGAGTGCAGGGACTCGCTCCCCGACCTCCGGGTGCTCTTCATGTCGGGCTACTCGGACGAGTACTTCGATCAGCTCGTCGATTCGAAAGAGCTCCTGCACAAACCGTTTACGCCGGCCGCTCTGGCGCAACGCATACGACAAGAGCTGGACGCAGAGCGGTGAGGCACGGGACGTCACCATTGGCCAGGCTACGCCGTCCCCCCACTCGCCGGTGGAGCGCCGCCGTCGGCCTCGCGCTGGCCCTGGGCCTCCTCACCGTGGCCGCCACGAGCCCCGGACGAGCTCAGCCGGAAGGCCCCGAGGGCACGACGCGGAGCTTCCCGACCCTGCCCATCCACGTCACCGTCGCCACGTCGGATGGGGCACCCACCGTCGATCAGGCATGGCTCGACCACCAGGTCGAGATGGCGAATCGCGTCTTCGAAGCGGCGGGGCTCTCCT
>QMMC01000004.1 GCA_003647065.1 Deltaproteobacteria bacterium | reverse complement strand
AGCGTATGCAGATTGGTCCGCGGCGCCGCGGCGGCCGCTGGGGCCCCTGGGGCCCCGGCTGTCGCCTTCGGAACAGCCGCGCCCTTCACCTGAGTGACCTCGGTGGCTTTCACGGTGCCGCGAAATCCGGGCCGGGTGCCGTGCACCTCCACGGTCATGCCGATCGCGGGCACGAAGCCCTTGCATGCGGTGCCGCCGAATCGGATTCGGTCGCCGTTGCCGAGCTCGATCCAGCCCAGCCCGTCTTCGGGCTCGAGCTCTGTGATGGTTCCAATGTCGCTCATGGGCGAGGAGGTTACGACAATCGGGCGATCCCTGTCCCGGCAACTTGGGGCGGCAATCTGGGGCGACAACTTGGAACGTGACGTTGTCTCTGCCGCTTCGCGGGCTAGGCTCGGCCCGTGCCAACCGACTTTGCTTCCCTCGACTTGTCTCCTGCCTTGCTCGCGGTCGTCCAAGAGCTCGGCTATACGACGCCGACGCCCATCCAGGTGGAGAGCATCCCCGTGCTCCTCGCCGGCAAGGACCTGATCGGCCAATCGAAGACCGGGAGCGGAAAGACCGCGGCCTTCTCGCTTCCGATTCTCCAGAGCCTCGACCTGTCGTCGCGGTCGCTCCAGGCGCTGATCGTCTGCCCGACCCGGGAACTGAGTGAGCAGGTCGCCCGCGAAGCGCGCAAGCTCGGGCGCAAGCACGATGGGCTGGTCGTCCTGACGCTCACCGGGGGCAAGCCCTTCGCGCCCCAGTCGGACTCCCTGGCCCGCGGGGTTCACATCGCGGTGGGGACCCCTGGCCGGCTCCTCGACCACCTCACGCGCGGCACCATCGACCCCAGCGGCGTCGCGACGGTAGTCCTCGACGAAGCGGACCGCATGCTCGACATGGGTTTTCAGGCCGACATGGAGAAGATCCTCGAAGCCTTGCCCAAAAAGCGCCAGACGGTGCTCTTCTCGGCGACCTTTCCGAAAACGATCGAAGCGATCAGCCGCACGCATCAGAAGAACGCGGTGCGCGTCACGATCGACGACGGCGAGCAGCCGGCGGAGATTCGCCAGCTCACGCTCCTCGCGGAGCGGGACGACAAGCTATCCGCGCTCTACTGGGCCCTCGCGGAATACACTCATGAGTCGGCGCTCATCTTTTGTAACTTGAAGGCGACGATCGCCGAGGTCGAGCGGGCGTTGGCCTCCTCGGGGGCGAGCGTCGACAGCCTCCACGGCGACCTCGACCAGTTCGAACGGGACCAGGTGCTGGCGCGTTTTCGAAACCAGAGCGTGCGTCTCTTGATCGCCACCGACGTCGCGGGTCGCGGCATCGACGTCGAAGATCTCGACCTCGTCATCAACTACGAGCTGCCCACCCAGCCGGAGATCTACGTGCACCGCGTCGGCCGGACCGGCCGCGCCGGCAAGGAGGGGCTCGCGGTCTCGCTCGCCACCAGCCGCGACAAGCCGAAGCTCCGGGAGATCGAGGAGCTGACGGGTAGGGTGATCGAACGGGTGAAGCGCGACGTGCGCGCGGACCCAGGGCTCGTGTCCCACGCCAAGGCCTTCGCCCGGCCGGCGCCCATGGATACGATCTTGATCAGCGGGGGCCGAAAGGACAAAGTGCGCCCCGGCGACATCCTGGGCGCCCTGACCGGCGACGCCGGGGGCCTCCAAGGCGCGGACATCGGCAAGATCGAGATTCAAGATCGCCTCTCCTACGTGGCCGTCTCGAGGGCCGTGAGCCGGGCCGCGGTCACCGCCCTCAACAAGGGCCGCATCAAGGGCAGACGCTTCCGCGCCACCCTCACCGGGCGTCGCTGATCGGCTCAATTGCCAACAACCTTCACCGCCCATCCGATCGCGTATTGATTCTTGACTAACCCGGTCGGGAATTAGGTCTTTGGTGAAACTGGTGCTAGGTGTAAGGGGATGGAGAGTTTCACCCCCATGTCGTCCCTCGCCGGTGGATTGCTCGTCGGCCTCGCCGCCGCGCTGCTGCTGCTCTTCAACGGTCGCATCGCGGGCATCACGGGCATCGTCGCCAACCTCGACGACCCACGGACCCGGCCCTGGCGGGCGGCCTTCCTCGGCGGACTGCTCGTGGCGGGGCTCGGTCTCTTCGTGGTCGACCCCTCGCTCTTCGCCGTGGAGGTCGAGCGCCCCGCGCCCCTCATCGCCGTCGCGGGTCTGCTCGTGGGCTTCGGGACGCGCATCGGCAACGGCTGCACCAGTGGTCACGGCATATGCGGCGTCGGCCGTCTGTCCAAGCGATCCCTCGCCGCGACGGCGACCTTCATCGTGACCGGCGCGGTCACCGTGTTCTTCATGCGCGCGGTGCTCGGAGTGGCGTCGTGAGGGCCCTCGTCAGCGCGGCCGTGTCCGGCGTGCTCTTCGCGGTGGGCCTCGCCCTTGCGGGCATGACCCAGCCGAAGAAGGTCATCGCCTTCCTCGACTTCGCGGGGGACTGGGACCCGAGCCTCCTCTTGGTCATGGTGGGCGCCATCGCGGTCTACCTGCCGGCTCAGCGATTGATCTACCGACGCAGAGCGCCCTTGCTCGACGCCCGGTTTCACCTGCCCCGGGAGACCGAACTCACGTCACGCCTCTTCGTGGGCGCCGGGCTCTTCGGCATCGGCTGGGGCATCGCCGGCTACTGCCCCGGCCCGGCCCTAAGCTCGCTCTTCTCCGGGTCCTCATCGGCGATCATCTTCGTCGCCTCGATGGTGATGGGCATCGCTTTGGCGAGAGCCTACGAGGGGCGCAGCGCGTCGGTGCCGACGATCGGTGGAGCGGTTCAGGCGCAGTAAGCCGCAATGGCGCCTCGGTCTCCGCGCTCCTGCGCGGTACCCTTCGCCCATGGGGCGGACCTACGCGCATTACCGAGACCTCGTCCGGGGCCGCCGGCTACCTCTCGCTCTTTGTGACCTCGGGCTCTTCGACGAAAACGTCGCCGCGATTGCGCGTCGGGCCGGAGGCACGCCCATTCGCGTGGCGAGCAAGTCGGTGCGCTGCCGGGCGCTGCTGCGACGGATCCTCGACCACGACGCCTACCGCGGGGTGATGTGCTTCACCGCCGCCGAGGCGGCGTTCCTCGCCGAGGACGGCTTCGACGACCTGCTCGTCGCGTACCCCACGGTGGACCGCGAGGAGCTGGTCGCCGCCCTCGAATGGGTGAAGAAGGGCACGCGCATCGTCCTGATGGTCGATGACCCGGAGCAGGTTCGTCGGATCAACGCCCTCGCCGATGAGGTCGGGGTGGTCGCCGACCTGTGCATCGACGTCGACATGTCGATGCGTCTCCCGGGGCTGCATTTTGGAGTGCGCCGGTCGCCCGTTCGCACGGCTGCGGAAGCTGCCGCCGTGGCGCGCGTGATTTCCCGGGCGGGTTCGGTGCGCCTCGTCGGGGTCATGGGCTACGAGGCTCAGATCGCCGGCTTGGCCGATGCGGTCCCCGGCAAGGCCCCCATGATGGCCGTCGTCCGGGCGCTCAAGGGGCGCTCCATCGCCGAGCTCACGGCGCGCCGCGGCGCGGTCGTCGACGCCCTCCGCCGGGGCGGGGCCGACCTCGAGTTCGTCAACGGCGGCGGCACCGGCTCCCTCGAGAGCACCTCCCGGGACCCGGCGGTCACCGAAGTCACCGCCGGCTCGGGCTTCTTTTCGCCGGCGCTCTTCGACTCCTATCGCGACTTCCATCACCAGCCGGCGGTCGCCTTTGCGCTCCCCGTCACCCGGCGCCCGGCTCCCGGCATCGTCACCTGCCACGGCGGCGGCTACATCGCGTCCGGGGCGACCGGTGACGACAAGCAGCCCCAGCCCTATCTCCCTCGCGGCGCCGAGTTGCTCCCCCTCGAAGGCGCCGGAGAGGTCCAGACCCCGGTGAAGCTCCCGACGGGCACGACGGTCGCCATCGGCGACCCGATCTTCTTCCGCCACGCGAAGGCCGGAGAGCTTTGCGAGCGTTTCGCGACCCTCGCCCTCGTCGAGGGCGATTCCATCGTCGAGGAGGTCCCGACCTACCGCGGCGACGGGAAGACGTTCTTGTAGAAAGAGGAGAACGGCGCCTCCGCCAGTCCGTTTCCGGTTCCGGACCATGAACCGCGACGCGTCCGCTCTCGCCCCCGCTTACAGCGCCAACATACTTGTCTTGTCGTTCGGTATCCGCCACGATTTGCCGGCCATTGGGGGATGCGCAGCTGGGTGCCCTTCAGCCCGGAGAAGCCCATGCATGTCGTGATACTCACTTTGCTTGCCGCTGCCCTCGTTCTCGGCGGGTGCGGGGACGACACCACGCCCCCGGACTCGGACTCTGGGACCGACTCGGGCGCGATGACCGACTCGGGCGACTCGCTCGACTCCGGGGCGATGCCTGACTCCGGGATGATGCTCGACTCCGGAGAGGCCATGGACACCGAGCCGCCGGACCCGTGTGCGGACGCGGACTGCTCCGGCATGACGGACTCGTGCAACACCGGCACCTGCAACGCGACCTCCGGCGTGTGTGAAGCCATCCCCCTCGCGGACGGGACCACATGCGACGACGAAGACATCTGCACTACCGGCGACACCTGCGACGCCGGTGCGTGTGGTGCGCCGGTCGACTGCTCAGCCATGGACGACATGTGCAACGTGGGAACCTGCAACGCGACCTCCGGCGCGTGTGAGCCGGTCCCGGTCGCGGACGGAACGGCTTGCGACGACGGTGTCTTCTGCACGGACCCGGACGTCTGCGGGAGCGGCACCTGCACCGGCCCCGCGAGGGATTGCGATGATGGCGCGGCCTGCAATGGCGCCGAGACGTGCAACGAGGCAGACAGCGTCTGCGACTCGGGCCCGAGCACCTGCCCATGGGACGAAGTCTGCGACGTGCCGATGGCCATGTGCATCGCAGGGACGGTCACCACGATGTCCTTCACCTACACCGGCTCTTCGGACACCTGGACGGTGCCGGACGGGATTTCGGAGGTGCGCATCATCGTGGAGGGCTCCGCCGGGGCAGCCGGGTCGGCGAGCGGCGCCGGCGGAAACGGCGCGCGCATGCGCGCTGAGTTCGCGGTCGTGCCCGGCGCCACTTTGACCGTCTACGCCGGCGGTAACCCCGGCGACCAAGCCGGGGGCCAGTGCTCCTATGTGACCGAAGGGGCGACGGCCAAGATCGTCGCCGGCGGCGGCGGCGGCAGCGGTGTCACCGCCCTCGGAGGCGGCGCCTCGGCCACCGAGGACGGCACGGCTCCCCCGGTTCACTCCGGGGGCGCTGGGGGCACGGCTGGCGACGGCGGCACGGCCGGCACCGGCGCGTCGGGCACCGGAGGCGGCGGCGGCTGGCTCACGGCCGGCGCCGACGGGGCGGGCTCAACGGGGGGCGCCGTTCCCTGCATGGGCAGCGTCGGGACCACGAACGCTGGGGGCGCCGGGGGCGGTTACAGCGGCGGCGGCGGTGTCGACATGTCCGACGGCGGCGGCATCGGCGGCGGCGGAGGAGGGGGCTCCTACAACACCGGGGCCAACCCGCTGAACATCGCAGCGGTCAACACCGGAACCGGGTCCGTGACCATCTCCTGGAGCGTGCCCTAGTGCGCGATTCACGGTCACGGAAGGTTCCTCGCTCGTTCCGTGGCCCCCTCACGGCGTCAGGAAACCTCGAAAATGCGGTGCATTTCCTTCGGCCTCCTTCCTTGCGAGGAAACCACGGTCCGTCGCGATCCTCCCTCCCGTGACCATGAATCACACATTCGAGCGGCGAATGTTACGGATCGGGACCGACCCGTAACGACGCCCCGCCCGCACCGTATCCTCTTCGCGGCGCCGCCCTCCTTCCTCGCGAAGGCGGCGGAGAGGTGCAGGTCCAGGTGTTGCTCCCCCAAGGCACGAAACTCGCGACAGGCGATCTATGAGCGCGAAGACACGCGTGCCCTGGATCGCCTGGGCCTTCATCACTCCGGCGCTGATCATCGGCCTAGTGCAGCTCCAGACCGGGGGCGGCATCCGGACGCCCTACGTCGTCGCCGGCGTTGGCGCCGTCGTGGGTGATGACGACCACCCCGAGGACGCCTACTACACCCACGACGTGGTCGCCCACGAGTCCTTCGCCGAGACCGCGGCCCGGGTCGAGGAGCACATCCGCGAGTACCCGAAGATGATGGTCATCGGCCTCGACGGAGACGCCCTCGAAGATACCGACGAGTCCGAGCGTGAGGCGATGGCGGTGCAGATGACCCTCGCCCGCCACGCTGAGAACGCGACGACCATCCCCATCCTCTTGAGCCTCACCCCCAGCGCCACGCCCGAAGGCCCCTTGGGCGAACGCGTCGCACGTCTGCACGAGTGGTGGCGCCGGGAGCTCTGCCGTGACGGTGAGTTTCGCGTTTGCGTGGATCTCGCGGCCCATGCCGATGACCCGGTGGCCGTCCGAGAGGCCGTGAAGAGCGGGATGGTCCACGGCCTCGAGTCCCTCGGCCGGTGGCGCGCTTCCACTCAGGGCCGCAGATGAGGGCGCCCCCTCGCGCCATCACCCGGTCGGTGCTCCTGACCTTGGTCGCCCTCGTGCCGGCCGGCGGAGCCGTCACGGCGTCGCCGGTGCAGGCGCCAGCCGATGACGGCACCGGACTCTGGGGCGTCGGCCTCGGTGCCTGGCCGGCGGAAGCCGAGCGCCGGGGTTTCGCCTTCCCGCCGGACCTCGAAGAGGTGCGCGGCCTCGGCGCGAACCACGTGCTCATCCCCGTGACCCTCGAACAGGAGTCCATCTACGCGTCGTCCATCGGGCCTTCGGCTACGACGCCCACGGACCAGGAGCTCGCGGCCTTGATTCGAAGCGCCCACCGGGCCCGCCTGCGGGTCAGCCTGATGCCCCTCATCGAGGTCCAGAGCGGAGAGCGGGACCACTGGCGCGGCGTCCTCGTGCCCCGCGACGAAGCCGCGTGGTGGGCGAGCTACGAGCAAACGGTCCGCCACTACGCGACTCTCGCAGCCCGCGAAGACGTGGCGCTCTTCGTCCTCGGCAGCGAGCTCACCTCGCTTTCCACAGACCGCCATCAGAAGCATTGGCACCACGTCGCAGAAGTTGCCCGGCGTCATTTCCCGGGTCCCCTCGCGTGGGTCAGCAACCACGATGCCCTCGACCACCGTGGCGCTCTTGCGGCCGTCGACGTCGCCGGCGTGAGCGCCTACTTCCCGTTGGCCGACGATCCCGACGCCGCACCCCCGGAGCTCGCCGCACGATTCCAGCAAGTGCTCGTGCGCCTCGAGGCGTATCAGCGGGAGGTCGACCAGCCCCTCGTCCTCTTCGAGGTCGGTTTCCCCAGTGTCGACGGAGCCGCCATGGCGCCCTGGGACTACACTACCGGCGCCCCCATCGACCTCGAAGAGCAGCGGGCGGCCTATGCCGCGGTCGCCCGGGGCCTCGCCCGCGCGCCCTTCATCGAAGGTGCCCTCTTCTGGGGCTGGTTCGGCCCCGGGGGTGCTTTCGACCGCTACTACACCGTCCGGGACAAACCCGCCGAAGCCGAAGTCCGCCGCCTGCTCATCGCCCGTCGGGGCCTCGCGGTCGCGACCCTGACGCCGGCCCCGGCGCCGTCCCCGTAGGACGCAGCGGCCCATGCTCGGCCGATCAAGACAGAGTCAGTGGCGCGCCTGACGCGGGTGCAACGCGGGCGGTCTCCGCTTCGATGGCTCTGGTGAGCCTCACGAGCTCGGCTGCCGTGTCCATGATGCCGATGGGTTGTCTATCTAGCGCGGGCTCGATCGTCTTGTTTCCCCGGGCGATCAGGCCGCCGGTCCCGAGCTCGAGCTCGTAGCCCAAGGCTTGAATCCGCTGCACGTCCGGATGCTCCGGGTTGATGCGCACTCCCGAATGAGGCCTGCCGGGGACCACCACGTGGGCCCACCAGAGATCTGGAAACTGATTGCCCGACATGTGGTAGCCGCTTGGTGTGAGATCGACGAGGACCGGTGCGCCGTCGAAACTGAACGCAGCTCGGTAGACCTCCGGTGAGGAGAGAAGCGACTGGTGCGGGTAGTCGGCAGCCCAGTATCGAGTCAACCACTGTGCCAACTGCGGTCCGCTCAGTGTTTGGCCGCCGCGGCCTTGGACTTCGGCGATGAACGCTTCTAGGCGCGCGGCCTCGCGCTTGGCGGTGCGGACCATCCAGACGACGAGGGGCACCAGTACGACACCCAGCCCCAAGGCACCCAGGCTGGGGTACAGGATTCTATTGAATTCATCGGCCGAGACGTCGGGCGAGTACGCCCCGAGGACGCCGAGGCTCCCTAGAGCGCCGGACCCCAACGCGACCAAGCTGAGGACCACGGCCCCGATATGGGAGGAAGAGCCACCGGGATGGCGTGCGTAGGACTCCGCATGCAGCGTCCAGTCTCGGGCTCTGTCTTCTTTGCTCTGGGCCACATCCACCAATCGGTCGACTCTACGGGCAGGCCAACGCCACCGCCACAGCGTGCATCTGGGCGGGCGTCCAGGGCCCCTTCGCGGCCTGCCACGAGTGAGCCTCGGGCGCCCGTAAATAGCGGGATTTGGGGGCCTCGTCACAAATTGACAGCCCCCTCTTCACGGCTATAGTGCGCGCCCTGCCGGCGATGTAGCTCAGTTGGTCTAGAGCGGGCGTTTCATACGCGCTAGGTCGGTGGTTCAAATCCACCCATCGCCACCCAAAGCGCTCACGGCATGCCGTGGGCGTTTTTTTTTGCCCGATGGCGGTCCGTCTCAGGTCGGGGAGGGCGCTGGCAGCTGGGAAGGGAAGGGCCCGAGTGGGCGTAACCACTTGTTGTGGGCCCTACGTTTCCCCAGAGAAAACCCTCATTGACACGGTGCGTCGAAGGGTTATTGGCAGGGCCATGAAGATGGGACTCGGCAGCGTCGTTGCACGTGCCAGCGCGATCAGCGCCGGCACCGGCGCCGCCGTGGGCGCCGGGGTGGTGGCGGCCGGCCTCTCCCCCATCTGGGCGTGTCTCCTGGTGGTCGCTGCGGTGCTCGTGGTCGGTCTTGTCGCCTACCGCGTCGAGGGTCGACGGGTGCAAACCCTGGTGCGCTTCCTCGCCAGCCAGGCCGACCGCTCCGAGCTTCTGCGTCGCTTGCCGCCTCTGGGCAGCGACGAGGTGGGCCAGGCGGCCCGCGGCGTGAACGCCATCCTCAAGGCGACCACCGACGCTAGCGTCGACGCCATCGATTCTTCCCTCGAGCTCCAAGCAAAACAAGAGGAGTTCGAGCTTGCCGGGGCCCTTGCCGCCAAGACGACCGAGCTCGAGCATCGCCTCGACGAACGCGCGCTGCTCTTCGAGCTCCTCCGCGAGGCGACCGAGAAGAGCGGCATGGACGAGGTCCTTCCTTCGGTCGCCGCGCGCCTCAGCGTCGCCCTTCGGCTGCGCGAGGTCGCCATCCTCGTCCGCGATCCCAACGACCACTTCGTAATCCGCGTCGCCCGGGGCTTTGATGACCCCGACTCGTTGGTCGGGCGCTTCATCGAGAAGGGCGAGGGCATCTCCGGCGAAGTGACCCGGGCGAGTGAGCCCTTCATCGTCCGTGACGTCGCTCGGGAGCCGAGCTACCTCGCCTTCTGGGGCCACGCCGAGCGCACCGGCAGCTTCGCCGCCGTGCCCATCCGCCAGGGCGGCGTAAACCTCGGCATCCTCGCCCTGACCCGCCCCGAGGCGGACCCCCTCAGCGAAGTCGAGGTGCGCTTCCTGAGCGCCGTGGCCACGACCTTGGCCCTCGCCATCCACCACGCCAGTCTCGTGGACGAACTCCGGAAGCTCTCGAACCACGACGAGCTCACGGGCCTCGCCAACCGCCGCCTCCTCGGCGCTCGCCTCGACCGCGAGATTGCCCGGGCCCGGCGCTACAGCACCGACCTCGCCGTCCTCACCCTCGACATCGATCACTTCAAGCAGCTCAACGACCGCTTCGGCCACCCGGTCGGGGATGCCGTGCTCCGGGACGTGGCCGAAGTCCTCACGGCCGGAGTTCGGGCCGTCGATACGGTGGCCCGGGTCGGAGGCGAGGAATTCGTCGTGCTCCTTCCCCGGACCAACGGTGACGCGGCGGCCCGGGTCGCGGACAAGCTTCGGTCGCGGATCGCTGCCCACGACGTCGCGGAGCTCGAAGGAAAGTCCCGAGTTACCATCAGCCTCGGGGTCACGGTCCTCGACGACGCCGAGGGCGCCGCCGCTCTGCTCTCCCGGGCAGACCAGGCGCTCTACGAGGCGAAGAACACCGGCCGTGACCGCGTGGTTCTGCGCTTTTCGCGCCCGGCGGCTTGAGCGCCCGAAGTGCTCTGGTAGGGCGGACCGACTTCGGTGGGAGGACTCCGCGCCTCGATTTGGCCCCCGATATGTAGCCTTTGGCCCCCGTCGTGCGTACGGCCCTCCGAGAGAGGAAGCACGTGGGACGCCGCGATCGAATTTGGGTAGTCTGCCGCCCGCATGGCCGACGCTGGCAAGAGTCCAACCGACGAGGAGCTGATGGCAGCCTACGTCGGCGGAGATCACGCGGCGTTCCGCGTGCTCTTCGACCGCTACGCGCCGATGCTCCTGCGCATGGCGCGGCGGCGCCTCAGCTCCGAAGAGGAGGCGCGTGAGGTCGTGCAGCAGACCTTCTTTCAGCTCAACCGGGCCCGAAACGACTTTCGTCAGGGCGCCAAGCTCCGGCCCTGGGTGGTGACCATCGCCATGAACCTGGTCCGCGAGCACTACCGCAAGCGCGGGCGCCGCAAGGAGGCGTCCCTCGAGGCGGCCATCCACACCGTCGGCGTCGAGCAGACCGACACCCTCGAAGAACAAGAGCGCGCCCAGCAGCTGCGCACGGCCCTCGCCCAACTCCCGGAGAGCCAGCGCACCGTCATCGAGCTGCACTGGCTCCAGGAGATGCCCTTCTCCGAGGTCGCCAAGGTCGTCGGCGCCAAGGAAGGCGCCGTGAGGGTCCGGGCCCACCGCGCATACAAGAAGCTCAAAGAGCTCCTCGAAAAGGAGCTCGAAACGCCATGACCGACAACGCGAGCCAAAACGCCCAAGATACTGGACCGGAGAGCGACCCGGAGCTCGATTCGCTTTTGCACGCCGTAGGCGAGGCCGACGGCGACGTCACCGGGGACGACCTCGATTCGATGTTCTCGGCCGCCATGGGTACCGTCGAAGAGGACGAGGCCAAGCCCGCTCAATGGTTCCGCTCCCGGTCGACCCTGGTGCGCCGCGTGATGGCCATCGGCGCCTTCGTTTTCATCTGCATGATGACGGCTATCGCCATGCCGCCGCCCGACTGGTCGAGCGTGCAAGAGCCCCGGGTGCTGCTCGGCATGCTTGCCCTCACGGTGCTCTTTGGTGCGGCGGTGGTCGTCGCGACCCGTCCCTTGCAGCTGCCCGAGTTACCCAGGTGGAAGGTCGTGACCCTCGCGACCCTGTCGGTTGCCGCGACCTTCGTCCTCGCGGTCACCGTCTCCGGCGAACCTGCGGCCGGTCCCGACCACGGCTCCTTCTGGGCTCACGCGAGCCCCTGCATGTACATGGGGCTACTCGCGGGCATCCCGGTTTACGGGATCGCCCGGCTCCTCGACCGCGGCACCTTCCTCGCGCCCCTCCTCGCGGCCGCCGCGGCGGGCCTCGCCGGGAACGTGGCTTTGCAGATCCACTGCCCGATGGCTGACCCTTGGCACAACCTCGCGGGTCACGCGTCGGTCGCCCTCGTCTTCGTCGGAGGCATGCTGCTCCTCGAACGCTTCCTGGCGCGGACTCGGGCATGAGCGCGCGGGGCTGAGAGGGGTAATTAGCAGTCGGCAGGCGGAGGCATGGGCGTCAGGGCTTCCTCTTCCCGTGACACCGGGATCATCAATTGGGTCCCGCCATCGGCGGTGAAGATGATGAAGAGCCGGCTCATTCCCGCCAGCTCCCTTTCTTCGACCGCTCTGATCGTGCCCGGCCCCAGCGTCGCGCTGATGGCCCGGTCACCTCGGCTGTACTTCGACTCTTCGCTCATGACTCGCTCTGCCTGCTGCCCCTCGTCGAGCGGCCGACTCAGTGATCGAGCCAGTACCAGACGTTGCTGAAGTCCCGGGCGAGGAGGTCGTCTCGGGTGATCATGAAATTGGCGGTGCCCGAGCCCCAGATGGACACGGTCGAACCATGGTGTGAGGGGAGCTGGAGCAGCAGACGGTCAAACGCGTAGGCGGCCGAAGACCGTTCGCCGGGGTGGCCGTTGAAGAAGCAGGGGTAGCCGCCGATCTTGGGAGCGTTCTCGTTCCCTGTGCGGTCGTGGAGGGCGAATACCTCGTCCTCGAGCCTGCAGCCGAGGTCGCCATCGTCAAAGGCCGCGAACGACCTCTGCCAGCGACCGCTGGGCTGGAGCTCGCCGATCATCGCCACACCCGGCAAGTCTTGCTCGGCAGAAAAGGAAATGCTGTGCACGGCGCTGAGCGGCATGCCCGCGGGGACGACGTCATCGCCCGAGGGCGCGAGCTCCTGGTCGGCGGAAAAATAGAGGACCTTGAAGTTCTTCTGTTCCGCTGCGGAATCTTCATCGTGCCCGAACATCTCGTCGTCGGGGTCGACCCAGACCTGGAGCACACCGTCCGCGGGGAAGTCGGGCAGTGCTGGCATCTCGGCGAAATCGATCTGCGCGAAGAGGCCCAAGGGGCGCGCATCGCCCACCGGCGCTTCGTGCCCTGAGGGCAAGTGGGCCGCGCCGCCGAGCTTGCTGCGTCGGTTGCCGAGGGACGCGGCATCCCCGAAGCTCAAGAAGGCGACGGGCCGAGGCGCGAGCAAGCCCAGGTGAGGAGCAAACTCATCGGAGAGGCCGGTCGGCTTGCCGTCTGCATCAAAATCGAAGGGCTTTCGCTCAGTCATGGTGCGGAACATGCGACATGCGTGGCCGCAGTGGAAGGGCGGGTATGTTTCATGTGAGCTAAATCCCCCTGGGAGGGTAGATTCAGCGTTCCGAGCGCGGAGAAGGAGTAGCGATGGCCCAGACATTCGATGTCATTTCCCCGATCGATGGTCGGGTTCATGTGACGCGTCCCCACGCGACGGACGACGAGCTCGGGGCAGCCCTCGAACGGGCGGCTCTTGCCCAGCGCACTTGGGCCGGGACGTCCCTCGACGAACGGCGCGAAGCGGTGGGCCGGATGATCGACCTGCTCGTTGCCCAGTCCGAAGACGCAGCCCTCGAGCTCACCTGGCAGATGGGTCGGCCGATTCGTTATTCCCCCGGAGAGATCGCCGGCTTCGCCGAGCGCGGACGGTCCATGATGGCCGCCGCCGACGATGCCCTCGCCCCGATTACGGTCTCGGCTAAGGAAGGATTCAATCGCTACATCAAGCGCGAGCCCCTCGGCGTGGTGCTGGTCCTCGCGCCCTGGAACTACCCCTGGCTCACGAGCGTCAACAGCATCGTGCCGGCGTTGCTCGCGGGCAACGCGGTGGTGCTCAAGCATTCGGGGCAGACGCCCCTCGTCTCCGAGCGCATGCAGAAAGCGGCTGACGAGGCGGGGCTGCCCACCGGAGTCTTTCAGTACCTGCATCTCAGCCACGATCAGGTCGCCCGAGTCGTCGCGGACCCCCGGGTGGGCCACGTCGCCTTCACCGGGTCGGTCGAAGGTGGCCGCGCCGTGCATCGCGCTGCCGCAGACCGCTTCATCGCCTGCGGTCTCGAGCTGGGCGGCAAGGACCCGGCTTACGTGCGCCCCGACGCCGACCTCGACTTCGCTGTCGAGAGCCTAGTCGACGGCGCGTTCTTCAACAGTGGCCAGAGCTGCTGCGGCATCGAGCGCATCTACGTGCACGGCGACGTCTATGACCGATTCGTCGACGGTGCCGTGGCGCTCACCGAGAAGTATCTGCTCGGCGATCCCGCGGACCCCGAGACCACCCTCGGGCCCCTGGTGCGGCCCGCGGCGGCGGACTTCGTGCGCCATCAGGTGGCGGCCGCCATGGACGCCGGGGCTCGGGGGCTCATCGATCCTGCGCCCTTTGCCGCGGCGATGGCGCGCGGGCCCCAGTACCTCGCGCCGCAGATCCTCGTCGACGTGGACCACCGCATGGACGTGATGAGCGAGGAGAGCTTCGGCCCCGTCGTCGGCATCATGAAGGTGACCTCGGACGACGAGGCCATCGAGCGCATGAACGACAGCCGTTATGGGCTCACGGCGTCCATCTGGACCGAGGACGAGGATCGCGCCATCGCGGTCGGCGACCGCGTCGAGACCGGGACCTGGTTCATGAACCGCTGCGATTACCTCGACCCCGAGCTCTCGTGGGTCGGCATCAAAGACTCAGGGCGCGGCTGCACGCTCTCGAGCGTCGGCTTCGAGCATCTCACTCGGCCCAAGAGCTACCATCTTCGGAAGATCGTCCGTTGACCGGCCCGGCGGTCCTCGCCGCGCCCACCGTGCCCCGCGACGCGGGTCCCGACGAACGCGCGGCACGCTACGGCGAGGTCCGGGCGGCCATCGCGTCGCTCCTCGATGACGAGGACGACTGGGTGGCGGCGATGGCGAGCGTCGTGTGCGAGCTGCACCACGCCTTTGCGTATTTCGATTGGACGGGTTTCTACCGCGCGGTAGAGCCCGAGGTGTTGATCGTCGGCCCCTACCAGGGCGGTCACGGCTGCCTACGCATTCCCTTTGGCCGGGGCGTATGCGGGGCGGCGGCGCACACCCGGGAGACCCAGGTCGTCCCCGACGTCGAAGCTTTTTCAGGTCACATCGCGTGTTCTTCGACGACGCGGAGCGAAATTGTCGTGCCGGTGGTCACCGAGGGCGGTGCCCTCCTCGCGGTCCTCGACATCGACAGCAACGATCCCTCGGCCTTCCTCGAAGTCGACCGTCAACATCTCGAGGCGATAGCCCAGGACCTCGGCCGTCGTTTCCCGCACCTGCAATCCTGATCTCGGCCCTGATATCGACCCGCGACGGTGTATGCTCTCGCCGTGCACGTCGTCGTAGCCGCAGCGACGCCCATCTTGAGCGACGCCCTCGCGACCCCGCTCCTCGCGGCGGGGCACGAGGTGGAGCGCGCGGCGACCGCCGACGAACTGCGCGCGATGCTGCGCGCCGAGCCGCGTCCCTCGGCGGCCTTCATCGCCCGCCGTCTCCCCGGGGGAGATGCCCTGACTCTCGCCGCCGAGGTCGACGACGTCCCCTTGGTCCTCGTCTCCGCCGACGCGCGCGACCGCGACGCAGCCCGGGCGGCGCGCCTCTCTGGCTTCGTTCAAGTACCCTTCACCGCCCGTGACGTCGTCGGGGCTCTCGGGGTGTCGACCCGCGAGAAGCGAATCGTCCTCCTCGCCGACGACAGTGAGCTGGTGCACAAACACACGGGGCCGGTCCTCGAAGAGGCCGGCTACGAGGTGGTGCACGCCTATGACGGCACCGAGGCCCTCGCGCTCCTCGACGAGAGCCGGCCGGACCTCGTCATCACCGACGTCGAGATGCCGGGTCAAGACGGCTATCAGGTTTGCGCGGCGATCAAGGACGAGCCCGACACTTCGCACCTTCCGGTGATCATCTGCTCGAGCCTCGGTGAAGCAACGGATCTCGAGCGCGGCTTCGATGCCGGCGCCGATGATTACGTCGTCAAACCCGTCGTCCCCGAGGAGTTGCTCTCACGGGTTCGCGACTTGCTCGCCGAGGTGGCCCTCTCGGGGCGGGAACGGGTGCTGGTGGTCGACGACTCGCCGGCGATTCGTCACCTCGTTGGCGACGCCCTCACCCGCCAGGGGTTCGAGGTGACCACCGCCGTCGACGGCATGGACGGCATGGAACGCGCCATCGCCTCGGAGCCCAACTACGAGCTCATCCTGACGGACTACGACATGCCCCGGATGACGGGCTTCGAGATGGTGCACGCCCTCAAGCACGAGGCGAAGACCAAGGACGTGCCGTTCCTGATGCTGACGGCCCGGGACAGCCGCCGGGACCGAGCTCAGATGCGTGCGGCCGGCCTGACCGCGTACTTGGTCAAACCCTTCAGCGCCGACAAGTGCGTCGCCATGGTCGAGCGCATGCTCGCCGAGCGCCGCCTCCGGGCCTACAAAGACGCGTCGAAGCTCTACATCTCCGACGGGGCGCGCATGGCTGCCGAGGCCCAGGCGTCGAGCGGCGAGCTCTTCTCCTATCGCGCCTCGCACCAAGAGATGACCGTGCTCTTCAGCGACCTCTGTGGGTTCACCAGCATGTCGAGCGCCATGGAGGCCCCCCAGGTCGTCGAGCTGCTCAATGGCTACTTCGACGCCATGTGCCCGGTGATCAAGGTGCGCGGGGGCGACATCGACAAGTTCATCGGCGACGCGATCATGGCCATCTTCGAAGAGGACCCGCTCTTCGACGAGCCCCATACTCTCCGGGCGGCGCGGGCGGCTTGGGAGATGCAGCGCGCCATGGACGTCTTCAACGCGACCATCGAGCGCGATCCTCCGCTCCAGATGCGTATCGGCTTGAACACCGGTCCGGCGGTCCGCGGCGACATCGGCAGCCGCTACGTCCGCCGCGACTACACGGTCATCGGTGACACGGTGAACCGCGCTCAACGCTACGAGTCGAACGCGCCCAAGGGCGAGGTGCTCATGAGCGCCGAGCTCTACGAGATGGTGAAGGACCACGTGTTGGCCACGCCCCTCGAGGGGCTCAAGCTGAAGGGCATCGATCGTCCGGTGACGGGTTATGTCATCACGGGGTTCGTGGGGGACGACTATTGAGCGACAAGATCCGAGTCCTCGTCGTCGATGACAGCGCGTTCATGCGGGTGGCGGTGGCCCGCACCATCTCCGCCGACCCGCGCTTCGAGGTCGTAGGCCAGGCCAAGGACGGTCAGGACGGCGTCGACAAGACCGTCGAGCTCTCCCCCGACGTCGTCACCATGGACTTCAACATGCCGCGCCTCGATGGGGCCGCGGCGGTTCGCGAAATCCTCCGTCTCAAACCGACCCCCGTCGTCATGCTCTCGGCCCACACCTACGAGGGCGCCAAGGAGACCGTCGAGGCGCTCGCGGCTGGGGCCGTCGATTTCGTCACCAAGCCGAGCGGTGAGGTCTCGACGGACCTCAGCGGCATCTCGGCCGAGCTCTTGAAGAAGCTCGCGGCGGCTCGCCGGGCCCGCCCCCAACCGCCGCCCAAGGAGGACCCCGCCGCTCTCCGGCGGTCTGCCCGGGACGTCACCATTCCGATAGACATCCAGCCGCGTCCCGCGAGTTCTTCCAGTTCTTCGGGTTCTTCGAGATCTTCCGGGAAGCGCATCAGCTTTGCCTCGGCGATGCTGGACCCGGCGGTGATCATCGCCATCTCGACCGGCGGTCCCTCCGCCCTCGAGCAGGTCATTCCTCACCTGCCCGCGAATTTCAGCCGCGGTGTGCTGGTCGTCCAGCACATGCCTGGCCAGTTCACCCGGGCCCTCGCCGAACGCCTCGATTCGATGAGCGCGGTCAAAGTGCGCGAAGCCCGTCCTCAGGACCGCATCGCGGCGGGGGTGGTGATGATCGCTCCCGGAGACAAACACGTCATCTTCGAGCGGACCGGGATGATCAAGCTCACCGAGTCTCCGCCGGTCAACGGCTGCCGGCCGAGCGCCGACGTGACCCTCCAGTCGGCGGCGTCGCTCTACGGAAGGCGGCTCACCACCGTGGTGATGACCGGGATGGGCCGCGACGGGGCCCTCGGGTCGTCGTCTGCGAAGGCTGCCGGGGGCAAGGTCTTCGCCCAGGACAAAGAGACCTCCGTCGTCTACGGAATGCCCAAGGCCGTCGTCGACCTCGGCCTCGCGGACGAGGTCTTGCCGCTCTCGCGCATCGCCGCGCGTCTGTCGCGGCTCAAGTGACGCGAGCCAACCGAGCTTCGGCTCAGTCAGCGTTCGCAGCCGCTGCGAAAGCTGTAGCGAGGGCGGGGGCGTCGGGGAATCGCGCCGCGGCGTGCTTCGCAAAGGCGCGTTCGACGACCTTGACCACGGCTACGGGCACGCCGGGGGCGGCTTCGATCAACGAGGGGTAGCGGTTCGAGAGGATGGCTTCGTAGACGTGCAGCTCCGGGCTCGTCATGAAGGGCCGCTTGCCGCTGAAGGCTTCGTAGAGGGTGACGCCGGTCGCGTAGACGTCGACGCGGGCGTCGAGATCTGCCCCGCGCCCGCGGAGTTGCTCCGGCGCCATGTAGGCCGAGGTGCCGACGGAGATGGCTTCGCGGGTGAGGCCTTCGAGGCCCTCGATCTTCACGACCCCGAAATCGACGAGCTTGACCACGTCGGCGCTGACGTCGGGGTTGGGCAAGAAGATGTTCGAAGGTTTGATGTCGCGGTGCAGGATGCCCTGAGCGTGGATCGCCCGGAGGGCGTCACAAAGCCCGGTCAGAACCGGGGCGAGGTCCTGGGCGCTCATCGGCCCGTCGCGATTGATGCGCTGGGCGAGGGTCACGCCGTCGAGCAACTCCATTGCGAGGAAGAGGGTTCCGTCATCGAGTGCTCCGGCGTCTTCGACGCCGATGACTCCCGGGTGGTCGATGCCCGACAGGGCCTTCGCTTCCCGCCGGAAGCGCTCGACGAGGACTGGGTCGAGGGCCGCCTTGCTGCGCAGGAGCTTGAGCGCGACGCGCTTGCCCGTCTTCTCGTCGACGGCCGCGAGCACGTTCCCCGCCCCGCCGCGCCCGAGGAAACCGTCGACGCGGAAGCGCCCGCCGATGCTCTGGCCGGGGATGAAGAGCGAGGTGCGGTTCACTCGTCTGTTGTATCAGGATTGGCCGCTTGGTTGGCGCGGGCTTCGGCCTGGGCCTCTGCGTGAGTGATGGCTCGGCGAAGGGCCTCGAGGGCCCGGGCCCGCGCGGCGTCGATATCCTCGAGAACTTCTCGGTACCGGGTAATCGCCGAGACGGACGTTTCGAGGTTCACCGCGTACATCGCGAGGTACTCCTTGCCCCGAGCGTTGTAGAGCCACCAGAGCGCACCATCCGTCTGGGGCCACCCGGTAGGCGCGCCAAGGGTGGGGTCGACGGCGTACGCGTGCACGCTGCGGCACATGTCGTCCAATCGCCCCAGCGTATAGGCTCTGTCGAGGAGGAGTTCCCCATTCAATGCCGCAAATGTGCGGCGGTAGGACACGCAGTCGAAGACGATCGTGCGGCCGACATCGGGCGAAGGAGTAACCGCACTTGCGACCAGTTCGACCAGCGCCTCGAGCACGTCGATAGGCGGGTCGTCCGCGTTCGAGGCGATGAACGCCACGCTCTCTGCTGCGATCATCGAGTTTTCGAGGGCCCTCACGGCGACCAAGCACGACGCGACGGTCCGACAGGTAGCGGTGAAGCCCGATGTTTGACGAGAGAGCGCCTCGGCCTCTTCGGTCACTCGAGTCCAGTGGCCGAGGCGGGCGCCGACGATCATGGCGAGGCCGCGCTCGACCGCTAGGTAGTGCATGGGCAGGAAGGGGCAGTACGTATCGGTCGTTGCACAGCCATCCGCGAAGTGCCCGAGGGCGCCAATCTCTCGCCGAGCCGGTTCGTCCCCGCGCAGCTCGTCCGCGATCGCTCGGGCCGTATCTTCGGGAAGCTCCTGGGGTGAAGTCTCCAACGACAGAAGGCCCCCCTCGTCGTCCACGGAGAACGCGTATCCGCGGTCTCGGAGCAATACCCACCCGTTGTCTTCTGCTGGGGGTAGCTCCGGCAGGTCGGCTTCGGTCCAAAGGGGGGGCGGCAGCGGGCGCGCGTGGTGGGCGTAGAGGTAGGCCCCGGCGAGCATTCCAAGAAGGACGACCACGGCGCCCAGAGCGCCGAAGATGACCTGACGCGGTCGCCGGCCCGGAGGAGCGCCGAGCTTCGCCTCCCCGGGGCTGCCTTTCCGGCTCACTTCTAGTTCGACGCGTGTCCGGCCCAGTGCTCGTACTGCCAGGCCACGGTCTCGGCGGCACCGTCGACGATCTTGTTCTGGTTGAAGCCCAGGGGGCTCGCCAGGTAGACGCCGGGGGCGCCGCGGCGGTTCGAGGTGAAGGCCACGATGCGGCAGTCCGGAGACCATGCCGGGTCCTTGTTCATGCCCTGGCCCTGGGTGATGCGGTTGTATTCGCCCGACGCGACGTCGAGGGTGAAGATGTCGAGGGTGTGGTCCCGGCCGGTGAAGGCGAGGACGTTGCGGCGCGGGTTCGGGCAGAAAGTCGGGGTCTGGTTGTGCGTGCCCTTGAAGGTGAGGCGCCGCTGGTGGCTGCCGTCGGCGTTCATGATCCAGATCTGCGGGTTGCCGTGGCGGGCGCTCACGAAGGCGACCTTGCCGTTCGGGTGGCAGGTGGGGCTGACGTCGATGGCCCGGTTGTTGGTCAGGCGCCGGAGCCCCGAGCCGTCGAGGCTCGAGCTATAGATCTCGCTGTTCCCGTCCCGGGACGAGACGAAGAAGACCTTCCCGTTGCAGATGGCAGGGGCCATGTTGAGGCCGTTGCCCTCGAGGACCGGGCGACCGCGGACGCCGGTGTGGGAGACGAACATGCCGGTTGGGGTGAGGCGGGTGAACCAGATGTTGTCGTCGGGGCCGAAGCTCGGGAGCATGGCGATGCCCTGGCCGTCGGTGACTCGTCGGGGCGCGTGGCCATCCATGCCGGCGCACTTCACGTCCTTGCGTCCCGGCCCGATGCGCTCGGCCCAGGCGATGTGCGTCCCGAAGGGCCCGGCGATGCCGGTGATCTGAGCGAGGATCTTGTTGCCGAAGTCGTGCATCCACCGGCGCAACTGGGTGGGGGCGCCGCGGTAGGTCTCGGTCAGCACCGGCGCCGAGCCGCTCGCGAGGTGGAAGTACTTCATCTCGACGGTGAGGCTGTTGCCCGAGCCCTCGACGCGGCCCTTGATGACGCCGTTGGCCTGGAGCCCGCCCCAGCGGCCGCGGTCCATGCCCATGCCTTCGGACACCGTGTTGAAGTTGATCTGCGCCGGCCCGATGACTCGGTAGCCGGGCATGAGATGGAAGTCCCGGCGGAGGATCTCGCCTGCTTCGGTCGGCGTGCCCCCGGTGCCGAGGAGATCGGGGATACCGATGCGGATGACGTTGCTCTCGATCATGTCGACGTCGACGACGACATTCTCTGGGAGCGGCGGCTCGTCTCCCCTCGGTTGCTGCCCTCCGGCGGTCCCGGCGACGGCGACGGCCCCGCCGAGGATGAGGCTGACGAAGAGGGTCGTGCCGACGCGGCGGCGTTTGATTGGAGTCATCACGGGTTTCGTCATCATCATCTATCGCGGTGGCCGGAAGCCTACCGGAAAGGAGGTCCCGAAGTAGCGGTCGCGCTCTTCTTCCGGGGGCTCCCGCAGCTGGGTGCCCACGGCCTGGTCCATGCGCATGCGTATCGCGCTGTCGAAATCGGTGTTTCCGGAGGGCCGGGAGATGGTGAAGCGGTCGATCTGCCCCCCCGCGGTCGTATGAACCTGGACCGTCGCCCGGAGGCCCCGGATCTCTTCGTCGGTGATGGACGTCGGCCTGCGGAGGCCCCGGCGGAAGAGTCCGTAGAGGTAAGTCGCGTAGCGGTCGCCGTCTTCGGCGCTGTGGGTGCCTTCGGCGACGCCGTCGGGGTCGCCCTCTTGTTCGGCCTGGTTGGCGATCTGCGCCAGTTCGTCGGCGGTGGTGCCGATGCGCGCGACGAGGTCGTCGAGGGAGTTCTCGGGGCCCGCATCGGGGACTTCGACCCGTCGCGCACCGTGGCGGGCGACCATGCTCGGGCGCTCGGGGGCCGTCGTCCGGGCTTCGCGCCGGCGGTTTGGAAGCTCGGAGGTATCGAACTGGCGGCCCAGCTTGATGAGCCGCGCTTCGACCCACTCGACCTCGGGGGGCGGTGTTGGAGGGAGTACCTCGACCATGTGAGTACCGCCCTCGGCCATCGACGGTGTGATCAGCGTGGCCAAGAAGAGCATCGTCCCGATCGAGCTGTAGGCACCGATCGCCACCACGACCCCGACGACGATGGCCAACGGGCTCACCGGTCGACGATAGAAGAGAGAGTCGGGTTTGTGGTCCCCGGCATCCACGTGCATCGGGTGGGTTTGATGCGGGAGCGTCACTCCGGCGCTTCCGCGGGCGCCGGTTCCGTTTCGCCCGTCGCGTCCGTCGCGCCCGTCTCGTTGGTCGAGGACAGGGGGTCGGTCACCAGGCCCAGCTTCTCGATGCCCAGGCGCCGGACCAGCGCCAAAACGCGCACGACCTCGCCGTAGGGCACCATCTCGTCCGCTTGGACGAAGACCTGCGACTCCTCGGTCACACGTTCATCCGTCGTCAGCAGCTGCTCGAGCTGTTCCAGGGTCACCTCGTCCTCGAAGTAGAAGAGCCTCGAGGTAGGACCCCCGGGGGTCCGTTCTTCTTGGGGCACGGCCTGCACGGTGACCAGGGGAAGGTCTTCCTCGATCGGCATCTGGGGCGCGTCGGCGTTGGGCAGGTCGACGTCGACCCCGGTGGTGAGCATGGGCGCCGTCACCATGAAAATGATGAGCAGCACCAGCATGACGTCCACCATGGGTGTCACGTTGATGTCGGCGAGGGGCGCGCGGTTTCCCCCACCTCCGCTGGTGCTCATTCCCATCGTCGGGCCTCAGGCCGCCAGGAAATGGCGGCGGACGATGTTGAGGTAGTCGCTCGAGAAGGCGTTGACCTCCGATTCGAGGACCGAGATCTTCCGGAGGAAGTAGTTATAGGCCATGACCGCTGGGATGGCGGCGACGAGGCCGATGGCGGTCGCGATGAGGGCCTCGGCGATGCCCGGGGCGACCGTCGCGAGGCTCGCGTCCTGCGCGTTCCCGATGGCGATGAAGGACCCCATGATGCCCCAGACCGTGCCGAAGAGGCCGATGAAGGGCGCGGTGGCGCCGGTCGTGGCGAGGAAGGGCAGGTAGTTCTCGAGGCGGTTGAACTCATTGGACCGAGCCCGGCGCAGCGCCCGGTCGATGTTCTCCGTGTCGCCGCCGGCGGGGGCAGAGTCACCGGCGATGCGGGCGAGCTCCACGTAGCCCGCGCGGAAGACGCTGGCGACGGGGGAGCCTTCGAAGCTCTTGATCTGTGCGTAGACACCCTCGAGGCGTTCGGCATTCCACGCCGCGCCGCTCTCGCCCCAGAAGAGGTCGAGGAACTTCGTGCTGGACCGGGTCGCTTGCGAGAGGCGGACGATCTTGGCGCCGATGATGAACCAACACCCGATGCTCATCAGGACGAGCATGAGCATCACCAGCTGGACGACTGGCGAGGCCTCGATGACGAGCGTCCAGGGGTCGAGGGTTGCAGGTGCGCTTTCCGCCTGTTCGGCGGCCACCTGCAGCATCACGAAATTCACGAGGATTGAGTTCTCCATGGGCTGTCGGGGTTTGAATCACGGCGAGTGATCCCCTGTCAAACCGGGCCCCCTTGCTAGAGGATCACTCGTGAAACACGCCGAGCCGTCAGATCGACGAGGGCCCGGCCCTGGGCGATGACTTCCCGGGCCTCGTCGCGGTGTCTTTTTCCATAGACCTGGCGGTCCACGACGAGCCCTACGGCGTCGATTCCCACGGCCCGAGCCAGGAAAACCGCCCTCGTCAGGTGAAAGCGATTGGTCGCGACGACGGCGCCCTCGACGCCGAAGAGCGCCTTGGCCCGGTCCATCGTCAGGAGCGTGCGTAGGCCGCCAGGGTCACTCTCGATCTTTTCAGGGGAAATCCCCCGGTCTCGGAGCCAACGGCGCATCACTGGAATTTCGCCCGGGCCCCCGGAGATGAGGGCCCGGTCGACGGCCCCTGAACGGAGCAGGTCGAGGGCGCCGTAGAGGCGGTCCGCGAGAACCACCGACGGTTCATTGTCTCGTACCCGCGCCCCCGGCACGATCACCCAAGGCCGCGTCGGCACCGCGCCGGCGCTCTCGTAAACGAAGCGGCGGGTGCGGGATGTGAAGAACCATCCGAGGGGAGTCAGCAGCGCCATGGTTTGGGGGACGGTATAAACTTTCTTACTTTCGGGACGAAAGTAAGAAAGTTTATACCGTCCCCGCCTCGGGTCCCCACGTGTTTCGCGCTCGCCGTAGTCGACGATGCACTCGGCCTAGAGATAGTCCGCGATGACCCGGCCGAGCTCTTCTTCGTCGACGGCGCCTACGTGGGACCAGACGATGTGTCCGTCGGGGGAGACGACGTAGGTCGTCGGGAGCTCGGTGACGCGGAAGCGGGCGAAGGTTTCTTCGGGGGCTCGGGCGATGGGGTACTCCATGCCGAGGCCGCGGGCGGCCTGGGCGACCTGGTCGAGGGGCAGGCGGTCGGCGCTGATGCCCACCACTAGGCCTCCGGACCCGGCTAGGCGATTGTGGATGCGGGTCAGGGTCGGGGCCTCGGCGCGGCAGGGCCCACACCAGGTGGCCCAGAAGTTCACGACGACGGCCTGGCCCCGGTGTTCGGCCAGGGCAAAGACCTCCCCGGACGCCAGGCTGGCTTCGAGGACCGGGGCCTCGGTTCCCGTTTCGACGAGGCTCCGGGCGGTGAAATCCGAGAGGGCGAGCCAGGCCGCGGCGGCCAGCAGGACCCAGGGCAGAGCGCCTCGGATCCACTTCCGAACGATCTGCTCCTTCTTCGTGGGTTGTTGCTCGTCGGCCATGGGGGTCGCGCTCGCCACCCCCTCGCTATGAGCGGGGCCGGATGGCGTTACGGTGCTCGCCCGATAGGTGTAGCATCGGCGCCGAGGCGGAGACGGGATGCGATCTTTTCTTTGGATATTCGTAGCGGGAGTGCTGACCATGGGCCGGGGGCCCGTGGCGGAGGCCCAAAGTGACACGAGCGATGCGGCCACGTCCGATGACGTCTCGGATTCCGCTGAGGTCGCTCGGCGGCACATGGAGCGAGGCCAGGAGCTCTACGTCCAAGAGCGCTATCTCGAGGCGGCCGAGGAGTTCAAGGCGGCCTACGAGGCGCAGCCCTCGGGCGCTTTCCTCTACAACGCCGCCGTCGCCTATGAGCGTAACGCCGACTATGGCCGGGCCGCAGATTACTTCGCCCGCTATCTCGAGGCCGACCCGAACGCTGTGGACGCGGACGAAGTCAGGCGTCGCGTCGACCTGCTGCGTACCCGGGCTGCCGGCCAGGGTGCCGCGAGGGATGGCGGTGCCGGTGTCGTGGTGGGCGTCGCAGGCGGCACCCAGGCCGGGGGCGGCACGGACCCAGGCGATCCGGCTGCCGCCGGGGAGGGCGCCGGGGAGGGCGCCGCGGGGCAAGACGGGCAAGACGCGGCGGCCATCGCCGCGAGCGAAGCCGCGCTCACCGTCGCCATCGGCGAGACCACCGCCGAGCAGATGAAGTCCCTGGTATCGATTCGCACCAACCCCGCCGGGGCTCAGGTCACCATTCGCCGGGGCGAGGTCAACGTCACCTCGGGGCCGGCCCCCCTCGCGCCCACCGTCGACCACGGGCAGTACCGGGTGGTCGTCGAGCACCCCGATTACCGCACTGTCGAAGCCAGCGTGAACGTGCGACCGGGGCACATGTACGTGGTCATCGTCGAGATGAGCCAGGGGCAGTTCATGGGCAATCTCCGCGTCACCAGCGACGTGCCCGGGGCCCGGGTCTTCCTCGATGACCACGACGCCGGCGAGGTCGGGCGCACCCCGTGGTCCAACGTCGTCCCCGTCGGCACCCACCGGGTGTGGGTCGAGCGTCCGGGCTACGATAGCCACGAGCTCGAGGTCGACGTGGCCCTCGGCGAAACCACGGAGACCGCCGTGGAGCTCAACCGCAGCACCGACGGCCGAGTCCGGGTGAGCGCGAACATTCGCGGCGCCCGGATCTTCATCGACGGAAACCACGTCGGCGACGTTCCCTGGGAGGGGGCCGTGGCCGCCGGGCCTCATCGCGTCGAAGTCGCCGCCGATGGCATGAAGCGCTACGGCGCGCGCATCGACGTCGAACGCGGGCAGATGACCCCCGTTCGCGTGCGCCTGCGCCCCTCGCCCGACCGGGGCGGTGCCTGGGCGACGCTGGTGGCGGGGGCGCTCTTCGTCGGCGGAGGCGTCACGGCGGCGGTCATCGGCGCCGACATTCGCAGCGAGCTCGAAGCGGAGCGCGACGCCGGCGCCCTCGCCAACGACGACCAGCGCATCACGACGGGGCAGATTCTCTTCATCGCCGCCGACATCGCCTTCGGTGTCGCGGTGGTCCTGGGCGGGCTCTCGCTCTACTACTTCCTCTCGGACTCCTTGCCCGATTCGACGGGGACCGTCCTCGAGCCCCGGGACTGGGCCGTCGCCCCGTTCATCACCCCCACCGGCGCCGGCGCTGCCGGGAGCTGGAGCTTCTGATGGCCGAGCGTAGAAACGGCTCTGACTTCCTCCGGTTTCATGGCCCCGTCTCTTTGACGCTCGGGATATTCTCGATGCTCTTGGTACTTGTGGCGACCGCGTGCAATCCCCTCGAGTTCGACGACCTCGCAAACGCCGCGAGCACCCGGGTCATCCCCCGGGCGAGCGGCTTCACCTCCCGCGACCCCTTCGGGTCCGTCCTCGAGGGTTACGTCGTCTCGGTCGGTGGGGCGGCTGCGGAGTCGCGGCTGGCGGTGGGCGCAGGGCCGGGTACGCCGGTCGTCATCTACCGCGGCTGGGCCAACGGAGACTTCGACCTCGCCGCGCCGCTGTCGGACACCTGCGACGACCCGGGGGACTGCCTCGACAGCGCCGGGGCGGCTTTGATCGGGATCCCCCGGTGGCCCCTCAGCGGCATCGAAACCCTCGAGGGGTGCCTCATGGCAACCGCTCCTGCGGAGGGAGGCTTCTCGATGATCTGCGAATCCGATCCCAACATTCGCAGTCTCGGGGGCGCGCCCGCCGACGTTGCTCTCGGAACCTCCGGGGATGCGGTCGCTCCGGGCCTCGACCTCGGCGTCGCCATCCTCGGTGCGCCTCGCGCAAACTCCGGAGCCGGCGGTGTCTACCGCGTCGAGGGAGCCATGATCGTCGAGATCGTCCTGCCTCCGGGGACGGCCCCTTCGGCCTCGCACCTCGGCACCGACCTCGACGTCGCCGACGGCACCTCGGGCACCTCGGCGCGCGTCGCCGTGACCGCCCCGGACGGTGGCCGGGTGGTCGTGTTCACCGTCGCTTCGGACGGCACAGCGACGGTCGACGCGTGCATCGATGACCCGGCCCTCGGTTTTGCCGGGTCGGTGGCCTACGGCGACGTCGATGGTGACGGGGCCCCGGACGTCATCGTCGGCAATGCCGGCGAGGGCGCCGACGAGGTTAGGGTCTATGCGAGCAGCGCTGCGCCGGTCGGCGGCGGATGCATGGCTTGGGGCGCGGCCCCGACCATCGTCACCTGCCCCGACGTCGACCCGGGCGTGGTCTGCGCGGGGTCGAACTTCGGCGTCGACGTCTCCGTCGGAGACCTCGATGGTGACGGCATCGGTGACTTGGTGGTCGGTGCTCCGGCGGCGGTCGTCGCCGGCATCGAGCGCGCCGGGGCGGTCTTCTTCATTCCGGGCGGGGCCGGGGGCCTCGACCCGACCGCCGCGACGGCGCGCACCCACAGCCAACCCGGCATCGACGACGGGGTGGGCGGGGTCGTCGAGGTATGGCCATCGGGTCTCGGCGTCGCTCCGCGCATGGAGCCGTCGGCCGGATCCGTCGGCCGCCAGGCCGTGCTTTCGTTCCTCTGCACCGGGCTCCCCGGTGACCGCCCGGCTGACACTTCCGTCGTCGGGGACCGCTGCGTGCCCCAATGAGCAAGCCCCGCAAACAGATTCTCATCGCCGACGACGAGCCCAACATGCGGCGTGTGCTGACGGCTCAACTCACCCGGGATGGCTACGATGTTCATTCCGTCGCAGACGGCGAAAAGGCGAAAAGCGCCCTCGAAGAGCACCACGTCGACGTGGTGATCAGTGACCTGCGCATGCCGAAGGTCGACGGCATGGAGTTGCTGAAGCACATCGCCGAGGCCCACCCGAACCTGCCGGTGATCATGATCACCGCCCACGGGACCGTCGACACCGCGGTCGAAGCACTGAAGCTCGGCGCCTACGATTTCGTCACCAAGCCCTTCGACAAGAACGAGCTGCGCAACGTCATCGCCAAGGCAGCCAAGACCGCCGAGCTGGTCAACAAAGACCTTCAGCCCGCCGCCGACGAGCGGGGTCGCTACGACATCATCGGCCAGTCGGACGAGATGCAGAAGGTCTACGGGGTGATCGAGAAGGTCGCCGATACCCCGAGCTCGGTGCTCATCACCGGCGAGAGCGGCACCGGCAAAGAGCTGATCGCCCGTGCCTTGCACGAGCACAGCTCCCGGAAGACCAAACCGTTCATCCGCGTCAACTGCGCCGCCATCCCCCAGGAGCTGATCGAGAGCGAGCTCTTCGGCTACGAGAAGGGCGCGTTTACCGGGGCGGTCACCAGCAAACCCGGTCGCTTCGAGCTCGCCCACGAGGGCACCCTCTTTCTCGACGAGATAGGCGAGATCGGCGTCAACATGCAGGTGAAGCTCCTGCGCGTCCTGCAGGAGCAGGAGTTCGAGCGGGTCGGCGGGATCAAGACGATATCCGTCGACGTTCGGTTGGTGACCGCGACCAACCGCGACCTCGCGGCGGACATCGGTGAGGGGCGCTTCCGCGAGGACCTCTTCTACCGACTCAACGTCGTGCATCTGCATCTCCCGCCGCTCCGCGAGCGGATCGAAGACATCCCGCTCCTCCTCGAGCATTTCCTCGTGCGCTTCAACAAGCGCCTCAACAAGAACATCAAGGGCATGTCCACGGTGGCCCTCGACAAGCTGATGGTGCATCCCTTCCGCGGGAACATTCGAGAGCTCGAGAACGTCATCGAGAGGTGCGTGCTCTTCGCGGATGGCGACCTCATCGAGGCGACGGACCTTCCACCGGAGGTCGGGCGCACCCCCGAGCCGGCTCCGCCGGCCGCTCCCCCCGCGGCTACCGCCGAAGGCACCCTCGCGGGGCTCGGGGATGCGGTCACGGAGCCCCAGGAGGGGGCGGGGCTGAAAGAAACGGTCCGTGAGATGACATCGCGCGTCGAGCGGGAGCTCATCATTCGTGCCCTCGAGCAGACCGGGGCGAACGTTACCCGGGCGGCGCGGCTCTTGAAGATTTCCAGAAAGAGTCTGCAGACCAAGATGAAGGAGCTCGGGCTCCGCGAGGAGAAGGCCGAGTGACGCACAAGAATGGCTCGCTGCTCATCGTCGACGATGAGAAGAACATCCTGAGCGCCCTGTCCCGGGCGCTGCGTATCGAGGACTTCGAGGTCGACGTCGCTGGGAACGCCAGCATCGCCATCGACAAGGTACAGAAGGCCGCCTACGACCTTCTGCTCCTCGACGTGATGATGCCTGGCATGGACGGCCTCGAGATGCTGCGGCGCCTCCGCGAGCAGGGCAACGACGTGCCGGTGATCGTGATGAGCGGCCACGGCAGCATCGAGACGGCGATGGAGGCGACGCGTCTCGGCGCCCACGACTTCATCGAGAAGCCGATCCATACCGAGCGGCTGCTGCTCTCCATCGACCGTTGCCTCGGATTTCGCAAGCTCGAGTCCGAGAACGCCGAGCTCAAGCGTCGAGCCGGGGCGACGAACGGGCTGCTCGGTGAGAGCGCCCCGATGCGCGAGCTCAAAGAGCGCATCGCCCTCGCGGCGAGCGCTCAGGCGACGGTCCTCATTCAGGGCGAACGGGGAACCGGCAAAGAGCTCGTCGCCCGGGCGATCCACGAGTCCTCGAAGCGGGCCGCCGGCCGCCTCGAGAAGCTCAACTGCGCGGCGGTCCCGAGCGAGCTCATCGAGAGCGAGCTCTTCGGCCACGAGGCTGGAGCGTTCACCGGTGCCACGAAGCAGCGCCGGGGCAAGTTCGAACGAGCCGACGGCGGCACGCTCTTCCTCGACGAGGTCGGGGACATGCCATCGGCCATGCAGGCAAAGCTTCTGCGGGTCCTCCAGGAAAACGAAATCGAGCGCGTCGGCGGTGGCGACCTCATCAAAGTCGACGTGCGCGTGGTTGCCGCGACCAACAAGAATCTCCTCGAGGCGATCGACGCGGGTGAGTTCCGGGCGGACCTCTACGACCGGCTCAACGTGCTCCCGCTCCGGGTACCGCCGCTTCGGGAGCGTAAAGAAGACATCCCGCTCCTGGCGTCGGCGTTTCTGAGACTCGCCTGCGAGGTCAACGACCGCCGAGGCAAGACGCTCTCGGATGGTGCCCTCAAGCAACTCGGCGCCTACGACTACCCGGGCAACGTGCGCGAGCTGAAGAACCTCATCGAACGTCTGGTCATCCTGACCCCCGGCGATGCGGTAACCGAAGCCGACGCCAGGGCGTTCCTGCCCATCGGCGGCGGCGGCCGCACCGGGGGCGGCTACTACCAGCCCGATCGCCCACTCCGCGAGATGCTCGAAGAGGCCGAGCGAGACCTCGTCCTCCGCGCCCTCGAGCACAATAAGGGCCACATCACCAACACCGCCGCCGGCCTCGGCCTCGAGCGCAGCCATCTCTACAAGAAAATGAAATCCCTCGGCATCAAGCGCGGCGAGTGAAAACGGTTACGGGGACGCGTGATTGCTTAATTGCATTACCCGGGTTGCCGGTTACCGGTTGCCGGGCCGGGGCTGGTGGGGGTAATGCAATTAAGCAATCACGCGTCCCCCCAGGTGCACTTGATGTTCGGTGCGGTGGGCTCGGTGTACAGGTGGGGTTCGGGCTTGGGCGTTGTGCGCGCGTGGTTCTCGAAATAGTCAGCGAATGTCGTGTGGCACGGCTCTCGCAGATGTTGAGGGCATCCCATGCGAACTTCTGCACTTGCTCTCCAGTCTGATCACGTCACGTCCCGCTCGATCGGGTGGGCGGCGCTCGCGCCGGCGTTGGTGGTGCCGCTGCTCGGCTCGCTCCTCTACTTCGTTTGGGTGCCCGAGGGCGCGCTGGGGCAGGCGGCCTACACGC
This sequence comes from Deltaproteobacteria bacterium, assembly GCA_003647065.1. Taxonomy (GTDB): domain Bacteria; phylum Myxococcota_A; class Polyangia; order Polyangiales; family B10-G4; genus B10-G4. Next base: position 16,861 of record QMMC01000004.1, on the reverse strand, counting down.
TCACCAAGGTCTTCACGCTGGTCTATCCGCTCTTCTTCCTGCGAAGCATCGGCGCAAACGGGCTGACCCGCAGGCAAGATGACCAAGGTGCGCGCTGGCCCTCGTGGAGGTCGGTGGCATTGGCGGGTCTCGGCTCAGGGGTGCTGATCGCCGCCCTCGGCGCCGCCCTGATGCTGACGCCCCTCGGTGATCTCGTGCGCTTGGGGGCCGGGGCGGCCACCGCCAAGGCGGACGCCCTCGGGTTCCGCGAGCACTTCGTGCTCTTCGCGATATTCATCTCGGTGATCCACTCGGGCCTCGAGGAGTACTACTGGCGCTTCTTCGTCTACGGTCAGCTCCGCGAGAAGTGTCGCCCGTGGGTAGCGCACGGGATCGCAGCCGTCGCCTTTGCCGCCCACCACCTCGTCCTCACGCTCCAGTTCTTCTCCGTCGGTCTCGCCGTCTTCATGGCCGTCGCGGTGGCCGTCGGCGGCCTACTTTGGTCGCTCATGTACGAACGACAGGGGACCGTCCTGGGCAGCTGGCTGAGCCACCTCTGTGTCGATGCCTTCCTGATGGTCGTTGCCTACCAACTCGTCATGGGGTGACTGGCTCTGAGTGCTCCCTCACGCTCTTTGCCGGTGTCTCTCCGGTGATGACGTATATTCCCGCTCCGATGCGGAACACATTCAATCTCAGCGCCCTCGCTCTCGTCCCCTTCTTGCTCGTGGCCGCCGGCTGCCCGACCGACCCCGCGGTCGATACGACCTGGCGCGAAGCCTTCGACGCGAGCGCGAGCGGCTGGCGCATGAACATCTGGGGTACGTCGCCGACGGATCTCTACTCCGCCGGGGGAAGTCTCGCCGAGGGAGTCCTCGTGCGCTTCGACGGCACCGAAGGCACCGAGGTCGAGCTTCCGGCCGCCTTCCCCCTCCTGAACTGGACCATCGGGTTCGGCTCCGATGACATCCACGTCGTCGGCAACGACGGCACGACCCTGCACTACGACGGGACCACCTGGTCCGTGCTCGATTCCTCGACCGACCAGGACCTCTGGGGAGTCTGGGGGGCGGCGTCGAACGACGTGTGGGCCGTGGGCGGCACCGCGCGCGCTGCCGATGGCGTGCCGACCCTCATCCACTTCGACGGGTCGGCCTGGTCGTCGGTCACCGTCCCAGCGTTGACCCCCACCAGCGTGCATGCGCTCTTCAAGGTTTGGGGCTCGAGCGCTACCGACGTCTACGTGGTCGGCGATTCCGGCGCCGTGGTGCACTACGACGGCTCGACCTGGGAAGAGGTTTTGGTCGGCGCCGAAGATGACCTGGTCGCCGTGTGGGGCACGGGCCCCGACGACGTCACGATGGTCGGCGGGCGTTCGAACGGGATCGCCGCTCATTGGGACGGCACCGAGTGGCGCACCGAGTCCCTCTCGCCGCTGCCCGGGCTCAATGGCGTTTGGATGCGCGAGCCCGGGGTCGCCCACATCGTGGGCCTGCGCGGCACCATCATCGTCTTCGACACCGCGACCTTCACCTACGAAGAGGCACTCCCCGACGAGGTCCTCGACTACCACGCCGTATTCGGGATCGACGGTGAGCTCTTCGCGGTCGGCGGGAACCTGGCGGTCCCCTCGGGGGCCCGCGGCATGGCTTGGCGGCGGCAGCTCGCTCCGGGCGAATGACGTGACCTCGGCGGGCCGTTGCGCGGCGCGCCAAAAATTAAAGATCGCGTCGGACAGTTTTCGTGACGGATCTACGTAGCGTCGCCCACCCACTGAGTAGAGAGGGCGCCCGCTGATTTGGTGAGTCCCCCTCGCAAGGAGACTCAGTCATGAAGAAGCACCTCGCGCCGCTCATCCTGTCCATCTCGTTCGCCCTCGCCGCACCCCTGGTCGCCTGTTCGCATTCCACCGTCGGTGAGCGCTCAGCGCCTATCCTCGAAGGGCAGTTTGGCGACCTCGAGGACTTCAGCGGCGCTCCGGAGCTTCGGGACGGCTACGTCTACGGGGAGAGCACTCACCTCGACATCCGCACTCGCGGCGATGGCTGGGTGGTCATGGCGGCGCTAGATTTGGACGGGCGCCTCGGGGAGGGCGACCTCGTCCCCGGCGCGGAGATTCACGCCACCGCCCCGGATGACGGCTGGTGGGAGGAAGGAGGCGTCCCGGCGGTGACGATGCTCGGGTGCGCGGGGGAGGCGGACGACAACTGGACGATCGATTGCGCTCCCGAGGAGATCTTCGTGACCCTCGCCGAGGGTACCGAGGAAGGCACCCTCTTGCTGAACTTCGAGGCGATCTTCCCCGACGACTGCCACGGCGGCGTCATCCCCGGTGAGCCGCCTCCTGGCGGTACCGAGCCCGGCGAGCCTCCTCCCCCCGGCGTCGAGCCCGGCGAGCCGCCTCCCGGTGGTAGTGAGCCCGGCGAGCCGCCTCCCCCCGGCGTCGAACCCGGCGAGCCGCCCCCCGGTGGTAGTGAGCCCGGCGAGCCGCCTCCCCCCGGCACCGAGCCCGGTGAGCCTCCCCCGAGCGGCGGCGAGCCCACCGATCCCGCGGAGCCCCAGGACTTCCCGGCGACCTACGCAGCGGCTTCGCAGGTCATCACCGGCGTCATCGAGATTCGCCTCGCGGATCTCCACGAGGGCGGCGACCGCCCCGCCCCAGATGGCCCGGACTTCGTCGACGTCGCCGAATCCGGCCGCTGAAGCAGACCCCAAACGCGAAGACGGCGCCGTACCCGATGGGGTGCGGCGCCGTCGCGCGTTTGATGGGTCCTGCCCTTCAGGGCTCAGGGGGGCGCGCCGTAGGCGGCCATGATGCCTCCGGTATCTGCTGCCGCATCCGCCGCCGCATCCGCCGCCGCATCCGCCGCCGCGTCACTCCCGGCGTCGGCCGGTGCACCGTAGGCGGGCATGATGCCTCCGGAGTCGACGTCGGCGTCGCCGCCGGAGCCCGAGTCCGTGACGCTCGAGTCGCTACCCGAGCCCGAGTCGGTCACAGCGGAGTCCGAGCCGGAGCCGGAGTCCGCGGGCGCCGTGTCGTCCCCGCAGCCGCTCACGGCGACTACGCCGGCGACCGCCGCCCCGAAGGCGAACTTGGCGGCGCGTCCGAGGCGATTGGCGGGCAGGGGCGCTGGCCCCGCGCTCTGGTAGGCGAGGGGCAATGCCTCACCGCAGAACGGGCAGAGGGACTCGAGGATACGTACGTGCCGGTCGCAGCCAGGACATGGAAGAAGACGCGCGCTCATGAAACCTCCCTGAAGATCAAATCGTGGTGCCGAAGCATTGCCCGCATGCTGAGTGATTTCTCACAAAGACGAAAGGTCTGTTCGGATGTTCAGCCTTTGTGCCGCAGTGCGTCGACGGCTTCGGCGTCGAGGTGCACGTCCATCTGCGGGTAGGGGATGCCGAGCTTCGCCTCGTCGAGGGTGAGCTTGGTCGCGCTGATGGTGCGCTGGTGCACGTCCCAGTAATCCTCGGTCTTGCACCAGACCCGCACGACCCAGTCCACCGAGGATGCGCCGAGGCTCTTGAGAAAGATCTGGGGCGCCGGGTCCGAGAGCACGCCTTCGATCTTGCCGGGGACGGTTTCGAGCACCTTGCGCGTCTCTTCCGTCGACGCGCCGTAGTCGACGCCCACATCGATGCCGACGCGGCGCGTCGGGTAGTGAGTGACGTTGGTGATCGTCGAGCCGAAGATCGCGCTGTTCGGGACGATGACGCGCTTGTTGTCCGGCGTCTTGATCTCGGTGGTGAAGAGCTCGATCTCCTCGACCGTGCCCGTGACGCCGCCGGCATCGACGAAGTCGTCGACCTTGAAGGGCCGGAAGACCAGCAACATGATCCCGGACGCGAAGTTCGACAGGGTGCCTTGGAAGGCGAGGCCGACGGCGAGGCCCGCTGCGGCGAGGACCGCCGCGAAGCTCGTGGTCTCGATGCCGAAGACCCCGAGGCAGCCGAGGCCCGCGAAGATGAGGATCGCGTAGCGCACGATCTTCGAGAAGAAGCGGGTCAGGGTCGCGTCGAACTTCCGACCTTCGAGGGTCTTGCGCACTCTCGAACTGAGCCATCCGGCGATGACCCACGCGACGAAGAGCGCGATGAGCACGCCTCCGATTTTGATGCCCCATTCGCGGGCTTGGTCGAGCAAGAAAATTAGGGTCTGTTCGTCCATCGTCGGTTCTCCACCATTCCGTATTGCTTACTTCCGAGCTGCCGGAGTATTGGGTGGCTTTCCAAACGGTCAAGACCCGATTCGCCTTGTATTCGTACCGTGCTACACACTTCGCCCTTGGACGAACTCACAGACGACGCCATCGCCGGGACCTACCGCGTGTGGCAGCGGCGACGCGGTCATCGCTACTCCCTCGATGACGTGGTCACCGCCTGGGAGGCAGCCCGGGCCGTGCCCGAAGTCGATGGCACGCTCTCTTGCCTGGACCTCGGCTGCGGTATCGGCTCGGTCTTGATCATGCTCGCCCACCGCTTCCCGACAGCGCGCTTCGTCGGGGTCGAGGCTCAGGAAATTTCCTATGAGCTAGTCCAGCGCAACGTAGTGCGGAACGGGCTCGGAGATCGCGTCGTTCTTCGTCACGGGGACCTTCGCGACCACGACGCGCTCCGGGCCCTTCCGGGGGCGCCCTTCGATCTCATCACCGGCACGCCGCCGTACTTCGACCCCAAGGACGGCACCCTGCCTCCGGACTCTCAGAAGGCCCACGCCCGAGTCGAACTCCGCGGCGGTGTCGAAGACTACCTGGCAGCCGCCGCCACGGTGCTCGCCCCTGGCGGTCGGGTCGTCGTCTGCGCCGGGGCCCGGGCGCCAGAGCGCGCCCTCGACGGGGGCCAGGCTGCGGGGCTTTCGGCCCTCCGGCGGCGAGATGTCATCCCCCGGGCGGGCAAGAAGGGCCCCCTCTTCGGCGTCTTTACTTTCGCCGGCGGGGCAGAACACCCAGACTCTTTCGAGCACTCGAAGCCCCTCGTGGCCCGCGATGAGGACGGTGGCCGTACCCCCGCGGCCCACGATCTGCGACGCTTCTTCGGATTACCCGTCAACGAGGCGGAGGCGCCAAGCCCATGACACACGACGATACACGCCGCCGCACCCCGCTCACCCACGTCGGCGGAGCGATCACCACCAAAGGCGATGCGGACGCCGCGGCCCTCCTCGCCGAGGCGCTCGACAACGTCACCGAGGTCGACCACGACGAGCTCACCCACGGGTTTCACACCTACGCGGCGCGCATGCACCCAGGTATCGCCCGGAGCCTGGTGGCGAACTTCTCGTCGACTGACGAGACGATCCTCGACCCCTTCGTCGGCAGCGGCACCGTCGCCATCGAGGCGATGATCGCCGGCAACCGCCCCGTCGGCGTCGACCTGAATCCCATAGCTCTGAGGATAGCCTCGGTCAAAACCGAGCTGCGCCGGGAGGGCGGCCGGGAGCGCTTCGTCAACATCGCCAACGAGATAGCCGAGCGCTCCGAGACTCGCGTGCGGTCCCGGGTCGACGCCCGGGCGCCGATCCCCCGAGATGAAACCCAGTACTGGTCGGGGCACACCCTCAAAGAGCTCGCGGGGCTCCTCGAAGAGATCCGCGCCATCGACGACGACCAGGATCGCCGCGCCTTCGAGATGGTCTTCTCGTCCATCGTGGTGAAGGTCTCGCGGCAGCGTTCGGACACCAGCAAACACGACGCATCTCGGGACCCTTCCCCGGACCCGACCAGCCAATCGTCGCGGGGCATCCGCAAGGGCCTGCCCACCGAGTTCTTCCTGCGCAAGGCCCTCGAGCTCGTGGAGCGATGGGAAGTGCTCTCGGAGTTCGCCCCGGAGCGAGCTCACCGGCCGCTCTTCTACGAAGGCGACGCTCGACGGCTGCCGCGGGTCTTGCCGCCTCGTGTGCGCGCCGACCTGATCATCACGTCGCCTCCTTACGGCGGCACCTACGACTACGTCGACCACCACGCGCGTCGCTATGCGTGGCTGAAGATCGATCCCCGGCACTTCGAGCGCAACGAGGTCGGCGCGCGTCGACGCCTCAAGGGAGCGGACGGCCTCCGGACCTGGGACCGCGAGGTCGCCGATCTGCTCGGGTCGATGGCCGCCGTGCGGACCCACGATCGCGTGCCGATCATCATGCTGATGGGCGACGGAGAGGTCGGAAACCGCCGCGTCCCCGCGGACGAGCAGGTCAACCGCCTCGCCCCCCGGGCGAAGCTGCGTCTCATCGCGTCGGCATCCCAGGAGCGGCCAGATTTTCGAGGGGGAGACCCCCGCCGAGAGCACCTCTTGCTGCTGGGCTGAGCGAGCCCCAGTCCCCCCGGGGCGGGAGAGACGCGATCCGTTTTTTTGACCCCTTAGCCCCGCTCCGTGATGTTCGGTGCGATGGGTGCACGCGAACGATCCGAGCTCAGGGGGACGGTCCTCGATGACCGTTACCAGCTCGGCACAACGATCGGTGTGGGCGGGACCGGAGTCGTCTTCGAGGCGACCCGAATCGCCGACGGAGAGAGCGTGGTCGTCAAGGTCATGCGCCCCGTATATGCCTACAATGCAGACCTCGTCGCCCGCCTGATGCGCGAGGCCGAGGTAGCGCGGCGGGTGTCCCACGCGGGCATCGTCGCCGCACTCGACAACGGCCAGCTCGAGGACGGCTCTCCCTATTTGGTGATGGAGCGCCTTTATGGCGAGAGCCTCGCCCGACTCCTCCTCCGGGAGGGCACCCTCTCCACCGCGGACACCGCGGTGATCGCCATGCGCGTCACGAACATCCTCGATGCGAGCCACGCTCGCGGCTACGTGCACCGGGACATCAAGCCCGAGCACATTCTCCTCGACCGCAGCCCGACCGGTGCGCTCACCGTCAGCCTCATCGACTTCGGCGTCTGCGCAGCAGAAACGATGCCCCACGCGTCTCGGGAAGCGGAGCGCGGCCGGGTCTACGGCACCCCGACCTATTGCTCGCCGGAGCAGGCCTCGGGGAACCCGGACGTCGATGGACGGGCCGATGTCTTCGGTCTCGGGGTGGTCCTCTTCGAATGCCTTGCTGGTAAGGTTCCTTACAGTGCGTCGAACGTCACCGCCCTGCTCAAGCGCATCATTCGCGAAGACGCGCCGCGGGTCTGCCTCGCTGCCCACAACGTGACTCGGGAGATGGACGAGCTCGTCGCCCGTGCCCTCTCCCGGGAGCCCGAGGGCCGTTTCCGCAGCACCCGAGCCCTGCGCCGCGCGCTCCGCGTGCATGCAGGGGACCAGCGGGCCGTCGAACGAAACATCGCGCGCCGCCTGCGCGTCGACAAGGCCGCCCCGGAATGGGCCGAGACCCTGCCCGGCGAAGTCGTCGCCGCCTGAGCTCGCCCGTGCGGGCCCCGATTGACTTGAGGCCTCGATGCCGGGGCCTGGCATCTGGTACAAGCGATGGATGCGAATCCTCATCGTTCGCCACGGCGAGGCGATCGATCCCTACGGGGTCGATACCGATGGTCATCGCTGGTTGACCGAGCGCGGTCGCCGGACGGTTCGCAAGGTTGCCAACTTTCTCGACGATGAGGGAGTGCGCTTCGACCGGGTCTTCGTGAGCCCCCTCGTCCGGGCGGTGCAGACGGCGGAGATCCTCACCGGGCCGGTGGGTTTCGAAGGGCCGTTGCACGTTTGGGCGGCCCTCGCCGGGGGTACGACGGCGCAGGCCCTCGCGGCCCTCGATGAGGTCGAGGATCCGGACGCGACGGTCGCCCTCGTGGGCCACGAGCCCCTCGCCCGCTCGATGGCCGCCCATCTGACCGGCATCGCGAATTATCCCGGCTTTCGCACCGGTGCGGTGTGCGTCGCGACCCGGGGGGAGGGGGCCGTTGGCAGCTTCGATTGGGCGGTGGACCCTTCGATCCCGAGGCGAATCGACGAGGTCGAAGGCATCCCGCGCTAAAGCCGTCCGGTCGGTAGAATCGGCCCAAGGGGGGACGAAATGGGTGGGTCTACGACGTCGACCGAGGTTTGGAGAACTTCGGCGTATAAAGGGCGTCTCTCTGGGGCGCAGATGTGCACGGAAACCCTCCCAGGCGGGATGGGCGGGCCGAGAACGAGCAAAAGGGGACGGACTGTGGATTTCAAGTTTGCGGTAGTCATGGGCGCCCTGCTGCTTGCGGGCTGCGGGGATGATGCGGTCACGAGCCTCGACACGACCGTCGCGACGGTCTGGCCCGTCCGCGGCGACGTGCGCGTCGGCGAGACGTCGGCCCCGCGGGTCGCCCGAGCGGCGGTTGGTCAGGCCATCGCGACCGGTGCCGATGCCCTCGCGCGGGTGCACCTCGACGTGGGTACGGAGCTTCTCCTCGGCCCCGAGACCCGCGCGACCGTCGATGTCGACGGGTTGGTCTCCCTCGCCCAGGGGCTCGTTTTCACCGACGTTCTCTCCGGAGACACCGTCGAAATCTCGACCGAGAGCGGCCAGCTGCGTCTCAGCGATGCCGCGGCGAGCGTTTCCCTTTCGGGGGCTCGGGTCGAGGTCTACGTCGTCCGGGGTGAAGTCGGCTTCCGGTCGGGCGAGACCCGCGGTTCGGCCCGAGCCGGAGAGCGCTTGATCCTCACGACCGCCGCGCCGGTGATCGAAACGGCGACTCTCTGGGAAGATTGGACCGGGGGCCTCGCGCGCCCCGGACCGAGCGATGACGAAGCCCCTCGTGGGGTCGGCATGCTCGAAGCCCGGGTGCCCGATGAGATCGGTCGCGCCCGTTGGCCCCTCGCCATCCGTCGCCTCGACGTGCGTGTGCGCGTCGAGGGCGACCTCGCGATCACCGAGGTCGAACAGGAGTTCTTCAACCCTGCCTCGGAGACCGTCGAGGGGCTTTACCGGGTGCGGGTGCCAAGGGCCGCGGTGCTCCAGCGCTTTGCCGTGGACCGGGACGGGCGCCTGGTCGATGGCTACGTGCGCGAGAAGGCTCAGGCGCGGCAGGCCTATGAGGCTCAGGTCTACCGTGGATCGACCGACGACCCTGCGCTCCTCGAGTGGGACGCCCCGGGCGCCTATCGAGCGCGCATCTATCCCATCGCCGCGGGTGAATCCCGACGCATCGTGATCCGCTACGCCGAGTGGTTGGCGCGCCCTCGGGCCGGCGCACCCCGCATCTACACCTACCCGATGGGCGGAGGCTCTCGGGCTCCCCACGTTCAAGAACTCTTCATCACCGCCGACCTCGGCCAGGCCGGGGCGCGAACTCTCCGCGCGGGCCTCGGCGCCTCGGTGGAAGGCACCGCGGTCGAGCTGCGCCAGAGTGACGTTCGGCCCCGAGCAGACTTCTGGCTCGAGCTCGTCGATGGTGACGATGACGGAGAGGCTGCCTCGACGCTCACGGCCCGGCGGGCGCGCCACGCTCCCCCGGCGCGGGACCCGGGTTCCCGGATCATCACCAACGAAGCCGACGAGCGGGACTACTGGTACCTGCCCCTGGTCCTCCCCGAGAGCATCTTCGGGTCTCGCCTCGCCAGGGACGTGCCGGGCGCCGAAGGCGCGTCGGGCCCCGGGGACTCCCTCGACCTGGTCGTCGTCGCCGACGTTTCGGCGGCGACGGATCGCACCCACCTCGAGCTCGGGCAGAGCGTCGTCGAATCCCTCGCGGCCCACCTCGGCGCCGAGGACCGCATCGCAATCGTCACCAGCGACCTCTCCATCCGCAGCGTCGACGGCACCGAGGCCCCGAGCCTCGGCGCAGCGACGCCGGAGCGCCTCGAATTATTGCTCGAAGGGCTCAGCCGGGTCAGCGCCGGTGGCGCGACGGACATCGGAGCCGCGGTCGTTCAGGCCGCCGAGCTCCTCGACCCGACTCGAAACGGGGCCGTCATCTATGTCGGTGACGGAGCGCCGACGGTGGGCGAGCTCGGCGCCGAGGGGCTCCTCACCCGCTTCGCGCGCCTGAACCACCCTTTGCGCTTCTACGCCGTCGGCGTCGGCGCTTCGGCCAACCTCGACCTGCTCGAGACCCTGACCCGCGGGGGCGGTCTCGCGCTGCGCGTCGAAGAGCGCGCGGGCGCCGCGGATGCGGCCCTCGAATTGCTCGCCCACGCCACGAGGCCCCTCGCTCAGCGCGTCGAGGTCGACCTCGGGGCCGGCATCGACAATGCCTTCCCGCGGCGCCCCGTCGATGTGGTGCGCGGAGAGGTCTTGCCGGTCGCAGGCCGCGTCCGCGGCGACCCTCCGTCCGAGGTGACCGTGCGCGGTCTCATCCGCGGCGAGCCCTTCGAGGTGACCGTGGCGGTCTCCACCAAGGACAGCCAGGACGCGACGGATCTTCGCCTGCGCTGGGCCGGGGAGCGTCTCCGGCAGCAGCTCCTCGAGGGAGCGACGCGCGAAGAGATCGCCGAGCTCGGCACGCGTTACGGCTTGATCACGCCCTTCACCAGCTACTACGTGCCGAGCGCCCGGGAGCTGCGCAACATGGGCCCCGGCGCCCTGAACCTCATCGACCGGGGCGGCCTGATGGTCGACGGCATCACGCGGCGTTATGGCATGAAAGACTTGCCTGGGCGCCGGGCGGCGCTACCTGGGCACCTGACTCGGGCTCCGCTCCTCGCGGTGCTTCCTCTTGCGATGGCGGCCTGTAACGACTCCGCGGAGTCGGGGGCGATGCCGTCCAGCGCCCCGGTGGCGGTACTGCCGGGAATGAACGACGAGAGCGAAGAGGAAGCCGCCGAACCGATGAGGGAGGCTGACGAGGAAGGGCAGATGGGCGAGCGCACGGAGCAGGCGCGGGGGAACAGGTACGCCATCGAGGGTCCGGGGGACACGACGACGGCGACGGAGGCGACCGGCGGCATGCCCGCAGCTACCCCGGCGCCGGCCATGCCCGAGGCCGAGCCGATGGCCGATTCGCCGCGGCGTGCTCGACGAGCACCCATGGAGGATAACGAGCGCTCTCCGGGCGGGTCGGCCATGGGGGCGGCGGGGCCGCCCCGTGACCGGGCGGCCTTCGGGGGAGAGGTGGCCCTCGGGCGAGATGAGGGCGACGCCTTGAACCAGATCATGGGGGACGGGGTTCTGGGAGCTCTGGGCAATCAGGACGGCGACCCTTCGAGCGGGTTGGCCCTCCAGGGCACGGGCCGGGGCGGCGGCGGTACGGGCGAGGGCACCATCGGCATCGACGGCCTTCTCGCCGACTCCCTCGGCGGCCGTGGAGACGATTCGCGCGATAGCAACATTGGCCTCGGTGACCTCGGCACCATCGGCCACGGCGGCGGCGGTGGGACCGGCTCGGGTTACGGCCGCGGGTCCGGCTCAGGCGCCCGCCACGCTGCGACGTCCCAGGTGCGGGCCGGGCGCCCCGAAGTGCGTGGCTCCCTCTCGAGCGAAGTGATCCGTCGGGTCGTCCGTCGCCACGTCAACGAGGTGCGTTTCTGTTACGACCAGGGGCTCATGCGGAAGCCCAACCTGGCCGGAACGGTGACTCTTTCGTTCATCATCGCTCCCACAGGCGCCGTGCAGGCTGCGTCCATCCAGAGTTCGACCCTCGGTGATTCGGCGGTCGAGGGGTGCATATCCCGGGCTTGGCGTCGCTGGCAGTTCCCGGCGCCGGACGGCGGGGGCGTGGTGATGGTTCGGTACCCGATGACCCTTCAGAAGCCCGGCGGCGGGGGCGGGGATCGCGTCCGCGTGACGACCCGCGTGACCACCACCTACCGTGTCCACCTGCACCGGGCCCGGCGCTGCAGCGACGCTGCGGGGCTCATGCTCGATGACCGGCGAGCGCTCTGGCGCGAGCGCCTCGGCAGGCAGACCAATGCGGCGGGCTGGGTCGGGGTCTACGACGCCGCGCGCACCGCCTGCGAAGTGCCCTCGTGGCGCGACCGCCGGGCGCTCCTTCGGTTGATCCTGAATCAGGCCGGCGGCGTGACGCCCCTCATCGGTGTCTACCGTCACCTCTCGGATTCGAGCGCCCGGCGCTTCATGCGCGCGGCGATCCTTCGCCGGGTGCGCAGCCCCGAAGACCTGCGCGCCGTCCGCGACGCGTTCGGCCTCACCCGCGGTGTCGACGCCGAGATGGTTCGCCAGGTCATCGCTCGGGCTGGCGACGGGGCAGGGAAAATCCGCGCCATTCGCGGTCTCATCACTCAGTTCCCATTCAGCTTCGACCTGAAGCTCCGGCTCCTCGAAGAGCTCGAGGCCCAGGACCGGGTTCCCGAGGCTAAGCGCCTCGCCTATCGCCTGCGCCGGGACCCCCTCGCGGACCCGGGTGTGCGCACGGCCATCGGCGAGATGTACCTGCGCGTCGGCGACGAAGACGAAGCTCGCCGAGTGTTCAGCGAGATCGTCGAGTTCGCACCCCTCGACGAGATGGCGCGGCGGCGCCTCGGCGACCTCTACCGGGCCCACGGCTGGTACGAGGAGGCCTATCGTCAGTACCAGACCCTCGCGGAGATCCGCCCCGACGACCCGAGTGTCTTGCTCTACCTCGCCCAGGCGGCCGCCGGGGCCGGGCGCATCGACGAGGCCCTGCGCCTCGAGCAACGCGTCGCCGAGACCGAAGAGCCAGGCATGGCCGGAGGCGCCGCCCGGGCGGCGATCCTCTGGTCGAGCGTGCGCTTCGCCAAGCTTCGCCGTGAAGCTCAAGCGGCCGCCGACCAAGAGCGCGTAGATGCGCTCCTCGGCCGCATGCGCCGCTCCGGGGTGCTCCGGGCCGCCGGCGACCTGCGCGTCACCTTGACCTGGTCTCACCCGGACGCGCGGCTCTCTCTATGGGCAGCCCATCCGCAACTGGGCCTCTCGCGCCCGACCGACATCGTCCCCGAGCACGGACTCGAGGCCTTCGATATCCGTGAATCCGAAGACGGGCGCTATCGCATCGAGGTTCGCAGAGCAAAGGTCCCGGACGAGGAGCGCGCGACGGGCCAGCGGGCCACGCCCATCGCCGGCGAGCTGATCATGGTCTGGAACGAGGGCCAAGAAGACCAGAAGGTCGAGGTGATGCCGGTGGTCTTCGAGCCCGACGGCCCCGAAGCCGTGGCCTGGGTCATCGAAGGCAGGGATGTCAGTACCGGCGAGGCCGAGGGTTGGCCGGAGGTGCGGCGATGAACCGGATTCAGAGCATGCAATCGAAGAAGCTCGCGACTCTATTGGCCGTGCTCGGTCTCGGTCTCGGTCTGGCCGCCTGCGGCGACGACGACCCGGCCCCCCCGGCGCCCACCGTCGCGATGGCGGAGGTCATCCGCGGCGGCTTCTCTCTCACTCGCGGGGAGCGGGTCACACCCGTCGTGGCGCCGGCCCGGGTCGAAGAAGAAACGACCGTCGCATCGGGCCCCGGAGGTCGGGGGTCGCTGCGCATGGACTCGGGGGCCTGGGTTCTCTTCGACCGCGATTCTCGGGCGGTGGTCCGCCTCGATGGCTTGACCCTCGAGGGTGGGCGGCTGTGGATCGATGCGGCTCGCGCCGAGGAGACCCGGGTCGACACGGGCCATGGAACGGTCGCTGCGATCGGGGCCACCTTCGCGGTCTCCATCGAGGGCGACGAGGCCCACGTCTACTGCGGCAGCGGCGAGGTGACCTACCAGAGCGATGACGGCGAGGGGCGCCTCGCCCAGGGCGAGACCCTGGTCCTCGGCGCGGGCGATCCTCAGGTCGAAGCGGCGGAGCTCTGGGACGATTGGACCGGCGGGCTCTCGGACCCGAGCCCCGAGCCCCCCCGGGGGCCGAGCTACGTCGGCGTGCTCCGGGGGCGACGCATCGACCAACTCGGCCAGGCGCGCACGCCGCTTCCCATCCGCGCCCACGAGGTCGATGCGGCGATCCGCGGTGACCTCGTCGAGACCACCGTGGTTCAGACCTTCTTCAACGCACGCTCCGACTCCCTCGAGGCCGAGTACGGGGTGCGCATCCCGGCCGGGGCGATCGTGACTGAGTTCTCTGTCGACCAGGGCGGGGGCTTCATCCCCGCGGTCGTCGCTCCGATGGCGACGAACTCCGGGTACGAGCTCAGCTGGGCCCCGGCCGCTACGGCCACCAGCCGCCTCACCTGGGACGGCCCCGAGCGTCTCCGGGCGCGGATCAATCCCGTGACTCCGGGGGCGACGATACGCGTCTCGCTCAAGTACACGGAGTGGCTCGAGCGGCGAGGTGACATTCGCACGTGGGTCTACCCGATGGAGCGCGGCGCGGATGCTCCGCAGATCGGTGAGTTCGTTCTCGAAGTCAACGCTTCGGGGTCTCACGCGAAGGCGTATCGGGCGGGCATGGGCGCCGTGACTACGGGCGGGCAGGTCGTTCTGCGTCGGAGCGATTTCCGTCCGACGTCGGACTTCTATCTCGACCTCGTCGACGAAGGTCCGCCGGATGGTGAAGTCGCTCGCGCCTACGTGACGAGCGTCTCGGCGGGGGACATGCCCGAGGGCGACGAAAAGTATGTGCTCATCGATTTGCCCACCGCCGGCCTCGCCGCCGGTGACGAAGAGTCCACCGCGGACCACCCCCTCGAGCTGGTCCTCGTAGTCGACGCGAGCGGCGCGACCGACGACGAAGACCTCGAGCTGAGCCGGGCCATCGTCGAGTCGGTCCTCCGACAGCTCGCGCCGACGGACCGGGTGACCTTGCGCCTCGGCGACGTCCGGGCCCGGGTGCCCGAGGGCGTATCCGCCGAGCCCACCGAGGCCAGTGACGAGACCCGAGAGGCGATCCTCGAAGGACTCGCCCACGCCGACCTCGGTGGCGCGACCGACCTCGGGGCGATGCTCAGGGATGCGGCGCGGGTCGTCGCTGGCCGTCCCCGGGGCGCGGTCCTCTACCTCGGCGACGGGGTCCCGACGACCGGCTACCTCGACGCGACGGCCATCTCTCAGGCCCTCTCCTCGGTCCACGCGCCCCCGCGCTTCTTCGCCTTTGGAGTCGGTGACGGTGCCAATATCGACCTCTTGCGCGCGCTCTTCCAAGAGCAAGCTCAGGCCGTGGGCGAGCGCACCGTTGCTGCCCGGGCCGTCATGGGAGTGCTCGCGGCGGCGGCCCGGCCGACGCTGCGCGGGGTGACCGTCGCCCTCGGCGAGGGCATCGAGCGGGTCTATCCGCGGCCCCCGATCACCGCTCGCGATGGGGCCCACATTCGTCTCGTCGGGCGCCTCGTCGGTGACCTGCCGGCGGAGGTGACCCTCCGCGGGACTCGTGACGGCGAGGCCGTCGAGGCCACCTACCGCGTCGAGAAGCGGGACATCGTCGACGGCGGCGATGTGCGCAAGCGGTGGGCTACGGGCCGCCTGCGTCAGCTCATGGACGCCGACGCCGGTCGTGAAGCCCTCGTCGAGTTGGGGGTGCGCTTCTCGCTCCTCTCGCCGTGGACCTCCCTGGTCGTCGGAGGGCGCTTTGGGGATAGCTACCTCCCGGTCCAGGGGTTTGACCACGACCCGGTTTCCCAGGCGTGGTTCCTCGCCGGGGGGGCGCCGGGCATGAGCGTCGAGCATCTGGATGGCGGTGCCGGATGGCGCCGCCGGGCGCGCCGACCGGCCACGGCTTCCGCGACCGCGCCGGAGCGCACCTGGGTCACCCGGGTCAGCACCGGAGACGATGAAGCGGCACCCCGCGGTACGGGCACCGGCGGCGCGGGTCGAGGGAGCGACGGCGGCCTCTCCCAGGCGTCCGTCGCCCGGGCCCTGGCCCTCGGCACCCGGGGGCCCCGGGGCTGCTACGAGCGCAAGCTGACCGTGCGCCCGGACCTCGCCGGAGACGTCCGAGTCACGGTGAGCGTCGACGGCGATGGTCGAGTGGACGAGGCGCGCATCGTTTCCTCGTCGCTCTCGGCGGTCGATGTCGACGCCTGCATCCTCACCGAAGTCCGAGGCATTCGCTACCCGGCGACCGGCGCCTCGGGGAAGGTCGAGGTGAGCCATGTCTACTCCTTCGCCATGGCGAACCGAGCCTTTGGCCAGAGGCGTCAATGCAGTGATGCGTCCCGCCAGGGCCTCGACACCCGTCAACGGCTCTGGCGCGAGCGACTCGCGGCGAGCGGGGGCGTCCCGGGAGCGCTCCACGTCTATCGCGAGGCCTCGTCCTCGTGCGAGGTCGGCAGCTGGCGCGCGCGTCGGACGCTCCTCCGCATGATGCTCCGCGGCGTCGGCGGCATCGAGGCCCAGGTGCGTCTCTACCGGGCCTTCGGCCGGGAGTCACCGGTGGCGGCGTACCTGCGCCGGGCGATCCTCCGCAACGTGCGCACGCCCCACGACGTCGAGATCGTGCGTGCCGGCCTCGGCATCGACGCCCCAGTCGATTGGGGCGTCTTCAGCCGGCTCTACAAGGCAAATACCAGTCCCGAGGCCCGCCTGCGCCTCGTGCGCACCTGGCTCGAGGTCATCCCCGAGGAGATGGACCTGCGCTTGCGTCTGCTCGCCCTCCTCGAGGAGACGGCGAAGATCCCCGAGGCACGGCGTCTGGCCCGTGATCTCCGGGGCGCGCCCCTCGCCGATGCCAGGGTTCGAACGGCGGTCGGAGAGTTCTGGCTTCGCCAGGACGACATCGACGAGGCCCGCCGGGTCTTCAGCGAGATCGTCGAGACCGCGCCCCTCGACCCCTGGGCCCGCAAGCGCCTCGGGGACCTCTACCGGACCCACGGTTGGTACGACGACGCCTATCGCGAGTACCAGACCCTCGCCCGTCTGCGCCCCAACGACGACTCGGTTCTCCTCGACCTCGCCCGGGCGGCGGCCGGCGCCGAGCGCCTCGACGAAGCCCTGCGCCTCGAACAGCGGTTGAGCGAGACCGCAGATGCGGGAGCCAAGGAGGGCATCGCCGAATTGGCCCGCCTCTGGACTCGCTCAACCGCTGTTCGAGGCGCAGGGCTTCGTCGAGGCGCTCGGCGCCGGCCGCCGCCCGGGCGAGGTCGAGGAGAACCGAGTCGTCGTTGGGGCGCAGACGGGCGAGGGT
>QMMC01000003.1 GCA_003647065.1 Deltaproteobacteria bacterium | reverse complement strand
CTCTTCCCCCCCCGAAAACGGCGCCCAAGTCCGCAATGGCTCGGCTGCGCCACGGCCTCTGGATGGTCGTCGCCCTGGCCGCCCTGGTGGTCGCTTTCGGTGCCTTGCCCTTCAGCGCACGAATCCTCCCCGGTGCCGTCGACGCCGGTGCCCTCGCGTTGATGATCGTCGGCCTCGCCGCCGGGGTCCGCGCGGCCGTCCCCGCAGAGGTCCCCCTTCTTCCCCGCTTCGCGAGCGTCTTCTACGAGGTCCTGGTCGCCTCGCCCCTGCTTCTCGCCATCGGGGCCGTCGCCATCGGCACCGGGACCGTCGGCCTCGAGGCTCTCGCCGGCGCCCAGGGGGGCGCGCCGTGGCATTGGACCGGCCTGGCCTCCCCGGCTGGCTTGCTCGCCCTCCCGGCGGCGATGATGTCGGCCGTTCTCGCACCGAGCCCCCCCCGCGACGGGGCCACCGCCCACGTCCTCGACGGAGTGCGCCTCTTCATCGCTTCGAGCCTCATCACCATCGTCTTTCTCGGCGCCTGGCGGTTGCCCTTCGTCGATGGAGACCCGCTCGTGGGCGCCCCCTCCCTCCGGGCCCTCGCCGCAGCGTTCTTCGTCGCGAAGGCCCTCGCGGTGCTGGTTGTGGGCCTTCGTCTGCGTCGAGCGTTTCGGAGCTCTCTTGCGGTCGGCGTGCTCGGGGCCTTCCTCGGTCTGGCCGCGGCTCTGGTGGCCGGCATTTCGCTCCTCTATCCGGCCCTCGCGCTGCCCGCGGAGTTCGTCGGTCCCGTCGCCAACGTCGTGCTCGTGGTCGTCCTCGTCGTCGGCCTTTCCCATGCGGTACGGCCCTCGCCCGCTGCGAGCCAGCACGCACGGCCCGTCCTCTTCGCCTGAGCTAGAGCCTTCGGTGAACGATTTTCCGCAACTCGCGGCGCCGGGAGCCGATGAGAGAGGGTCATGCACCGTCTCGTCGCTCCATCGATCCTCATCACCTACGCCGGCCTTTCGGGGTGCAGCGTGCAACACCTCACCGTCCCGGACCTCGTCGTCGGGGTCCGCTACCACCAAAGCGTCGTGACCCGGGACCCCGGGGAGGGACGTGCTCGTTCGGATGTTTCGGGCCTCGTCGCTCTGCGCATGGGAGCCCGAGATGCCGCCCCCGAGCTGCCTCCCAGGACGAGGCGCCGACGAAGAGATACCCCCTTCCCATGCGCGAGCGCCGCGCTCTGCGCCTGGGAGGCCGGCAGCGCACGGCGGGCGATGCGACGATTGATCGGAGCCTCGCGATGAGAGCGGTCGTTGCGCTCTTCGTGCTCTCGATGCTTTCTGGGCTGTCGCTGGTTCTCGCGACCTCCACGACCTCCCGCGCCCAGGCACCGTATCCGGACGAGAACCCAGCCCAGGACCACGGCGGAAACCCGAGTCAAACCCGAGACGTCGATACCCGAGCCCTCGCGTCGGCGATCGCCCGCTACACCCGCATCGAGCCCAGCGTCGATCGGGTAGTGCAGGCGGCCCTCCGCGCTGGAGCTCCGTCCCTTGCGGACCTCGACTCCCTCACGACCCGGGCCCGGCTCTCGGGGCTCCTTCCGTCGCTGCGGGTCGGGGCCCGGCGAGGCACGGGGTGGGACCTCTCGGAGCGGCTCGACGACAACGGGCGGGTTCAGCTCGGCACCGACGACCAGCTCTCGATCCGGGCTGAGGCGGTCTTCTCCCTCGACCGGCTGCTCTTTGCTCGCGAGGAGGTGCCCCTTTCGCGGGAGCTCCGGGCGGTCCAGCTCGTTCGCCGGGACCTGGTGCAGTCTGTCGTCCGACTCTACTTCGAGCGCCGGCGCCTGATGCTGGAACGCGATCTCCTCGGCGTCGACGGTGTGGTCATCACCGTGCGCATCCAAGAGGCAACGGCGCTCCTCGATGCCTTTACCGGGGGACGGTTCCGGCGCATGCTCAGGCCCCCATGAGCGGAAATGAGCAGCGTGAATTCCGGCGGTACGCGGTTGCCGTCGCGGCCGAGGTCATCCTCGACGGCCTGCCGGTGGCGGCAGAGACCAATAACGTCTCGACCGGTGGGGTCGGCTTGGTTCTGGACCGGCCGGTCCCCGAAGGCGGCAACGTGAGCGTGACGCTCTTCCTCACCCAGGACGGTATCGAAGACCCCGACGAAGAGCCCTTCGAGGCGGTCGCGTCCGTGATGTGGGCCGGCCCCCGGGACGACGGAAGCCACTCCGCGGGCCTTCAATTTGCCAACCTGAGTCCTGCCAAGGCGCTTCTGCTCAAACGCTTTCTACACGCCGTCGGTTAGACGGCGACTGTCGGCGCGTGCGCCGCGCACACGAACCGCTCGCCCTCGGCGACGCCGACGGCGGCGGTGCAGAGCGCCCCGGCCGGCGCGGTGATCACCCAGTCGCCGACGCTTTGGATGCTGCGGCGTTCGACGGTCTCGGTGGCGACGACCTCGTCGGGGTTCGTGGCCGTCACCATCACTCGCAGTCGGACTTCGCCCTGGCCACCGAGGATCCGTCGGGCCCGGTCGAGGGCTTCGGCCGGGACCTGCCACGATAGGAAAAGGCGGTTCTTGCCCGCGGCGACCGCCACCACCGGGGCATCTTGGTCCTCGTCGGCCCCCTGGCCGCCGGCAGGCACGGTCTCCCGCAATGCGTCGGCCTCGGACCGAAGTCCTCGGTCATCGGGGTGGGCCTCGACGAGATGGTCGTAAATCGCGAGGGCCCGGTCCCGGTGCCCCTGGGCGACGAGCAGTCCCGCCATGGTTCGCGTGGGGATCGGCTCTCGGTCGGCCGGGGGGTCTGTTTCCTTGTTGGCTTCCTTGTTGGCTTCCTGGGCGGGAGGCGGGGTCACGGACTCGGCGCCGAAGGCTGCGTCGACCACCTTGTCGACCACCTTCCCCAGCAACGCCCGGGCCGCCCCGAGGGCCCCTCGTCGTTCGTCGTCGTTCACAGCCATTGCCATTGTTCCCGATCTTGGTTTCCGAGGAGCTCCCGGGCTGCATCGGCGTCGTGGCCGATCTGAGCGACGAGGGCTTCGAGGCCGTCGAACTTCTGCTCGCCTCGAAGCCGCCCGACGAAGCCTACGCGGAGGGTCTGGTCGTAGAGGTCGCCTTCGAAATCGAAGAGGTGCACTTCGACCGAGCGTCCCGCCGCAAAGGTCGGGCGCACTCCGAGATTGGCCACGCCGCGTAGCAGGGGGCCCGTGTCCGTGGAGTCTGATCGGGAGTCTGCTGGGGAGCCTTTGCCGATGCGCTTCGCGACGATCGCATAGACGCCGTCGGCCGGGATGGTGACCGCCTCGCAGTCGAGGTTCGCCGTCGGGAAGCCGATGGTACGTCCGCGATGGTCTCCATGGACGACACGCCCAGCGACGTCCGGAACCCGGCCGAGGAGGGTAGTCGCGAGGCCTACGTCTCCCGCGTTGAGGCACGAACGAATGCGGGTCGACGACACCCGGGCGCCGTCGATTTCGAGGGGCGCGACAGAGCGCACGTCGAAACCGAACCGACTTCCGAGAGCCGCGAGCATCTCGCCGTCCCCGGCGCGGTTCTTCCCGAAGCGGAAGTCCGGGCCGATGACCACGGACTTCGCCCCGAGCTCCTGAACCAAGACCTGCTCGACAAACTCCTCTGGGGTTTGGCTTGCGAAGGCCCGGTCGAAGTGCTGCCGGTGCACGCGGTCCGCGCCGAGGGCGAGGAGCAGCTCCGTTCGCCGGGTAGCCGTAGTCAGGGACCCAGGGGCGTGCTCCGGGGCGAGGACCGCGCTGGGGTGGGGGTCGAAGAACATGGCCACCATCGCCAGGCCGGCCTCTTCATTGTGCTCCCGAGCGCGGCGTCGACCGGCGGCGAGGAGCTCGCGGTGCCCGAGGTGCACCCCATCGTGGTTGCCGGGCACGATGACGGATGGCTTGGCACTCATCGGCGCCGATTATCCATCGGCGGCCCCCGCTGGCAACCCGGCGGTTGAATCGGCGTGCGGATTTCGGGTCGCCTTGCGGGGTGGGGCGGCCGCTGGCAAAATTGAGTTTGATGGCGTGGTTGTTTGTCGCCGTCGCCTGTGGGGCGGCTTTTGGCCTGTTTTACTGGGCTCACCTTCGGGTCCGCGCCGGGCGCCCTTTGCGTGACACGGCCCGGGGGCGAACCGTCGCCGAGCTCACGGCGGGCCGCTTCCGCGTCGTCGGCAAGATCGTGCCCCTCGAGACGTCGCGCTCCCGGATCGACGAGAGCCCTTGCGTATTCATCGAGCGCGCCGTCTATCGCACCGTCGGCTCGGAGCTCGTGCCCTTCCTCAAGCAGGTCTCTCACGTAGTCCATGGTCATCCGTTTCTCGTCGACGACGGTACCGGGCGGGTGCTCGTCGACCCCCGGGGTGCCATCGTCG
This sequence comes from Deltaproteobacteria bacterium, assembly GCA_003647065.1. GTDB lineage: Bacteria > Myxococcota_A > Polyangia > Polyangiales > B10-G4 > B10-G4. The sequence continues at coordinate 46,938 of QMMC01000003.1, read as the reverse complement.
ACGCCTTGACCCTCACCGAGGACGAAGGGTTGCTCGCCGAGAGACGCCTCCGGGTCGGCGAGGAGGTCGAGGTCATCGCGCGCTTTTCGCCGCGCGAGGCGGAGTCCGGCGATGGCCCCTACCGGGCCCTCGCCCTCGCCTGGGAGGCGGTGGACGATGACGGGCTCCCACCCCAGGTTGGCTACCGAGCCGTGCCCCTGTCGTTTCACCTCGTCGACGAGACCACGACCTTCCTGCGCGGCCTCGGGGCGGTGCTCATGCTCGCGGCGGCGTCTCTGGTCCTCGCGACGCTTTTCTGACCTGTCCCCGCCCCGTCATTCGGTTTACACCGGTAGGGCTTTGCGTCTCACGCTCCATCCGGCACTGTTTGAGCTGCTGATGGTGGCCCTCGGGCCCACCGTCCTCTTGGTGGCGCTCCTGCTGCCCGGATCCGTCGGCGCCCAGTGGCCGGTACTGACGGGGCCCCGGGCTCGGGCGGGTCTCGATGACGGCGATGCGTCGGTGCGCGCTGCCGCGGCGAGGACCCTCGGTTATCACGGCGCCCCCCGGGCCGCCGTCGACGCCCTCGTCGCAGCGCTGCCCACGGAGCGTGACGCGGTCGTCCGGCGCGCTCTGATCTCGGCCCTCGCCCGGCGCGGGGAGCCCTCTGCCGTGCCCGCCCTCATCGAAGCCCTCGCTGCGGCGGGCACGTCGAGCCGCGCCCTCGCAGCCCACGCCCTCGGGAGCTTCCCGACGGAAGCCACGGTCCGTGCGTTGACGGAGGCCCTCGAGGACGAAGAGGTAGAGGGTGCCGCGCGGCGATCCCTCGTTCGCCTCGGTCCCCGGGCCGTGCCCCACCTGATCCTCAGGGCCCGCGAGCGGCCCGCGTCGAGGGCCGCCGTGGTCGTTCTCGGAGAAATGGGCGATCAGCGCGCGGTGCCGGTATTGGTTGGGCTGCTTTCCGACGAGCGGGTTCCGGTGCGGGTCGTGACCCTCACCGCCCTCGCGACCATGGGTGCCGAGCGGGCAGGGCCCTCCGTCGCCGGTCTCCTCGACGACGAGTCCCTCGAAGTGCGCCTCGCCGCGATCGAGGCCCTCGGCGTGGTGGGCGGGCCGCCCCACGTCGAGCGCCTCGCCGTGCTCATCGGGCAAGACGGCCAAAACGGCCAAGACGGCCAAAACGGCCAAGACGAGCGAGATGTCGTGCGGGTGCGACGGGCGGCTCTCCAGTCCCTCGTCGCGCTCTCGCCGGAGCGCGCCATCGCTCACCTCGAGCGTCTCGCCGCAGACGGCAGCCCCGAGCTCGGCCCCTTGGCCGTGGATCTCGTCCTGGGCCTCCGCACGGCCGGGGCTGCTCCCCTCTTGCACGGCTTGCTCACCGAGGGCAGTCGCTCGGAGGAGGCGGCCAGCGCCCTCGCGGAGCTCGAGGGTGGGGCGGGGTTGGCGGTCCTGGTCCACGCCGCCCACGGGCAGCCTCCCGAGAGCGGGGTACTTCGGGCCATCGCCGTCTGTCTGCGCCGCTACGCCGGATCCGTCGAGGATCACGTCGCTGCCGCGGGGTACCGGGCCCTCGCGGCTCACGACGGGAACCGGGCACTGCTGCTGCGCGCCATCGCCCGCGACGACTCGGTTCATGAACTACTCGTCCCGCGCCTCGGCTCCGATGACCCGGGAGACCGGGCCGTCGCCGCCCTCGCCGCCGAGGTGCATCCCTCGCCCTCCCTCGCCGGGGCTCTGATGGCGGCCCTCGCGGACGAGGAGGACGCCGAGGCGTTTCGACGCATCGCGAGCGCGCTGCTGCTGCACGAAGCCTCGGTCGACCGCCTCGATCGCCTGGCCCAGTTGGGACGCCTGAGGCTGCGCTTCGAAGACTTCGACGTGGCCCCCGAGGCGATGCTGCTCGCCGCCGACGTCTACGGTGATGCGGACCGCTGGACCCAACGGCGCCTCGGTCACGCCCTCCGGAGCGCGCTGCGCTCACCGGACCCCCGAGTCCGCACCGGCGCCGCCTGGGCATTGGCGCGGGCCGGTGATACCGGCGCCCGGCGAGCCCTCGCCGCCGCCCTCGACGACCCGGCCCAGGAGGTCCGCCACGGTGCGGCCCGGGCTCTGTCGTCCCTGGGCGCCGGGAATGTGGCGGCGGCGGTCACGCGGCGTCACCGAGTCGAGGAAGACGAGCACGTGGCCCAGGCCCTCGTCGATGTCGTGAGCACCCGGAGGGCCTTCCCGGCCCGGGGCCTCCTCGGCGACCAGGTGCTGCGCATTCGGATCGTGCCCAGCGGAGGCATCACCTCGGGCGGCATTCCCGTGGACGTCGTGCTCCCGGATGGTCGCTACTTGCGTATGAGCACGCTCTCGACGGGGGAACTCCTGCTCGTCGACCTTCCCGCCGGCTCAGCCGATGTGCGCGTGCGCGTCGGCGATGCGACTTGACCCCACGGCGAGTGAAAAGCAGAGTGGAACACCGTGCGCCCCTTGTTGTCCGTCGGTTCCTTTCTGGGTCTCTCGATCGCCCTGGCGACGACGGCGAGCGCTTGTGGCAATCCGGATCGCACGGAGTTGCTCGCGGTCTACGAGGCCCCGGGGGGCGAGTATCGGCTCTGGTATCAAGACCCCCCGTGGACTCTGGTCTTGGCCGTCGACGACCAGCTCAACCTCGAGATCGAAGCCAACGGGACGCGGTTCGGCGATGTGCCCGTGGGCGCGGTCCCACCGAAGTACGCGCTCGAAGTGACCACGGCCCGAGGCTCGGCGGAAAACCAGGCCCGCCTACAAGAGGGCGCAGCCCTTGCGGCGGGGCACGACGTCCTCGTGCCGACCCGGGAGTTCACGACCTTCGAGGGTGCGACCGGCTGGGAGATGATCACCAACCACACCGCTACGGACGGCAGTCGCTTCGAGCGCTTCGTTTACGTCGAGCGGAGCGCCGGCGTCGTGCACTTGCACTTCGACTCGAGCGCGGACCTCCGTGACCCGCAGGTCGACGTCATGATCGCGGACCTCGAGGTCGACGTCGAATGACGCCCCAGGTTCCCCGGATAGCCCCGGGGCTTGTCTTCGCCCTCGCTCTCTGGGGGCACCTCGCGGGGTTCGGCGGGCTCGGGGGGGCGGCGGTCCTTGCAGCCCAAGACGTGCACAGCGACCTCACGCCGCCGCCGTCCACGGGCCGCTCGTTGAGTTCGACGTCCGGGCTGGGGCCCGGGTCTCCAGCGGGCGTTCCCACGATTACCGACGTCGCGCCATCCATCGAGGCCGCGGCGTCGCTCTCCGATCCTCACCTCCACTACCCCGTGCCGGCGGGCCCCGCCGCCGACGAGGGGGATGACCCCCAAGACGGGGAGGAGCCCTGGAGCGGCCCCGCCGTCGAGCTCGGGTACACCCACTTCCAGCTCCCGGACGGGTTCACCGGGGGCTCCGTGAACGCCGGGTCCTTCGGCGGCTATCTGCCAACGGGCCCCATCCGCGTAGGCGCCCGGGCTGAGATCGGGACCCGGGGCTATTCCCTCGGGAGCGACGATGCGGTGGTCCGCGGCGCGATCCTCGGGGGCTATCAGTACCTGGGCTGGCTGCCCTTTGCTCCCTATGCGGCCGCGACCGTGAGCGTCGGTGTCGTCTTCGGCCAGCGCTTCAGTACGCCCGAGGCCTGGGCTTTTGGGGGGGGCGGGATCGAGGTGGGGGCCGATTTGGTGATGGTCCGAAACCTCTGGATCGGCCTCTCCTTTGGCTATGAACGGGTGTCTATGGCCGGATTTGGCTTCGATCTGTGGGTGTTTCGCCTGCGCCTGGGTCTTTGACGCCCATGGGCACGTTCTCCCTTCGTCTGAGCGGCATCTGAAATTCACGTGTCGTTTCACGTTCGGAACCATTGACCCGGGGCCTCGGATTCCGGCATCGTTCCCGGAACGTGGGAAAGGTGCCGACGAGCCAGACGCCCGCCGCGGATGAGCCCTCCTTTGAGGAGATTCTCTCGCGCCTCTCCGAGGTGGTGGAACACCTCGAAGGAGGAGAGCTTACGCTCTCGCGGTCTCTCGAGATCTTCGAAGAGGGGGTCGGTTTGTCCCGACTCGGCGCCCGGCGACTGGACGACGCGGAGGCGCGGGTCGAGCAGTTGCTCTCAAATGACGAGGGCCTCGAGACCCGCCCGCTCCCGACGAGGAATCCCGATGAGTGAGACTCCGACCCTGACGGTCCCGACCGCATTCAATGACATCTCTCAGCTTGCGGAGGGCATGTCCGACCGCGTCGACGACGAGCGCCTGATGCTCTACGGCCCCGACGCCGTCGAAGAGAACAGCTGGCTACGGTTCTCCATCTTGCTGATGGATCAATCGGTCGCCCTCGAAGGCGTCGGCCGGGCCGTGGCCTCCATCGATGGCGGCGCCGAGCGCCCCGAGGTGGCGCGCTACGACATCGTCCTCGACAACCTGCAGCTCGAGGGCATGAGCGAAGTCGTTTACGAACGCATGCTCGCCTACCGCGCCGGGGCCTTCGATGGCCCCGCTACGGGAGAGGTCAGCGCTGATGCGGTGGCCGCTGCCGAAGCCGCGGCGGCCGAGGCACCCGCGGGCGAAGAGATGTTCGGTGAAGTCGAAGAAGAGTCCACCATGGTGGCGAGCGCCGACGAATACGCCGAGCACGTGGCCGCGAGCGAGGTCCAAGGCGCGGCAGACGCCGAAGACGCGGCAGACGTCCAAGACGTCCCAGACGCTGAAGAAGCGCAAGAGGTCCCTCAGGAAATCACCGAGGACGTTCCCGACGCTGGCTATGCGGAGATGGAAGGGCAGGGCCCGACGGTCGTCGCCCAGGCTCTGTCCGAGGACGACCCCGGGGCCTCCCCCGAAGCTGCCCCCGAAGCCTACGAAGATGCCGGGCCGACCGAGGTCTTCGCGGACCACGAGGACCACGAGGACGTGGGCGAAGCAGCAGAGGCCGCCTTCGACGAGGCCGGTCCAGAGCACGCGGACGCCGCGGCCGTAGAGGATGTGGACGCCGAGGCGGGTCTGGAAGACGTCGCCGAGTACGCCACGGACGACGATATTGCCGAGGCCGATGTCGATGGCTACGAGCCCGCGGCGACCGAGTCCGAAGGTTTCGCCGACGCGCATACCGACGACGTCGAGGCGCCCCCGGCGGAGGATTGGGGGACGAGCGAGATCGACCTCGCCAACGTCGAAGACATCGCCGATATCGACGCCCCCCCCTCGGCGCCGCTGCCGGAAGCACCGACGGCTCCCCCGGGCTTCACCCTCGAGCAGATGAACGGGGCCCTCACGCGCCAGTCCCACGGTGCGACCTGGGAACCGAACCTCGCCCTCGCCCCGGAGCCCCGGGCGCCGAGCGGCCTCTTCGCCTATGGCGGCGAGTTGCCCGTTCCGGGCCGCGCACCGCGCCCTGACCTGGACCCGTCGGACTGCATTCAGCCGGCACCCCGTCCCGTCGAGCCGGGCGCGGCGGTCGCGGTCGCGGACGGCCAAGAGGTCCAAGAGGCCGTTGAGTACGCCGAAGAGGCGGAAGAGGCCGTCGAAGTCGCGGCCGAAGAGTACGCCGAAGAGGCGGAAGAGGCCGTCGAAGTCGCCGCCGAAGAATTTGCGGCCCCCGATGACGCCGCAGCCTTCGACGACGCAGGGACCGAGGTCGAGTCCGCGGAGCCCCCGGTCGAGGCCTTCGACGAGCCGCTCATCGACAGTGACGACGCCGAGACACGTATGGACGTCGAGCTGCCTGAGTGACCTCCCCCCAGGCGGGTTAGCGGTGTCCGGCGACGTAGCCGAGGGCTTCCAGTTGCGCCTCTAGCTCGCTGTCGATCTGGGCGTTGGCCGGTTCGTGGCGTGGGGCCCGGCGGCGGCGCTGGCCTCGGTGGGCGCGGTCGCTCGTCGCGGCGAGGCCCAGGCCCAAGAGGCCCCGGGTGTGGCGCACGGCGATGGGGCGGTCCGCCGCGATGTCGTGCTCTTCTCCCGGGTCCGCGGTCAGGTCGTAGAGCCTCGAGGCCCGGGTGGTTCGCTGGATGAGCTTGGTCTGGCCGATCACGATCGTGCGCCAGTTCTCCATGAAGCCAGAGATGGCATAGGGAGGCGCCGGGAGGTCGTCGCCCAGGAGTTCGGGGAGCACGGAGCGGCCGGCGAGGTCTTCGGGAATGTCTTGGCCCAGGGCATCGAGGACCGTCGGCACCACATCGACGAGGCCCATCGGCTCTTCGACTCGGCGAGCTCCGACGAAGGACCCTCCGGAAGAGGAGTCCGTCAGGCCCGGCAGGCGGATGAACATCGGGATGTGCAGCAGCTCCTCGTAGACGTTGTGGCCGTGGCCGACCGAGCCGTGGTCCCAGAATTCTTCGCCATGGTCGGCGGTGACCACCACCATCGTGTCATCGGCGAGGCCCCGCCCTTCGAGGCCGTCGAGGATCGCGGCGAAGTGCACGTCGTGGTAGCTGATCTCCCCGTCGTAGAGAGCCTCGAGGTGTGCTCGGTCCCGGGCGTTGGTGCGGATCCGCCCCGTCTTGATCCCCCCGAGGAGGGTGGCGTCGCGGCGGAAGCTGAGGGGCCCGCGGTACGGCGTTTCCTCGTACATCTCGAGGAACTCGTTCGGCGGCCGATAGGGCACGTGGGGGTCGATGGTGTGCACATAAAGGAAGAAGGGCTGGTCCTCGGGACGATCGTCGAGCCATCGCAGCACGTCCCCGGCGACGTGTTCCGCCGCCGTGCGACGGTTCTCGCGGATGTAGTTGCGGTACGTGTCCCACCCCTGGCGAAACCCAAAGGCCTGGGAGACGTAACCATTGGCGATGAACGACCCGGTGTAGAAGCCCTCTTCCTTCAAGATCTCCGGCAAGAGCGTGACGGATGCCGGGACAATCGCCTCTCCGGTCACCGCCGTGTGTTGCCACGGCATCAAGGAGCTCATCAGCGTTGCCACGCTGGGTTTGGTCCAGTTCTCCTGGGTATGGGCGCGGAGGAAGGTCGCCGCCGACTGCACGAACCGGGTGAGGCCCGGGGTGCGCACGCGGGTGTCGGGAGAGTAGGGCTCGAGTTTGTCCGCCCGGAGCGTATCGATGACGTAGACCAGTACGTTTCGCGGGGGCTCTCGTGGGGCGCGGTCCGGGGCAACGTCGGTGGTGACGATGGTGGGTCGACCGATGGTGACCTCGCCCCCGCGACCTCGCAGATCGATGCGACAGAGCTTGCCCGCGAGGGCGCCGAGATCCAGGTCGATGGGGCCCCCCGACGTGGCGCCGAGGGACACGGTCGCTTCGCCATCGAGCGCCGCTTCGACGACCAGCTCCCCCAAATCCCCCAATTCCCCTTCGCCGGTGCCGGTCACCACCCCGCGGAGCCGCGCCCCTTCGGGGACCTCGAGGGCGAAGCCGAGGCGATCTCCATCTCGGAGCCGCAGCGCCGGGTGGTCTCCGAGGCGCACCGCGGGGTGGGCCGGGGCGGTCTCATTCAGCGGGCCTCGGGCTTCGTCGGGGTCTCCGGCATTGCTCGCCGTCGTGACTTTCACCCATTCGACGAGCAGCCCGACGCGCCCGACGTCCGGGACTTCCCGCGTTCCGCTGGTTCGGAGCAGGAGCGTATTGTCGCCCACCCGTAGCGCGTCGCCGGGGAGGGAAAGCGACACGACGGCAAACGCATCGCGCGGCACTTCGAACTCACCGACCTGCTCTTCGCCGAGGTAGGCCCGGACGACGCCCGGCACCATCGCCCGCGCCGAGATGACGATCGACACGCCGCGGTTCTGTCCTTCATCGCTGGCGGCGGCCGCGATCGGCAACGAGAGGCGACCCCGGGTCCCGAGGACCACTCCGGTGCTCGCACCGTCGACGACCTCACCGGAGCGCATGCCCGAGAGCCATCCCCCCATCGTGTACTTTGCGCCGGCGGAGCCCCGGAGGTCGATGATCCGGGTCTCGCCTTCGAACATCTCCGCGCGCTCGACGTTCGCGGCGAGGTCGTAGCGCACCCGGGCCGGGGCTGGTGCGGGAGGCTCGGCCGCCGATGCTGCGGGCGGCGGACCCGGGTCCTGGCCCCGCCGGTCTCCTCGGTCTTCCCGATGCTCGAGATCCGTCGTTTGGCCGTGGTCCCCGGGGGCCGCGGTTCCGCCCGCGGCGCTTCCACAGGAAGCGGTCACGAACATACAGAAGAGAAGGGCTAAACGCGCCATGGGCGGAGAGTACCGGGGCCCTCGCAGTTGGCCAGATTCAGCTGCCATCGGGCGCTCACCCCCCCCGGTTGGCCCCCTACTTTCGGTCGGGGGCCCCTTGCGATACGGTCCGGGTGAATGGGAAGGGTCGATCCGCCGTCCCTACCCCGCCTTCCTGCCCCGTGTTCCCGAAGGACGCTGGAATGACCCCCAAGAGCAACGCGACCACCCTATTCCTCTCCGCGAGTCTGCTCGTAGCTGCCGTCCTCTGGGCGTCCGTGGCCTTCGCCGAGGCCCTCGTGGTCGTTCAGCTCCGCGGTGAGAACCCTACGGACGGCGAAGTGACCCTCACCCCGCGGCGCGGTGAGGGGTCCTACAGCTGCCACACCGAGGAGGGCACCTGTCGGATCAATGGGGTCCCCGGAGGCAGTTATTCCGTGCGATTTCAACCGGATGAGGGTGAAGCGCCCTCCCCGACGACAGCGATGATCCCCCCTTCAGGGACGGCCACGCTCCACGTGGCCACCGGCAACTGACCGACCCACCTTCCGCCCGGGTACCCAAATTAGGGCCCAGATCGTTGGCCGGAGATGGGCGTAGTCCGCGGAACAATGGACGTTTCGGGCGAGCCGTTGTATGAAAAGCGCCCGGATGTAGGGGGTCGTGTACCCCGTAGACTACCCCCGGTAAGGAGCATCGGATGCGCGCTGCGACCCTGACCCTCGCCTTGGCTACCTTCATGGCCATTGGCTTCGTGCTGCCGACCCGCTCCCTCGCCCAGGACGACTTCGACGATGAATTCGGCGACGACTTCGGCGATGACTCCGGGGGAAGCTCCGGAGACGCGGCGGGCTCGGCCGATGACGACTTCGGAGACGACTTCGGCGACGACTTTGGCGACGATGCCGGCGACGACTTCGGCGACGATTCCGGCGACGACTTCGGCGACGATTCCGGCGACGACTTCGGCGGTGACTTCGGAGACGACGCGGGCGGCGCAGACGGGGCGGGTGCGGCAGGCGCTGCCGGCGCCGCGGCGGCCGCTGGCGAGACCCACCTCCGGGCCCCGGAAGAGCTCCGAAATCAGCGGCTCCGCTATCACCCGACCCTCGGCGGTGTGGTTGGCGGTGTGCACGTCGTCGACGCGAGCCCCGGCGCGGCCGAGTCGTTCCGTGTCGGACTCACGACGGACTTCTTCTTCGCTGGGGACTTCCTCAACATCGGCGACCAGAATGACCACATCGGCGGATACCTCACGCTGAGCTGGACCGTTCACGAGATGGTCGAGGTCTACGCGTCCATCATCAGCTACGCGAACGCGAACAATACAGAGGTCCCGGACCTCTTTCAGGTCCTCGGGGACACCTTCCTCGGTGTGAAGTTCGGCTACGATCTCTCGTCGATTTTCACCATCGGTGGTGACCTCAACCTCGGCTTCCTCAATACGGTCGGAGACATCGGCTTGGTCTTCGGCAGTACGAGCGTAGGCATTCGGGCCAACGCGACCCTCGACCTCCGCGGGCTCGAAGACCCGTTCCCGTTCATCTCCCGCTTCAACCTTCAGTACTACTTCGACAACTCGGCCAACCTGATCTCCGATGTCGAAGAGGCACGCTACGCGGCTCTCCCGGACCCCCGGCCGATTGCCCTCGAAGACCGGCACCTGATCACGCGGGTCGAGCGCTTCGCCCTGAACATCAACCGCACCGACTTCTTCAAGCTCGGCATCGGCCTCGAGTCACCGCTGATGGTGGCCGAAGACTTCTTCATCAATCCGATCATCGAGTGGAACTGGTGGATCCCGGTCAACCGGCAGGGCTACGACTGCCTCTTCATTCCGGGATCGGACGGCAGTGACCGTCCCGTCGAAGGCCAGGACGGCTGCCTCGACAAGACCGGCGCTGGCGCTTTCCCGATGGACCTGACCCTCGGCGTGCGGGTTCTTCCCCCGGTCGCGGGCCTCGGCTTCCTCCTCGGCGTCGACATCGGGCTCTCGGGCGCCACCATCGAAAATGCGGTGCGCGAGCTCGCGCAAAACCGCCCCTACAACGTCTTCCTCGGCATGAGCTACGCCTACGACGTCATGGAGCCGCCGATCCCCGAGCCGGTCATCCAGGAGGTCGAGCGTCGCGTCGAGGTCCGCGTGCCGCCGCCCCCCAAGGGTCGCATCAACGCGGTCGTCGTGGAGCAGGGCACGGGCACGCCGATCGACGGCGCCATCGTCCGTTTCCCGAGCATGACCCTGACGGTGGCTGCGGTTGGTCCCGCGGCGGACGAAACCGACGAAGACGAGACCGATGTAGCCGAAGCGGGCGGCGACGGCTCCCTTGCGGCGGCCGCTCCCTCCGAGGGCGCACCGGGTACCGATACGGATGGGGCCGATGGCGCACCGGCCGCAGCCTCGGCCGCGGACCCCGGGACCGAGCAGGGCCGCTACGTCGCCCTGGACCTGTCACCCATCGTCACGGCCGAGGACGGTCGCTTCACCAGCTACCAGTTCGACCCGGGCGTGATTCAGATGGAGATCAGCCACGAGGGTTACAACTCGGGCACCTGCGTCGCGACCATCGCCGACGAGAACACCACCGACGTCGAGGTTCGGTGTGAGCTCGTCGCGCTTCCCCGAGTCGGCGGCGTCCAGGGTCGCGTCGTCGGCGGAGAAGACAACGCAGCCATCGCGGCGGCGATTCAGATCACCGGCCCCGAGCACCGCACCATCAACTCCGATGCTGCGGGCGCCTTCACGGTCGGCGGCCTGCTTCCGGGCACCTACCACGTGCAGGTCGACTCCGAGGGCTACCTCATCAAGAACCAGACCTTCGAGATCGCGGTCCGGGAGGTCACCAACATTCAGATCGACCTCGTCGAGCGTCCTCGGCGCCCCTTGGTGCGGGTCCAGCGTCGGCAGATTCGCATTCGCCGGCAGATCAACTTCGCCACCAACAGCAACGAGATCTTGCCGACGAGCTTCCCGCTCATGAACGAGATCGCCGACGTCGTCATCCGCACCCCGGAGCTCACGCGAATCGAGATTCAGGGTCACACGGACAACCGTGGCGGTGCCGCCCACAACACCGAGCTCTCCCAGCGTCGGGCCGACTCGGTTCGCCAGTGGCTCATCGAGCACGGCATCGACGAGGGCCGCCTCGAGGCCCGGGGTTATGGCCAGGCCGAGCCCCTGGTGCCGAACATCACCCCGGCCAACCGCGCCCGAAACCGCCGCGTGCAGTTCATGATCTCCGAGCGTGCGGAAGCGCCCGCGGAGCCCTGAGCTCGACATCGTGACCGGCGGCCTCAGGGGCGCCGGTCGCGAATCAGTCCCTCCTGCATCGTCGCGGCGACGAGCTCGCCGTTCCGTGTGAACCAGCGGCCCCGAGCGAGGCCCCGGGCTCCCCGTGCGGTCGGCGATTCGATGTCGTAGAGCAGCCAGTCGTCGAGGCGAAAAGGCCGATACCACCACATGGCGTGGTCGAGGCTCGCGACCTGGAGGCCGGGCGTCAACCACGTGACCCCATGGGGCAGCATCGTCGACGAGAGCAGGTGGAAGTCCGATGCGTACGCCAGCATGTAGGCGTGCAGTGACGGTTCGTCCGGGAGGGTACCGTTGGCGCGGAACCACACCCGCTCGGTCGGCGGCCGCACCTTGGGGTTCATCGGGTCGACTGGGTCGACGGGGCGAATCTCGATCGGACGTTCAGAGGTGATCCGTTCGCGCAGCCCCAACGGGATCTTCGCCACGATGTCCGCCGGCATCTTCTCCAGATAGCGCCGGCCGAGTTCCTGTTCGCTGCGCAGCTCGTCCGGCCCCGGCACGTCGGGCATCTGCTCTGCTTGGTGGTCGAGCCCCACCTCGTCGCTCTGAAACGACGCCGAGAGGCTGAAGATCGCTCGTCCGTTCTGGACCGCCACCACCCGCCGGGTGGTGAAGCTCCGACCGTCGCGGATGGGATCGACGGTGAAGACGATCGGCTTCTTCGCGTCCCCGGGCCTGAGGAAGTAGCCGTGCAGCGAGTGCACCATGCGTCCCGGCGGCACGGTCTGCTCCGCCGCCGAGAGGGCTTGGCCGAGGACCTGTCCGCCGAAAACCCGACCCCACCCGAGATCCTGGCTCTGACCGCGGAAGATGTTCTCTTCGATGCGTTCGAGCTTCAGCACCTCGACCAGCTCCCGGAGCACGTCTGTCATGGGTGCGACGATGACCGAAAGGCCGTCCGGCGCCAACCGCCCAACAGACCAGGATGCTCGGTGCAGGCTCGGTCGCCCTAGCGACGTCGCCGAGAGATGAGCACGAGGGCGAGGAGGCCGAGGGCCCAGCCCGTGACGCCCTTGGCATCGTCGAGTCCGACGGCCGCGCAGCCGCAGCCGCCGCCACCGCCGCCGCCGCATTCGCTGCTGAAGCCCCCGCGCTCCGTGAAGTCACAGGCTGCGGTGAGGGCGCCGGGGGGATAGATGGTGCAGATGCCTGTCACGTCGTCGGTGCGCAGCACGCGCTTGTTGACGTCCCCGGGGTCGGCCATCCACCACATCGTCGAGTTCGTGGCGTCGCTGTGGGCCATGGCGAAGAAGTGGCCGATCTCGTGAGTGAGCACGTTCTGCAGGTCGGTGCGTCCGTCGTCGCAGCCTTCCAGGGCATCGCAGTCGGTATACTCGGTGAGCTCCTCGTTGACCTCGATGTCGACGTCGTAGATTTCGCCGGTCGAGGTGTTGTGCCACACCGTCGTCAGGGCGAAGGCCCGGGGGTCATATCCCGCTCGGGTGTTCCAGTCCTCGATGAAGACGATGGCATTCATGTTGCCGGCGCCGGTGTTGTACTCGGCGTGATCGCAGCTCGCCGGCTCGTCACGGCGCCGCACCTGGAAGTCGAGGGGGTTCGCCTCGCAGCGCACGTCCATCCAGGCTTGGAACGATGTATCGATGATGCTGAAGACCTCGGTGTCGGTGAAGTCGCGGGCTCCGTCCCGATGCACCGTGTAGCTGAGGCACGGCTGCTCCCAGCGCAGCGGGGTATTGACCGTGTCGCACTCGTCGGGGCGAACGGACCCCGTCAGACCCGTGGTCATTTGGCACCACGCGCTGGCGCTGGCCGGCACGCCGAGGAGTGTGAGCAGCACTATCGAGAGGGTGACGAAGGAGTCAGCGCGCACGGGTGCGTTCCACGGCCTGACGAATCTCGTCCATCACGTCGTTGAGGGGCCGGGCCGCGATGAGATAGGCGGGGGCGGGAATCATCGCACCGGCCGGGCTGCGCCGAACGAGCTCGAGCCCCCGGACTGCCGGATGAACCAGTTCGCGGCCGCCCTCGTCGAGGCGGACTCGGAGCACACCCTGGCTCATCCCGGTGGGCCGGAGGTGTTGGCCGAGGCGCTCGGCGAATACCACCGAGCGCTCGCCGTCGGTGAAGGCGGGCTCCCCTTCGACCCGCATGCCGAGCTCGCCGATCGCGCCGCCGAGGCGTCGGATCACGATGTCCTCTCCGCGCGCGTGTCCGCCCTTCATCGAATCGTCGATCCGGAGGGTCACATCGGTCACGATGCGGCGGTCCGCATCTCGGAGGGTTCGTTGGCCGATGACCGTGGCGAGGACGACCTGCTCCGAGTGGGTGACGAGCTCGTCGAGGTCGAGGGCGACCGTTACCGAAGCCGCAGCGGGGGCCGCGGCGATGAGCAGCGCGAGGGCAGCGAAGCTACGGGCGAGGCGCCTGAGAACCACGGTCACAGGATGACGACGGCGGACCCATGGCGTCAACCCGAATGCCCCTATCGTGGGCCGATCGTCCGCCGATTGGCCGACCAGATTGACAATCACGCATCACCCCAAGTAGTGAAGGCTCATGCGTTCATTCGGCTTTTTCACAGGTACGGCTCTCGTAGCCTTTTGTCTTCTCGGATCTGGCTGTGACCTCGGCAAGTTTGCGGCCAACTCGACCGCGGATATCTTCGAGCGAGCCGGCCCGGCGTTCCAAGAGCATTGGGACTACGACTTTGCCGGCGCCGCTGCCCCCGGGAGCACCATGCAGCTCGAGGGTCTGCACCGCGTCAGCCCGGAAAACGAGATCATCCACCTGGCCTTGGCTCGGGCTTACATGGGCTACACCTACGGGTGGATCGAAGACGACCTCATGCGGGTCGATCCGATGGATATGGACGAGGAAGAGCGTATCCAGCGCCGTGCCCGCTGGATGTACCTGCGCGCCCGCTACTTCGCGTTCCGGCTCATGAAGCAGCGTCACGACGGTTTCACCGAAGCCATCGAGGCGGGTCTCGAGCCCTTCCAGCGTTATCTCCAAGAGGAGTTCGATGACCCCGAAGATGCCGAGGTGCTCTTCTGGTGTGGCTACACCTGGGCCGCCGCGATCAACGTGTCCCGGAACGACCCGAGCATGATCGCGGACTTCAGCTTCGCCCGGGCCCTCGTCGAGCGTCAGGTCGAACTGGATCGGGGCTACTTCAATGGCGGTGGCGTCACCTTCATGGCCGTCATCAACGCGAGCTTGGGTGCGGCCTTCGGCGGTGACCCCGAAGTCGGCCGGGAGCTCTTCGAAGAGGCCCTCGTGATGACCGACCGGAAGTTCCTGCTGATTCAGTACAACTACGCGCGCACCTATGCCATGCAGACCAACAACCGGGAGCTCTTCGACGAGCTGGTGAACGAAATCCTCACCGCCGGCGACATCAGCAACGATTTCCGCCTGTCGAACAAGATCGCCGTTCGCCGCACCCGCTGGCTCCGCGACCAGGCAGACGATCACTTCTTCTGAGGCCTGATGGCCGCATTCTGGGCTTTTTTCTCCCCTTCTCAGCCACCGCGGGACGTGATTGAATCTTCGCTTCGCGGGGCCGTCCATGGCCAAGCAGAGGGCTATCGTGCCTCCGCGAGTGGTCGCGTACCCCACCGGGACCCAGGGAGAGTTCTCATGAAGCGTCGAATCTTCGTAACCATTCTTGCCGTCGTGATGATGGGCTTCGCTGTCGTCGGCACGGGCCCCGAGCCCGTCGATGCTCAGGAGACCATCACCCTGCGCATGGCGAGCTTGGCTCCCCGGGGCTCCCCCTGGGATCGGGCGTTCCGAGCTTGGGGAAATACCCTCTCCCAGCAGACCAACGGGCGGCTGCGGTTGCACTTCTACGTCGGCGGCGCCCAGGGCGACGAGCGCGACTACATCCGCAAGATGGAGTCCGGCCAGCTCGACGGGGCGGTGATCACCACCGCCGGCCTCGGCCAGATCGTGAGGCCAACCCTCGTGCTCTCGGCCCCCGGCCTCTTCACCGAGTACAGCAAGATCGACCGAGTCCGTGCCGCCCTGAGCTCCGAGTTCACGGCCCAGTTCGAGGACGCTGGCTTCAAGTTCATGGGGTGGGGCGACGTGGGGCGCGCCCGCTTCTTCTCGAATCGTGAGATTCACGGGCCTTCGGACCTTCGGCAGACACGCCCCTGGGCGCGTCCAGACGATCCCATCATCAACCAGTTCTACAGCGTCATCGGCGTCAGTCCCCAGCGCCTCGGCGTCAACGAGCTGCTCCCGGGCCTCCAGACCGGCCGCGTAGACGCGTTCCCGGCCCCCGCCCTGGCGGCGGTCAGCCTCCAATGGTTCCAGCACGTGACCCACGTCACGCAGCAGGCGAGTTCCATCGTCATCGGGGCCACGGTCATCAAGAAGGACAAAGTCGACGCCCTGCCGGAGGACCTCCAGAACGCCCTCATGGAAACCTCCCTTCGTGCCCACGCCGCCCTCAACCGCAGCATCCGGCGGGCCGACGACCGCGCCTACCAGGCCATCATCAGCCGTAACGTGACCGCGGTAGACATCTCGGCTCACCAGGCGGAATGGGATCGGGTCACCCAGCAGACCCGGCAGCGCCTCGCGGGGCGCCTCTACCCGGCAGATCTGCTGCGCCGCGTCGAGCGCCTGGCCCGCTAGGCCTCGATACCCCCGCCCTTTGCACCGAGACGGCGCCCGCGAGGGTGCCGTTTCTCGTTGGGTAAACGTTGGCTTTTCGGGGCTCCTTTGGACTAGAGTTTCCCGCATCGTGAGCGCCTCCGGCACCCTCAAGAAGATCGACGACGGGCTGGCAGACGGGGAGGCGGCGATTGCCGCCTTCGTTCTGCTCCTGATGATCGTCCTCGCGGCGACGCAGGCCCTGCTCTACAACCTGTCCAGCCGCTTCGAGCTCGAGCTGGCTCAAAGCGCGCTGCTGCACCTCGAGTGGATCGACGACTTCCTCCAGAAGGGCACGCTCTGGCTCGCCTTCCTCGGTGCCTCCCTCGCGACCCACAAGGACCAGCACATCGGCATCGACGTGCTGCATCGGATCTTCACCGGCAGGCTTCACCTCCTGATGAAGATGGCCGTCGCCCTGATCTCATCGGTCACCTGCTTTTTCCTGGCGCGGGTCTTCTTCTCGACGGCCCTCGGCGCCCAGGAGCGACCCTTCGAATACGAGCTACTCACCAGCACCGGGCAGACCCACATCTGCGATGGCTCAGCTCAGCTCGTCGCCGACGCGGGCCTCACCCGCCAGGACTTGTTTTGCGGTGCGCGCTACTACCTCGAGATGCTCGGAGCGCCGGTCGAGACACCGGTCGGCGCTTTGCAGCTGATCGTGCCCGCGATGTTTCTCTGGATGGCCGTCCGCTTCGGAGCCCGCCTCATCACCACTACGTTGCTCCTCATTCGGCACGAAGATGACCCAGACGAGGGTGGCCCGACCATCCCCGGAGTGACGCTCTGATATGGACGCCTTGATCGCCGTCCTCCTCGTCGCCTTCGCCGTCCTCGGCACGCCCCTCTTCGTGATCTTCGGCGCCGGGTCGATGCTCTTCTTCTCCCTCGACCCCCGGCCCAACAGCATCAGCTTTGCCGCGGCCGAGGTTTTCACCGAGAAGTTCGCAGACTCGCCGTTGATGGTGACGCTGCCCCTCTTCATCTTCGCCGGCTACATCATGGCCGAGAGCGGCACACCCAAACGTCTAGTCGCGCTCTCCCGGGCGTGGCTCGGCTGACTGCCCGAAAGCCTGGCCATCGTTTGCATCATGGCGAGCGCCTTCTTCACGACCTTCACCGACGGGAACGGCATCACCATCGGCGCCATCGGCGGCCTGCTCTTCCCGGCCCTGATGTCGGACAAGTACCCGGAGAAGTTCTCCCTCGGCATCGTCACCGCGGGCGGGTCCCTGGGCCTGCTCTTCCCGCCGTCGCTGCCCCTCATCCTCTACGGCATCGTCGCCGGGGTGATGATCGAGAAGCTCTTCCTCGCCGGCATCATCCCCGGCCTCATCACCCTGGCCATCCTCGGCGGTTACGCGATCTACGTCGGCGTGCGCGAGAAGATGCCGCGCACGCGCTTCGAACCGGGGGAAGCCTGGAAGGCGACGTGGAACGCCAAGTGGGAAATCGCGCTCCCCCTCGTGCTCATCGGTGGCCTGATCTCCGGGGCGATGCGCATCCACGAAGCCGCCGCCTTCGCGTCGATCTACGCGCTGGTGATCGAAGTCTGGATCTACAAGGACGTCTCCTTCCGCAAGGACCTCCCCCACATCATCCGGGAATCGACCACCATGTTTGGGGCGATCCTGGCGATCCTCGCCACCGCCATCGGGTTCACGGGGTTCCTCATCACGGCGGACGTGCCGGCGATGGCCCTCGACTTGATGAGCGAGATCATCACCGGGCCCTTCATGTTCCTCCTCTTGCTCAACATCTTCCTGCTGGTGGTGGGCATGTTGATGGACATCTTCTCGGCCATCGTCGTGGTCGTGCCCCTGATCGTGCCCATCGCGACGGATCCTTCGATCGGTATCGACCCGTACCACCTGGGCATCATCTTCCTGCTGAACCTCGAGATCGGCTACCTGACGCCGCCGGTGGGCCTGAACCTCTTCATCGCCAGCTTCCGCTTCGACAAGCCCGTCACCCTGCTTTATCGCGCGGTGCTGCCGTTCATCGGCCTCCTGGCCATCGCCCTCGTGCTCACGACCTACATCGAGTGGCTCACGGTGGCCCCGACCACCCTCGATAGCCGGGAGGAGATAGGCAACATCGACGACATGCCTCTTCCAGGTGACGACGCCGCGAACGACGACCTGATGAACGACATCATGGGCGGAGATGGCTCGGACGACGACCTGATGAACGACATCATGGGCGACGACGACCTGATGAACGACATCATGGGCGGCGACGACGGCGACGAGTTCAACCTCGATGACCTCGAAAACGAAGGCGACGACGAGTTCAACCTCGACGGGCCGGTGGAGGCCGGCGGCGGTGCAGGCGACGAGCCAACCCTCGACGACCTCGAGGCCGAGTTCGGGCTGGACCCGATCGAGGATCCAGCGGCGCCCTGAGCCGCGCTAGCGCGCGGTGATCTCGCCGCCGCCATGTTCCGGCGGTCAGCGCCGAAATTGTGGGCGCGCGCCCGCGTCCATGAATTCCACGGCTTGACCTCAGGTCAAGTGTGCGTATCGTGTGAGAGTGGAGGATGCTGACCTGGATGAACCGGTGGATCCTCATATGGCGCGACGGATCATTCGAGAGATCCTGCGGACGGGCACGGTGGTCTTCACCGATCACGCACGGACGGAACTTGGAAAGGACGCTCTCGTCGAGCGAGACATCACGAACGTATTGAGAGGCGGGGTCGTGGATCCGGCAGAGTGGGAGAACGGAGCCTGGAGGTACCGCGTGAGGACCCAGCGAATTGAAGTGATCGTCGAGTTCGAGAGTCGTGATGGGTTGATTGTGATTACCGCGTGGAAACGGAGGATGCGCTGATGCTTTGTACGAAATGCAACTACCGCGGCGAAATGAAAGTACGGCGGGGCGAGTACGAGTATCAGTCCTTGCCCGGAACCACGCTGCACAACGTCGCGTTCCACGAGTGCCCCGAATGCGATGCAGAGGCCGTGGCCATCCCCGCGATCGAGCAACTCGACGAGAGCCTAGCCAGTGACGTGGTTCGGAAGGAGGCACCGCTCACTCCAGAAGAGTTTCGGTTCCTACGTAAATATCTCGGTTGGTCTGGACGAGACACCGCGATGCGGATGGGGGTTGAGCCCGAAACCGTATCCCGCTGGGAGCATGACCAGCGGAGGATCGGCCGGACCGCGGACCGTCTCATTCGGGCGCTCGTGATGTTGGAATCGCCGGTGGACAACTACGGCGCCAAGGACTTGGCCGGCATTCACGAAGGTGCCCAGCAACCTGAGCGGTGCTTGGAGTTGAAAACTCAGGGCTGGGAGTTGTGTGCGTGAACAAGTGGCAGATCGACGAGGTGGCAGCCCAAGAGATGCTTGCTGCGTGCAGGCGAGCCCTCCAGGCGCTGGACGAAGCGGCGACCATCGCGGCCGGGGTCTCGGATGAGGTCACCCGTCGTGAGATCAAACGGGGGATCGGAAGTACGATCGCCGAACTCGATCTCGAGGTCATTGAGCACCTGTGGTCGGCCGTCCCCCACCTCCGACCATCTGACATGCCCTCCATGTCCAGCGGCGACGACTGTGAGCGGCCAGGAGACTAGCTCCGATCGGGGGCGGAGCCGCTGTCGGCTCACGGTGTGACTCTGTTCCACGATTGCGGCGGGGCTAGCGCGCGGTGATCGTCAGCCTGAAGGTGGCGTTGAGGGCGGGGTAGGCGAACCCCGCGGCGTCGGTGCCCGAGAAGCGGGTGACGGTCCCGGTCTCGACCACTCCTGCTCCCGCTTCACTCTGCCGGGGCGCTTGGTTTGCGCCGAGGCCCGGCTCTTCGTTGACCTCGGTGCCGGTGTCGAAGAATGCGAGCTGCTCCGTGACGTCGCCGGAGTTCGCGTGTCCGGTCTCGTCGAAGAGCGGGATGGAGCCTGCGGCCGGGGCGACGAAGACGTCGTTCGATTGGACGAACATCGAGGCAAAGCTCAGGACTTGGCCCGGGGACCCGGTGATTTCGAGGTCGACGCTGACACCGGGGCCGATGGGGTTCTCCTCGTAGGTGCCCTCATCCATTTGTCCATAGGTGCCGACCGCGGTGACCCGGGGAAAGTCGTCGGCGGCGACCACGAGGGGGATGTTGTTGCCGTCTTCGGCGAGCTCTTCGAGGCCCTCGGTGGCCGCCTCGCCTTCGGAGAAGAGCGAACCGCCCTCCTCGAAGACGGCCCAGGCGCCGGGGGCGTAGACGACGTCCGTCGCGGACCCGTCGCTGAGGGGGAGGGCTCCTGGGGAGGAGATGTTGGAGAAGGTGAGGACAAAGGTCGTGGCCCCCGCTTCGTCGGTACCGCATGCGGCCAGGGTGATGAGGGGGACGATGAGAGCGGGGAGGAAGACCTGTCGGTACGGGATCATTGGATAGAGCGTACCAGAGAGGTGGCACCTCCCCGGATGCCGCGCGGTCTCCGGCGCCGCGGCTTCAGTCTCCGCGAGCGTTCACCGCGAAGCTGATATTCGAGTAGCCCGCCTGGGCGGTGGAGAACATCACCTTCTTGAGCACGCGGTAGTCCGTGTTGACGTCGCCCTGAATGACGACGGCGCCGGCGAAGGGCTGCTGCGGGTGGTGGATGCTCCAGTTGCGAGCTTGTTCCTCGAGGCGTTGGACCAGCGGCTGGATGGGCGCCACCTCGGCTGATGAGGCGAGGGACGCGGTGTCCACCATGCGAACTCCGTCGAGCATGACCACCTGGCGGTTGATGGCGATCATCGGCGCCTCTTCGAGGCTCTCGGTATTGACCCCTTCGGGCAGGCGCATCAGTTCGTCCTGGACCAAGTTGACCGTCTGCGCACCGAAGTTCGTGAGCAGAAAGACGACCAGCACGATCAGGAAGTCGATGAAGGGGACGAGCGAGATGGACGTGTCGACGGACTTTCGACCGCCGCCAGCTACCCGGTTCGCGACGAACTTGAGCGGGATGTGGTGGAGGAGAACCCTGGCTGGTGCGTGTACTGACATCGTTGGTACCTCGATTCCTACAGCGCTGCGCCGTCGGAAAGAGACATCTCCGGGTAGCCCTCGCCGACCACCAGGTCCATCACGCCGACGACATCCTCGTAGCGGACCCCGTCCTCCGGGGCGACGATGATGTCGCGACGGTTGGGCTCCATGCGCCGCCGGTCCTGCAGCTGCGAGCGCAGCTCGGCGATGTCGTACGCATCGCCGTTCTTGGCGATCTGCGTGCGATCACCCGCCGTCGACGCGAGCACGTAACCCGAGCTTTGCACCTGAAGGATGAGCTTCACCCGCTCGGGCGGTGGCGTGTCTTCGGTCGACGCGGGGCCCGGCTGTTGCTGGTTTGCGTTGATGCGCCCCAGTTGGTTCCAGACCGCGGAGACCAAGAGGAACATGACGCAGCAGAGCAAGAGATCGATGAACGGGATCAGCGGCACCTCCGCATCGACGCTCTTCTTTCCCCCGTGCCCACCTTCGACGCTTACTCCGCCCATGCTCACTCCTTTGAACGGGGGCCCCGCGGCGTCCCGGTCCGTTAGAGTGCGTAAGGCTCAAAAAGTTCCCGGCGGCGCAGGATCCCGCTCAGAGAGCTTCTTGGTAGGCGCGCTCTGCGGCCTCGGCGGGGGAGTCGAGGAACGCCGGGATGAGGCTCATGATGCCCACGATGGTCGTGCCGATGCCGATCGTGGCTCCGACGGTCTCCTCGATCTCGCCGGCAGCGGTGAAGCCGAAGATCAGTCCCGACGCGATGACTAGGGCGATGCCCATGCCCACCGAGAGGCCGCGGCGGAAGCGCGCTGCGCTCGCTTCGATGGCGAGTTCACGTTCGAAGAGATGAATCTCGCGCGTGTCGAGGCCGTCATCCGCGGCTCGGCGGAAGCGCGCGAGGCGGTCCCAGCCGTCGCTGGAATCTGTCATCGCAGCGATCCGGTATCCCGTCATCACCAGGAGTGACGTGGCGCCGACGAGGCAGCCGATGCCGAGGCCGATCTCTACCCCCGTGAGCCCATCGGCACCGGGCTCCGGGATGAACATCCCCGCCGCGCAGTAGAGCTCGTAGACGGCGGTGATCGCGCCCCGGGAGGCGTTGATGAACTGGATTGAGTCGAAGTGCTCTAGGGGGAGCTTGATCGCGCTCACCAAGGCGTCGGCGTCGGGGCCGTTTTGTTGGGCCAGGGTCGGGCTGGCGAACGTGAAGACGGCGAGGGCCAGGGAGGCGGCGGTGAGGGCGGTGTGGAGGGGCTTCACGGTGCGGGGTCCGCGGTCTCCGTTTCCGTTCCCGTTTCCGTTCCCGTTCCCGTTCCCGTTTCCGTTTCCGTTTCCGTTTCCGTTCCCGTTCCCGTTCCCGTTCCCGTTTCCGTTCCCGTTCCCGTTCCCGTTTCCGTTTCCGTTTCCGTTTCCGTGTCCGTGTCCGTTTCGTCGGACTCTTCGGTGCTTGGCATTTGCGAGTCGAAGCCCATCGCGGGTTCCCCTGCGGCTTCCTTGATCTGGGCCGAGATGCCGCAGTCGATTGCGATGATCGAGTCGCTGATGTCGATGCCCGGGGACGGTGCCACCTCGACGCCGGGGAGGGCGATCCTCACCTGCACTAGGCGTCCGACGGGCTCGGTGTGGACGCTCAGGAGCAGCCGGCCCTCGCGCAGATCCCAGATGTAGGCGTCGCTCGGCGCCTCGGCGCGCAGATTCGTCTCTTGGATGATGACCAGGAGGTACTCGGCCTGCATGGCGGTCGCGATGCCCGGCAGGTCGCGGTCGACACGGAGTACGAGATCGCTTTCGAGCACTCGCAGACGGGCGAGGTCTGCGGTCTCGGCCTCCTCGATCCAGGCCGGCAAGAGGAACTCCCCCGCCTCGTAGAAACCGCGGAGCGAGGTCGGGGCGATGCCGAGGCAGCGCCCGATGCCGTCCCGGAGGAGGTCCTTCGCCGCGATGGCGATGCCCTCGGGGGTCGACGCCTGTTCGCGGGAGAGCCGCAGGTAGAGGCCGTGTCCCTGGTAGAGGGAGCTGATCTGGAGGCGCGGGTCGGCGTAGGTCTCCGGTGGGCCGTTCTCGGCCGCATCCAAGATCAGGCCTTCGACCTTGTCGCGAAAGTCAGCGTAGCGCTCGGTGAAAGGCCCCAGCTCCCCGTGGTAGCTCGTCAGAATCTGGCCGCGGAGGGTCTCGGTCTTGTCGTGTTGCCGGTAGAGGTAGCTACCGACGAGAAATCCGATGGTCACCGTGCCGAGGATCACCCAGCGCCACGGGAAGCGCGGCTTGAACGCCCGCTCTTCGGCGAGGTCGGTGCTGGGGCGGGCAGGCTCGAGGGGCTTTTTATCGTCGGCCATGGTGTGTCGTCTTAAAACAAAAAGAGGGACGCGACCAGCGCATCCCTCTCCTCGACGTTTAGGGGGCAGAGCCCTCGCGGTGCTAGTCGGCGCCGCGGGCGTTCACCGCGAAGCTGACGTTCGAGTAACCCGCCTGAGCGGTCGAGAACATCACCTTCTTGATGACACGATAGTCCGTGTTGATATCGCCCTGGATGACGACGACGCCAGCGAAGGGCTGCTGCGGGTGGAGAATGCTCCAGTTGCGCTTGAGGGTCTCGAGGTCCTGGACGAGCTGCTGAATGGGTGCGACCTCGGCCGAAGCGGCCAGGGACGCGGTGTCCGCCATGCGGACCCCATTGAGCATGACCACCTGACGGTTGATGGTCACCATCGGCGCCTCTTCGAGGATCTCGGTATTGACCCCGTCGGGGAGCCGCATGAGATCGTCCTGGGCCGCCGTGACGATCTGCGAACCGAAGTTGGTCAGCAGGAAGACGACCAGCACGATCAGGAAGTCGATGAAGGGGACGAGCGAAATGGAGGTATCGACCGACTTGCGGCCCCCGCCCGCCACCCGGCCCGCGACGAATTTGAGCGGGATGTGGTGGAGGAGAACCTTCTGTGGGGTGTGTACGGGCATCGATTGTTCCTAGAGCGCTGCGCCGTCAGAGAGAGACATGTCGGGGTAGCCTTCGCCGACGACCAGATCCATCGCGCCGACGACATCCTCGTAGCGGACCCCGTCTTCCGGAGCGACGATGATGTCGCGACGGTTGGGCTCGAGGCGACGTCGCTCTTGGAGCTTCGATCGAAGCTCGGCGATGTCGTAGGTGTCGCCGTTCTTGGCGATCTGGGTGCGGTCGCCCGCGGTAGATGCCAACACGTAGCCGGTGCTCTGGACCTGAAGGATCAGCTTCACCCGCTCTTCGGGCGGCGGCTGGTCCTCGCTCGGCGCGGCGCCGGGCTGCTGCTGGTTTGCGTTGATGCGCCCCAACTGGTTCCAGACGGCGGATACCAGGAGGAACATGACGCAGCAGAGCAGGAGGTCGATGAACGGGATCAGCGGAACTTCCGCATCAACGCTCTTCTTTCCGCTATGTCCGCCTTCGACGCTTACGCCACCCATGGTTGCTCCTTCAAACGATGCACGTTGCGGCCCCCACCATGGTGGTGGAGGCCAGATACGCGCTCAGGTCAGCCCTGAAGGTTGACCTTCGAGCGGTTGTTCACGACGAGGTTCATGACCTGAACGGTCGCGCCGTTGATGTCATCGATGAGCCCCTGGGTCTTGCCGTTGAGTGCGGCGAAGCCCATGAGCGCGATGAGCGCTGCCATCAGGCCGAAGGCGGTGCAGTTCATCGCCTCCGAAATGCCGGCCGCGAGGGCGGCGGCACGAGTCGACGCGTCGGCGTTGGCCACGGCGCCGAAGGCCATGATGAGGCCGATGACCGTCCCGAGGAGACCCGAGAGCATCGAAAGGTTGGCGAGGAGGGCGAGGTACGGCGTGCGTGCCTCGACCTGCGGCAGCTCACGGAGTGCCGCTTCGTCCATTGCAGCCTGAACCTCGGCGTCCGGGCGGTTCACTTTCATGAGACCGGCCTTGACGATGCGCGCCAGGGGCGCGTTCGCAGCGGAGCAGAGCTTGATGGCCCGGCCAATGTCGCCAGCGAGGATGCACTTCTGCATGGTCGCCAGGAACACTTCCTTGTTGATGGAGCTCTTATAGAGGAAGACGGCGCGCTCGACGATCACGCCGACGGCGATGATCAGCCAAAAGAGGATGCCGTACATCATCCATCCGCCCTCTTCGAAGTGGTGCGCAATACTCGACATCGTTCCCAGTCCTCCTAAAACGCGACTGGGGCACCGAACCTTCTTGGTCGGCCACCCCCTGCCACATCGCGGCTCCTAATAGCGAATCTTGTCGTGATTCTAAGGGCCTACGCAATTTTGCTCGTTAGACCGGGCGATGATACCGGCCCGCCTCATGAAGTCAACAGTGATCCCTTTTATGGTTCCAGCCATCCGGCGACCGCTCTGACGATGCCGCCGGCCGGCCCCGAGGCGCAGGCCCCCGGAGGCTTCCTCATTAGTGTTCCCCCGAGGACAAAAGTTCCCCGGCGTCCTTCGTCCGCACTCGCTCGGCGCTCTCTCTGCGGTTGGCTGTTGTTCACTACACATCGCGCGGCGAACAAAACTGACGCGCGCTTCCGTTGACAAGCCGAATATCACTGGGGTAGCGTCCAGCGAGTTTTCGGCGGCTGTCGCTGATTTCCAGAGCATCGGCGCCGATTTGGCGATGTTTTGGAGGCCCCGCGGGGCCCGGCAGTTGGCCACTCCGTGGACCGGTCGAGAGAGGGCGCAAGGAGCGTTGAGCGATGGAAGGTATTTGGCATTTCATGCTCGAGGGGGCGCCGTTCAGCTTCCTGAACGCAGCTGTCCTTTTCTTGGTGCTGGCGATCATCGTCGAGCGCTTTGTTTTCATTCTCACTAAGTACCGGGTGAACAGCCGTGAGTTCATGGCTCAGATCCGGAAGCTGGTGCAGGCCGGAAACATCGACCGAGCCATCAAGCTCTGCGAGGCGGCGGCGTTGCCCCTCCTTCAGGTCGTCAAGGCGGGGCTCACCCAGGTGAACCGCGGCGAAGAGGCCGTCATCGCTTCGATGGAAGAGCGCATGAGCGAGGTCATCCCCGAGCTCGAGAAGCGCATCGGGGCTCTCTGGTCGCTCGCCAACATCGCGACGCTCATCGGGCTCCTCGGCACCATCTCGGGTCTCATCAAGGCTTTCGGCGCCGTTGCCTTCGCCGACCCCGCAGAGGCGTCGGCCATTCTTTCCCGAGGTATCTCGGAGGCCATGTACAACACGGCCCTGGGTCTCGGTATCGCCGTGCTTTGTATGATCGCCCACCTGATTCTCCATGGAATGTCCAAGAAGCAGAAGCAGGACATGGAGCGGGCGACGATGAAGCTCGAAAACCTCATCGCCCTCCGCCGGCAGGGTTGAGCCACGGGGCCTACGGGGCGTCGGGGATACGATGGCAAAGCTGACACCAGCCCAGCGTCACTACATTCGGAAGAAGACGAAGGTCCACGACCTCGATCCTTCCGAGACGGCTGGTGAGCTGAACATCATCCCGTTCCTCGACATCGTCATGAACTTGATCATGTTCTTGTTGATGACGACCTCGACGGCGATCGCGCTGGCGCAGATCAACTCTCAACTCCCCGAGTACTCCCGCGGTATCGGCGGCAGGAGCTCGAACGAGGAGCCGACCCTCAACTTGACGGTGCTCATCGTCGAACAAGGGGCGATCGTGACCGGGTCCGGCGCCAAGCTCGCGCCGGGATGCCGAGACGTCAACAACAGCACGGCTGCTGGGGACGTCATCACCGTGCCGCGCATCAACGGCGAGTACGACTGGGCAGGGCTCACCGAATGCGCGTCGCGCATCAAGGAGCAGTTCCCCGAAGAGAACGAGGTCAAGGTCACCGCCGACCCGCTCATCGAGTATCAGTATCTGATCGCGGCCCTCGACGCACTCCGTAACAAGGACACCGAAGAGCTCTTCCCTGATGTGCTGATTGCGGCGGGTGTGCGCTGATGGCGGCCAAGGGCAAAAAGGGCCAAGCCGGTGCAGGCGGAGGGGGCGGGCACGAAGAGAAGCCCGCCTCGATGGGCCAGGTGAAGGCCATCATCCGCAGCAAGCTGCGCAAGCACGAAGAAGAGATGGAGATGGGTCTCAACATCTATCCGATGATGGATATGATGACGATCCTCCTCGTCTTCTTGATCATGCAGTTTGCATCGTCGGTGGCCGACACCATTCAGTCGGACGAGCTGCGGCTGCCCTACTCGACCTCCGAGACGGTCAAGGTCGACGCCCTCTCCGTGAGGATTTCGCGTAACGCGATCATCGTCCAGGACCGCGAGGTGCTGACGCTGCGCAATGGCCAGATCGATGCCGCCGACAAGCAGGGGGGCGGCACCGGATTCCTCGTGACCCGCCTCGATCGCGAGCTCCAGCAGCACAAAGAGCGCTTGAAGCAGATCGCGTCGCTCCGCGGGCAGAACTTCCGTGGCGAAGTTCAGATCATCGCCGACCAACACACGCCGTTCCGAACCCTCACCGAGGTCATCTATACGCTCGGTCGATCGGAGTTCAAGAACCTGCGCTTCGTGGTCCTCCAAGAAGGAAGTTAGCCGACTATCGCCCCGCGTAGGCGGTGCGGGTTCGGCTCAGGTAGTCGAGGCGGGCTAGCCAATCGTTGGCCTGGACGCGGTCACCCGTGTCTTCTCCCGCCCCGTCGCGGATGGCCTCGAAGATTCGACGGGCCTCGGCGAGGTCGCCGACGGCGACGAGGGTTGCTCCCAGCATTCGCTGGTGTTCCCGCCGCAAGAGGCGGGTGGCGAGGCCCCGATCGCCGGCTTCGCGGATTCGTGGGAGGGCCAGGTCGTAGCGTCCGCTGGCCATTAGCTGGCGGGCCTCGAGGTAGGCCCCGAGGCCGTCGGGGCGGCTCACTGCGAGCTCCCGGTCGTGGTGCACGGCGACGGCGCGGTCGGCGGGCACGCCGTCGGCACCGACGAGGATGTCGAGGATGCGGCTCGCGTCGGCCGAGGGGCCCGCGTCGGCCGCGAGCATTTTCACCTCGAGGTTACGCCGCGCGCCCTCGGTCTGAGGTCGAAGGATGAGTGCGCCGTATCTCCGGGCCGCGCCATCTCCGTCGCCGGCGAGCCAGGCCGCGTCGGCGACGGCCTCCTCGCCGAGGGCGATGATCGGCGCCGGTGCCGGCGGGTCCCCGCCGAGGCGTGTCAGAACCGCGGCGGCCTCGTCGTCCCGACCGGCTCGGGCGAGGGCACCGGCGTAGCGCGCGCGGGTGGCGACATCGTTCTCGTCGATGGCGAGCAACTCTTCGCAAGTGGCGATGGCCGCCTCGGCATCCCCGGCGGCGAGGTCCCCGCCGAGTTGACCCCGGAGCCGCGCGACGAGGTGTGGGCAGACCGCCGAAAAGATACTGACGCGCTCGAAGCGCACCCGGGCGAGGGCCAGGGCTTCCTCGGGGACCTCGACCGTGTCGAGGTAGGCTCGGTAGCCCCGCTCGAGTTCGTCGAGGGGCAAGCCCGCGGCGGCGGCGACGTCGCCGTGTAGATACGCGTCGCGGATCACCCCTGCCCCGTGCTCGTCGAGCAGGTAGCGTATGAAGGAGCCGGAGATGGTGTAGGCGTTGCTCGCGGGCTGGCCGAGAAACGAGAGGCCGAAGACCGCGTCGAGGGGCGGCATCAGCTCGAGCTCCACCATCGCCTTGGCCCATTGGTGGGGAGTGAGCCCATCGCGTTCATTCCACGCGACGGCGACGGCGACCCCTTCGATGAGCGACGGGTCGGGCAGGTATCCGCCGAGCTGACCTCCGACCCGGAAAGGGCCGGCGG
Source organism: Deltaproteobacteria bacterium (assembly GCA_003647065.1). Taxonomy (GTDB): domain Bacteria; phylum Myxococcota_A; class Polyangia; order Polyangiales; family B10-G4; genus B10-G4. The sequence goes on along the minus strand of QMMC01000003.1, from coordinate 18,178 downwards.
CGGTATTTCCGGCGACCACGTGCACGACCTCGTGGAAGAGCACCGGGTGAGGCCATCGGCCGAGCTGGAGGTACACCTCGTTCCGCCATGGTTCGGCGATGTAGGTGCGGCCGGCGCCCATGTATCGGCGCTTCTCGTCGGCGCTGCGAAAGAAGAACGCCGTGACCGGTTGCGTTTGGTTCACCCCGAGGATTTCTTCGGCCTGGGTGACCCGGAAATCGCAGTCGGCGACCAGGCGCCTGAGGTTCCCGCGGCGGATTTCCCGGGGCGCGTGCACGACGCACCGCTCGCCGCGGATCGTCGTCCCGAGCTCTCTTGCGATGAACTCCGCCGAGCTCCGGTGGCCGAGGGCTTCTCCTTCGGCGTGGATGACGCCGGCGCCGGCGATGAGCATCAGTGCGAGGGCGCTGCCCAAGGGGGTCCGCAGCAATCGCCGTGGTGAGATCCTCCCCTCGGTCGGGGTCAGGCCCCGGGCCGCTAGGAGGGTCAGGCCCAGGAGGAGGGCAACGGTGCCCACGCGGAAGGTCAGGTACGCGATCGGTACGGTCGTGCCTTCGTCGTAGATCGTCCCGGGGAACCATCCGGCGAAGAGTCCGTAGACGAAGATCGCCGGGGTACTCCAGAACCGGTAGAGCCCGGTGCCGATAGCCAGGAGGGGCAAGAGCGTCGCCACCCAGGTGCTCAGGCGCGGCCGGGGGATCACGATGGCGCTCAGGGCTCCGAGGGTTGCCGCTGCGTAGGCGCCGAGGACGGGCCCGAGGACCACGAAAGCGAGGCCCAGGCCCGGCGTGCACTGCCGGAAGCGCACGGTGTTGATGAAAAGCAGGAGCAACGGCGCGGCGACCACGACCGTCGCCATCCCGACGGCGAAGGCGACGACGTCGAGCGCCGGGAGTGGCATCCCCCGGCGGCGCCGACTCACCGTCATGCGCGCAGCCGCGGCGGCGATGAATGGCGGGAGGAGCACCCCGAGGACCAGACCACTCTCGACGCCGTGTACGCCGGTCAAGGGCGAGGCGCACATGGCCAGTCCGGCGATCGTCGCGACGCTGAGCGCTAACTTCGCGCTCGTCGTCTCGAGAAGATGCACCATCGTCCGAGAGTGATCGTCAGGCCGGCGGAGCAGCCGGTGCCGCGGTGGCTTCCGGTGACTCCATCACGAGGGCCAGCTCGAGAACCTCGCTGACCTTCGAGACGAGATGGATCGTGAGGCCCTTGCGCACCGTATCGGGGAGATCGTCGAGGTCGGGCTCGTTTCGCTTCGGGAGGATCACGTGTTTGATCCCCGCACGGTGGGCGGCGAGGCACTTGGACTTGATGCCGGTGACCTTGAGCACAGCGCCCCGAAGCGTGACTTCGCCGCTCATGGCGACATCCGGCCGGGCTTCGAGGCGGGTGAGCATCGAGGCGAGGGATACGAAGATCGCCATGCCCGCCGCCGCGCCGTCCTTTTTCACCGCGCCCTGGGGAAGGTGCACGTGCACGTCGATCTTCGACAGGAAATCTTCCGGCAGGCCGAGTTTCTCCGGTCGTGCTCGAATGTAGGTGAACGCGGTGGCGACCGACTCCTTGAGAATGCCACCCATGTTTCCGGTGAGGTGGATTCGACCCTTCCCGGGCATGCGTTGGGACTCCACGAACATCAGGTCGCCGCCCGAGGGCGTCCACGACAGGCCGGTCGCGACGCCGGCCTTCCCGTGACGTTCGACCATCTGGGGCTTGATCCGCGGCGGGCCGAGGACGTCCTCGACGAACTCCGGGCCGGCCTTTTCCATCACGTCTTCGCCGTGGGCGAGGCGCACCGCGACGGCGCGGCATACGGCCGCCACCATCTGCTCGAGTTTTCGAACGCCGGCTTCCCGGGTGTACTCGTCGACGAGCTTGTCGACGCCCGACTCGAGGAACTCGAGTCGCTCCGGAGACAGCCCGTGCTCGGAGAGCTGCTTCGGGATCAAGAACTGCTGCGCGATCGCGAGTTTCTCTTCGCGGGTGTAGCCGGGCAGTTCGATCATCTCCATGCGATCGAGGAGGGGCCGGGGAATCGTGTCCTTCCGGTTGGCCGTCGCGACGAACAACACCTGCGAAAGATCGAAGGGCACATCGAGGTAGTGGTCGACGAACTCCGAATTTTGTTCGGGGTCGAGGACCTCGAGGAGCGCACTCCCGGGGTCGCCCTGGAAGTCGCGGCCCATCTTGTCGACCTCGTCGAGGAGCATCACCGGGTTGCGCGAACCTGCCTTCTTGAAGGCGCCGATGATCCGTCCCGGGAACGAGCCCACGTACGTTCGTCGGTGGCCTCGGATCTCGGCCTCGTCCTGTACGCCGCCGAGGGCGACGCGGGTGAAGTTTCGGCCGGTCGCCCGGGCGATCGACTTGCTGAGGCTCGTCTTGCCGACCCCGGGGGGGCCGACGAGGCATAGGATGGGCCCCTTCTTGTCGCTCCGGAGCTTGCGGACGGCGATGTATTCGAGGATGCGTCGCTTGATCTTCTCGAGGCCGTGGTGGTCCTCGTCGAGGACCCGGCGCGCTTCGCTGACGTCGAGGCGATCGGCGGTGACTTTGCCCCAGGGCAGATCGGCCAGCCATTCCACGTACTGCCGTGACACGTGGTACTCGCTGCCCGCCGGGGACATCGACCGCATGCGGGAGAGCTGCTTCTTGGCAGCGCGCTCGGCCTCGGGGGGGAGCTCGGCCCGGGCGAGGCGTTCGCGCAGGTTATCGATGTCGTCGTCGTCATCGTCCCCTTCGCCGAGCTCGCGTCGGATCTCCTTCATCTGCTGGCGGAGTAGATATTCGCGCTGAGAGCGCGACATCTCCTCCTGCACCATCGTCGAGATCTCCTTCTTGACGCGGTGGACCTCTGCCTGGCGGGTGACGAGCTCGGTGACTCGACGCAATCGTTCACGCACGTCGAGGAGCTCGAGGACCTCCTGCTTGGCGGAGGTCCCGACCGGCAGGTTGCTGGCGACCAGGTCGGCGAGGGATCCCGGGTCCTGGACGTTGTCGAGGACTTGGCTCGCCTCCCGTGACTGCCCGGGAAGGATCGTCGACAGCTTGCGCATCGACTCCCGAAGGTTCGTCGCGAGGGCGTCGATCTCGACGTTGCGCATCGGAGTCTCATGAATCCGACGCGTGCGCGCTCGCAGGGAAGGCGACTGGGCGATGCCCTCGATGATCTCCATGCGCGACACGCCCTGGAGCACGACGCTGTAGTTGCCCGAGCTCAGGCGAATCACTTTCAGGACTCGCGCGATCGTGCCGAAGGTATGCACCTGCGGGAAGTCGGGGTCTTCGGTCTCCAACCTGCGTTGGGCCACGACGCCGATCGTCGGCCGCTCCTGACCGAACGCCTCTTCGATCAAGCGCACCGACCGTGGACGACCGACGTTGACGGGTACGACCGATGCCGGGAAGAGCACCGAGTTGCGCAGGGGCAGGATCGGCAGTACGGCTTCGCCGTCGGGAATCTCCGAGTCACTCATGAGGGGCGTAGTGTCGCCCACTTGCGCCGCGATTCAACCGTTGTGGCTTTCCGATCGCACACAGATCTGCTACTTACTGGACCACCACCTAGGGATGTAGGACAACTACCTACAGGTAGGAAATCCCCCATCCCCGAGGCTTCGCAGATGCAGAAGATGTTGATTTCGAGCGCGGTTCTCCTCCCCTTGGTCCTCAGTGGGTGCCACGGGGCCATTTTTGGGAACCTCTTCGTCCTCGGGATCACCGTAGGCATCTTCGTCGCGACCCTCAGCCTGGGCCGGGTCGCTCCCAAATCGAGCACCCAGCGCAACGCCGAGACCAGCACCAGCAGCTCCCAGAGCTAGCGAGTTCACGAGGCCAGTTCCGCCTCAGGGTTCCAGCGGGCGCTATTTCTTCTTCCCGCCCCGCGGAGTCTTCTTTGTGGCTCGGGGCCCGGGGGCGTTCCGGCGCCGTGGGCGGGCCTCCTCGAGGCCGACCTTCAGGCGACGCATCACGGCCATCTTTTGCCGGTCCTTGTAGCTGGCGTGGCTCGCCGTGCCCATCTCGTTGGCCTGCTCTGTTTCGCGGTCGATGATCTGAAATTCGGTCTGAACGAAAATCACTTTTCCGAGGGCCCAGGCCGCCGGTGGTGCGGCGTCGATCATCTCGTCGGGGAGTCGGACGGGCATGTCCACGACGAAGTGCACGACCCGGTAGTCCTTGGCAGTGAATCGGTTGTCGACCCAGATCTCATCGCCTTCGAGATCGGGGGAGAGCTGCAGCCGGTCGAGCTTGGGTGCGAGGTTCTCGTGCCCTTCGCAGTAGCTGCGGAAGTGAAAGAGCGTATTGGTCGACTCCCCGGGAATCACGTAGTTGAACGGGAAGACCTCGCGCATCAGGTAGCTGAGAACCGGAAAGATGTCATCGGGTTCACGGGTCACGATGCGAAAGCGCAGCTTGTCGTAGATTTGAGCGGCGACCGTCTCCTGCTTCGAGAGCAGCTTGGTGTAGAGCGAGTCCTTGTTCTTGCGGCCGCCGATGAACTCGAGGATCGGTAGCCCCCGGGCGAGCATCGCCCCGATCACGCGGTACACCTTCTGCTCGACCATGTGGAAGACCTCTTGGTCCGACACCGGCAGCATGAAGAGCAGCTCGCGGGCCTCGAGGTGATGGATGATGTGCATCACCTTCAGGATCGTGCAGGCGCAGAGCTGTCGGTGCCCCCGGCTGGACGCGAGCATCAGGAGGGCGGGCACGTCGGCGTTGGCGACGGGCTTCGGAATCGGGAATTCGAAGTTGCGCCTCAGGTAGCTGATCGCAGAGTTCTTCACCGCTTCGGCCCGCGCGTGGTCCGCCGGGTCGTCGTGCTGGTGCTCTTGGGCGGACAAAAATGCCCGGGCCGCCTCGTCGTCCTCGAAGTTGAGCCGGTGCCAGTCGATCACCGACCCACCGCGCAGCAGGATGCGAATCGCTTCGAGGTCGGCCAACGTGAGCTGGTCGAGGGGCTTGTACCCCGGCGGCGGGGGCATGACCGACGATCTCGCCATCAGAGGGGTTGGACTATAACAGGCTGGGGCCGGGAGATGGGCTGCTAGAACGGCGTTCTCGGATGACTTATGGGATGACTTCTGGGATGGCGCCTTGCATGAACGGTGGGGTGTGCGCTGGGTTGACGGCGTGGTTGGGGGTGCCTCCAGCTCCAGGGCGCTCGTTACGTGACGGCCGGAGTTGGTGCTGTGGGGGGCGGGGTTGGTGTCGCGGGTATCGGGTCTCGCTCGGGGGCCGGACGCTTTGACTGTCGCGGGAGGCACCCCCAACCACGCCTGATATTCCTGAGGAGAGCCAACTGTCGATGAAATGGTGGTCTCCGGTGACCTTGGGTGGTGGGGGTACTAACCGGGGATGATTCCGGCTCCGGCAGGGGGCGTCTGCTCCGCTCCTAACATTCGCAGTCGCCGGAGGATGGTCGTGACGGCGCTGGGATCATTCCGTACCGCATGGTGTACGTGCTCACGCACGGGCCTGCGCCGCCACCCCACCGCCGGAACCTCCCACTCGTACTGTGCGCCCCGCCTTTGATTTGGGGATGGGCATGACGAGCCCCCTGTTGGCAATGGAGCAAAGGGCTCTGATCGTCGGTATGAAGAGCAACGGGTCCGGAGGGCCTGGCGCATCTGCACGAAATTGAGCCTCTAGATGAGCCAGGTGTGCCCTCGTGGAACCTCACCAGTGAGCTCACCTCGCGAATGGAAAGGCGTCTCACCCAGCTAGCGTCACGAGGTCCCGGCGGTGGGGTGGATGCGGAGGCCCGTGCGCCTCCGCGCCCGCCATGCCGAGCGGTCACCGCAGCCGCCCCCGCGACCATCCTCTGGGAACACCGAACGCTAGGAGCGGAGCAGACGCCCCCCGCCGGGACCGGGAGCATCCCCATCTAATACCACCACCAAGAAGGTCCCCGGAGACCACCATCTCAGCCGAAGCTCGCCCGGCTTATGCAATCAGGCGTGCTTGGGGGTGCCTCCCGCGACAGTCAAAGCGTCCGGCCCCCGAGCGAAACCCGGCAACCGCGACACCATCCCCGCCCCCCACAGCGCCAACTCCGGCCCTCGCGTAACAAAGCCCCTGGAGCGGGAGGCACCCCCAAGCGCGCCGTCATCGCGCTCCCCGTGTCCAACCCCGACGCCGTCATCGCGCTCCCCCGCGTCCAACCACGACGCCGTCATCGCGCGGAACCGCACCCCGAAACTAAAGCCGCTTCGAGATCCGGACTTCTTCGCCGGCGCGGACCTCGATGGAGAAGTTGTGCATTTCACCATCGGGGGTCCGGAGGCCGATGCGTCGGGTTCCCACCGCGGCGGGCATCGACCGGACCGGCGTATTGCGCCCGGTATCCCGTCCATCGACGAAGACGCGAGTCCAGGGCAGGCTATTGATGACGAGGGTGCCGGTGGCGGCGGTCATCGCCGCTCGCATCTCGGTGGTGCGGACCATGCGTACCCGTGGCTCGTTCTCGTCCGTGGTCCGCTCCCGCGGCGCTCGGCGCTCCATCGTCGCCGCGGCCGTATTGGTGTCCCGCGCGGGCGCGGGCTCGGGCTCGGGCTCGGGCTCGGGTTCGGGTTCGGGTTCGGGTTCGGGTTCGGGTTCGGGTTCGGGCTCGGGTTCGGCGGCCGCAGCCGCAGCCGCAGCCGCAGCAGCGGTCGCAGCGTCTCCGGTCGTATTCGCCTGGGCGATGGGTTCGCTCGGCGTCGCGCTTTGTCGCAAGAGCGCAACCTCGAGCATGGCCGTCGCTCCTTCGGTGACGTGGATCCGTCGCTCGGTCGCTTCGAAGCCAACCGCCTCGATCTGGATGACGTGATCGCCCGCCGCGATGTTGTCGACGCGCAGGGGGCTGTTGCCCCGGGCGAGGCCGTCGATGGTGATGGTCGCGGCGACCGGGGGAACGGTGCGCAGCTCGATTGTGCCCACCGAATTGCCACCGCCGCCGAGGAGCACGTAGGTCGTGCCGACCCCGACCCCGAGCATCACCAGCGCCGCGAGGCCGAAGAGGAGCGCCATCTTGCCAGTGCTCGCCTGGCCGCGTTGGGTGGCCGCCTGCACTTGAGCTGGGCTCAGCTCGACAGTGTGGAGGTTGCGTTGGCCAGTCGGGGCGGTGGGACCGGCCGCGGCGAGGGCGGGGTCGATCTGAACCCCCGAAGGAGTGCCGGTGGGGGCCATGCCCGGGGCCGGGGCGAACCCCGGGCTCGGCGAGCCCATGGGCCCGGCCGGTTGAGAGTTGCCCGGCCTGAAGGTCGGCATCGGCGCTTGCGCCGCTGCGTGCTGGGGTGCTGCGGCCGGCGGAGCGCCGGCGGGGGCCGCGGTCGGGTAGATCGGCCCCAGCTCCGCCTCTGCCTCTTCGGCGCTGAAGAAGATCTGGGTCGGTTCTTGGTTGAGCTCGTCCTCGGCCATCGACTCGAGGTCTTCGAGGGGCATCGCCTCGTCGTCGAAGGGCGATGCGCTCATCACCGTGGCTTCGCCCTGCATGTCGTCGTCCTCGAGGAGCTCGAGGTCCGAGGTCACCAGGGCGTCGGTGGGCGCGGGTCCGGCCTGTCGCGGGACGACGGGAGCGCGGGGGGGAGGTGCGGGGACCGCTTTCGCCGGGCCCCCCGCTGCGGCCGGGCGCCGTGGCCCGCCGAGGACCGAAGGTCGGCCGATCGAGGCGAAGCCGTCGAGGCGGGCCTTCTCCCGGGCCATCTCCGTCGCGAAGGCCGTCTTCATCCAGGCACCGAGCTTGCTCGTGCCGAAGGGCGGGCGTTGGGTTGCGAGGAACTGAATGAGCTGTTCCTGCAGATCTGCGCCGCCATCGGGTCGGTCCGAAGGCTCGCGGGAGAGCGTGCGCATGACGACGTCCGCCAACTGTGGCGGGATGTCACGGACGACCTGGTGAAGCGGCGCGACGTCGGCGTTGCGGACCTTCTCGAGGGTCGAAAAGTCGCTCTGCCCCATGAAGAGACGCTCGCTGGTGAGCATCTCGTACATGCAGGTGCCGACGGCGAAGATGTCCGACCGGGGATCGATGGGCAGGCCGCGAACCTGCTCCGGGCTCATGTACCCGAACTTACCCTTGAGTACGCCGGCCTGAGTCTTCGTCGTTCGCGATGCCGCCTTGGCGATGCCGAAGTCGATGACTTTGACCTCGCCCTCGTAGCTCACCAGGACGTTCTGGGGTGAGACGTCGCGGTGGATGATGTTGAGCGGTTGGCCCCGGCGGTCACGCTTGTTGTGCGCGTAGTCGAGGGCCTCGCACATCTTGGCGCCGATCCAGGCGACCATCGCCGGAGGCATCTTCTTACGCAGCCGCCGAAAGCGGTTCATCATCTGGAGCAGGTCCTTGCCCCAGACGTATTCCATCGCGATGTAGTGGGATTCGCCGATCTTCCCGAGCTCGTAGATCGGCGCGATGTTTGCGTGGTTCAGCTGCCCAGAGATCTTCGCCTCATCGACGAACATCTCGATGAAGTCCTCGTCCTCCGCCATCGTCGGCAGAATCCGCTTGATCGCGAGCAACTTCTCGAAGCCTTCGATGCCGAAGGACTTGGCCATATAGACCTCGGCCATTCCGCCGATCGCGATGCGCTCGAGCAACAGGTACTTCCCAAACGGAATAACCCTCGGTCGCTTACCCTGTTGTCTGTCGCCCCCAGTGGGGCTAGGCATACCCACGTAGACCTCCAATCGTCAGGCTGCCCTCGTCGGACCATTCGATCAATGCAGCCTTTGATATCGAGCGAATTTTTGTAGGATAGCTGCGCCTCTGCTCCGACATCACCTTTCATGCGATTGGGGGCTGAAAGCCGGGGGTGACAACCCCCGTAATTGGGCCACTGGGGATAGTGAACCCCGAATCAAGGGAGCAGCTCCGGGGGTAGCCAGTCTTCGAGAGCCGTGGCGAGCCCATCTCGGGAGCGTGGAGGACAGCGTGTGACGAGGGCCTGCACGGCGCCGGCCGCACCCACGCTCTGCGGCCAGGGAGCGCCGCGTCCGCCGAGGGTGGTGACCAGGTCCTCGAGCAATGCGCCGGGCTCGGCTTCCTGGTCCAGGAGGGCGGCTGCGAGGGGGAGGCCGAAGCCGTGGGCGTCGAAGCCCTCTCCAACCGCCAGGGCGTGGAAGGCCGCAGGCCGCAGCGCCTCGCCGTCTTCCAGGTCTCGAGCCCCCCGGGGGCCCGGCGGGCCGAGGTGGGTGCGACCGAGGACCACCGCCGCACCGTAGTCCGCCGCGGCCTCATCGACGGCCGCAATGAGCCGGCTGCCAATGGGGTCCGAGGGCCGTGACCCCGCGGCCGCTACGTGGATCAGTTCGTGGAGCCAGATGGACTGGTCGAGGTTCGCGCCCCGACGCCCATCGACGAGCAGTGCGCCGTGTGCGATCAACGTCTCTACGCCGTCGGGCGGGTGATGGCCCCGGGGGTCGAGGTGCACATCGACGGGGCGCCGGAGCTCCCTCGGCAATCGTCGTCGCGCCTCCTCCACGGCCACGAAGACGGCGGCCGCGGCGCTTTCACATCGAGCCACCCGTCCGGCGGTGATCGCGGAATCCACCACGTGACTGCCCACGAGGATGCGTAGCCCGTCGTGCGCGGCCTTGGCTTCGGTCCCCCCGAGACGTCGGCAACGAAGCTCGTTTCGCGTTGGTTCCCCGGAGCAACCCCCGGTTCCGGCGGCCAAGACAGACAAGAGAGCCACGGCGACTATGGGCGCGATGTAGATCAAGGAGCTCTTAAAGAAAAAAGGGACCGGCCATCACGGCCGATCCCCGTTCTCACGGTTGACGCGAAAGCGTCGGCTACATGCCGGTGACGCCGCGGACTGCGGCGATGCCGTCGAAGGTGAGTCCTACGGAAACCGCGGTGCAGGCACCGGCCGCATCCGGAACGAGGTCGGCCTGGGCCTCGAGGACCGAGCGCGCGAGGGACTCGGGGATGGCGTCGGGGTCGATGGCGACGATGGTCGCGACCGTCTCGTCGACGTCGAGGGCGCCGCCGATGATGCCGGCGGATATGGTGTCACCCGCGATGCTGAGGCGGACCTCGGCGTCCCGGATGTTGAGGAGGAGGCCACCGGCGACCGGGAGATTGATCTCGATGTCGACGGGGCCGGCGTGTACGCGGCCGTTGATGATGGAGCCACTGACCGAGACCAGGGGCTCCCCACCGACGAGGGACGAGGGGTTGATGTCGAAGGTCTGGTCCGAGTCGATGAGGCCGTCGCCGTCGGCGTCCGCCGGTGCGTCGACGCCCGCGGGCATCTGGCCGATGAAGATGTTCAGGCCGACCTCGGGGTCGTTGACGCGGTCGTTGACGCGCTCGACCTCGAAGAGGAGCAGCAGGCTGCCGTCGAGGATGTTCTCCGAGAGCGAGCCCTCGACGTCGATGGAGCTACCGACCGACGAGAGGATCGGGCCGAGCTGGTTGTCGACGCCCGGCTCGTTGTCGGGGGAGGGGGAGGTGAAGTCGGCGTGCAGGCAGCCGGCGGGGTCCGACGCGTCGCTCACGAGCGAGTCGAGGTTGAAGCCCGGGACGATCGAGGGGTCACCGGTGGGATCGGCCTGGCCGACACCGAGAACGCTCGCGACGTAGAAGAGGGTCTCTCCGGGACCGGCGTCCGGGATGGTCGTCGAGCCGTCCGTCGTGCCGCCGCCGTCATCGCCACAGCCGCCGACCATCGCCGCAGCCAAGATCAGCGTAAGAGCTGCCTTTACATAATTCATCACTTACAAGCCTCCTGCCGTGAGTCCCCGTAATAAATCGAAGCACCCACTCGAATCGGCGTGTATCTAACACGGCGCTCCGGCGGGCTTCAAGCGGGGGCCGGGAATGTAGCACGCTGCGGACCGCGCGCCCGGAGCCCGCAGAACTACGGGGGAATTTCCCGTCGTAGCTAGCGTGTCAGGGTCACTTCGGCGGTGACGCTGTTGCCGCCCGCGTCGTAGGCCCGGACGGCGACGATGTACTCCCCCGGGTCGAGGCCGCTCAGGTCGAGGTCGAAGCGTTCGTCTCGGGTATCGAGCAGATCGTCGGCGGGAAAGAACGGCCGAAACTCCCGCCCGTCGATGGCGACCTCGAGCTTAGCGATCGGCCCGAGGCCGTCGACGACCCGGCCGACGACGTGATCGCCCTCGGCCCGGATGCTTTCGATGCGCGGCGGATGGTTGTCGATGAGCAGGGGCTCGGAGGCCCGACGATTGCGCAAAGTCTCCGCCCCCGGGTTCGACAGTTCGTCGGATGCTTCGACCTCGACGACGTAATAGCCGTCGGGGAGTCCGCCCGTATCCCACTGATAGTTGGTGCTGGTCAGCTCTTCGTCTTCGTGCAGCACCGTGCGCCACCGGGTCTGGCTCTCGGCTCGGTAGCGGAGGCGGTAGCGCATGCGGTCGCCGTCGGGGTTCGTCACGGCCCATTCGAGCTTCAGCTTGGCCGAGGGCACCGGCGGGTCGTCGACGCTGCGGGTGACGTTCTTGCTCTTCGTGGCCTTCTTGGCTTGCGCTCGGCCGACACTCGAGATGCGCGCTCTTTGATTCTGCGGCAGGTAGTGAGCCACCACCGCCAGCAAGCGTGCGTCGGGGTCTTGCGGGAATCGCGCGCGGATTTGAAGATAGCGGGCGCTCGCGCTGCGGATGGGCCCGGGCTGAGCCATCGCCGCGGACCACTCGCTCCAGGTCTCGTTGGGTTCTTCCGAATTTCCGGAGCGCGTCTGGAACTGAATCGCCCCCCGGCCGCGCCAGGTCAGCTCGCCGAAGCGCGCTACGAAGCTGGCATCGAGGACCTTGCTCGTCCAGGTCGCAGCCTGGGCCTCCTGGGCGACGATGCGATAGATGGCTGCCCCGTCCCCGGTCAAGAGGAGCGGATCGTCGCCGACCATGTCGATGGCCAGGACCTGTCGTTCGTCGACGTCGATCCAGGTCGCGGAGTCACCCGTCGGGCTCACCCGGTGAACTCGTCCGTCCTTGCCTGCGCCTGCGTAGATCGTTCCGTCTTCGGCGATCTGTACGCTGGTGAAATGGCCGTCGTCCCGGGAGAGGATTCGCTCGGTCCGCCCGTCGCCGTCGACGCGATAGAGCCGCCCTTTTCCGGGCCGGGGGCGGGCGCCGCTGGTTGCCTTGTTCTTGGTCCCCGTCGTCGCCGCCGGTGGCGACGGGAACTCGTTCGCGGCGACAGCCAACACGCCGTCCCGAATCGTCAGGGCGGTGACCTCGTTCCCGGGGAAGTCGTGGACCACCTCGGCCCGACCGGGGCCTCGCAGGCGGACGACGACCGCGTCGTCGCTGGTTCCGGCATAAAGCGAGCCGTCGTCGCCGACGGCGAGGGACATGACGTGGGCCGCGTCCGAGTCCCAATACACCTCGGCCTGGCCGCTGGCGTCGATCGCGAAGACCTTGCCCTCGGGCCCCGTCGCCGCGAAGAGGGTGCCGTCGTGGTAGGCGAGGTCCCACACGTGCTCGGCCCCGTCGGGGCGCGCCAACTCCTGGGTCTGTCCCTGGCCGTCGACCTGGTAGATCCTCGCCTCGGGGAGCGTCCCCGCATAGAGCCTGCCGCTCCCGAACGCGAGGGAGGTCACCACCAACTGCCCGGTCTCGGCGAACTCGCTGACGTCGTCTCCGGAGAGCCGGTAGATCTTCCCGTCGTTTCCGGTACCGACGAATACCGAACCGCTACCCCGAGTGAAGCTCCACGCGACGGCGGCCTCGTCGAGACCGATGCGCCGGGTGCCCACGCCGATGGTCACCGAGCCGTCGGAGTGCACGGCGGTGCCGTCGAGCTCGCCAGCGGCGAGGCTGGCGGCGTCGTCGAGGACGAACGAGCGCGTGGACACGGCGTCGGCGCGAGGGGCGAGGAGAGCCAGGGCGACGGCAGCGACGGAGGTCGTCAAGGCCAGAAGGAGTGCGCGGCGGGAGATTCTACTCATCGGTGACGGGGGGTTTGCCGGACGCGCAGACTGAGCCGGGCCGAGCCCGACAGCACGCTTCCGACGTCGTGGAGTTGTCGTTCGTAGGTTACGAACGGGCGGCTGTTCTCGGTGTCGTTGACCATCTGCAGGGTGTCGAGGGCCGAGGCCGGGAGGTCGCGGACGACGTGGCCCCCGAAGCTCAGGCCCCGGGATGGCATGCGCAGGTTGATCGCGAGGGTCGTCGCCGGCAGGCGTCGATGCACCATGGCTATCAGGTCGTCGAGGTTCCGGGCCTGGGGCTGCTCGAGGTTGACGCGGTTGCCGGGCTGGATGGTGAGTTGCACCGTTTGGCCGGCGGCGCGCATCGGGACGTCGACCGGGAACGTCCGTACCCGATCGGCTTCTCCGTGGCGGCGCAGAACGACCCGGACGTAGACCCGCGACCCCGGGTCGACCTCGGCGGTGTGGGTCGCGACGTCGACGATTTCGAAGACGTCGCGCTCGAAGCGTACGTCGATGTCGAGTTCGATGCGGCGGACTCGGGTTTCGACGAAAGGGTTCCCGTAGGCGATGTCCATCAGGTCGAAGAGGCGCAGGCCGCTCAGGGCGCGGGTGTCGTTGGGCCCACCGGCCATGTAGCCGACGTCTTCGATCTCGATGGGGCTCTGCCCCTCCAGCTGCACCGTCGAACGCGCGGTGAACATCACGTCCGTGTGATCGCTGGCCGTCGTCTGCATGGCGTTGGCGATGGCGCTGAAGGTGAGGACCGGTGTCAGCACGCGGTGGGATGCGACCTCCACGTTCCATTCGGTCTTGGGCGCCCCCTCGATGCCGTGGATGCGCACGCGGATGGGGATGGTTTCGGCCTGTACGCCGTGATCGATGACGATCGCTGGCTGCCGATCGTGGATGAGCGTGCCGAGGGGCGTGGCCCCTTCGGCGATCTTGAACGACCGCGACTCGCTCGCGAGTACGTGCAGCACCCGGGCGGTGCCGGTGGGAAGCCCCGTCTCACCGGCGTTCATCATGGGGTGCCCGAAAGCTATCGTACGTTCGGCCCCGACGTGGGTCACGGTGCCGATGGGGGTGGCGTTGATGTCGCCGCGGATGAGCTGGACGGCGATGGCTCCGCCGTCCACGAATGCTGCGGGTGTCGCGCTGGGGGCCGGTGTCGCGGCGCCGCCCGCCTGGAGGGCGACGAGGCCGAAGGGCTCGAGGCGATCCGCGAGCAGATTGGCGATGCCGTCGGTCATCCCCCCGAGCATCACCGGCGTGCTGGCACGGCGCATGCCCCGGGGACCGACGACGGGGCGGGACGCCGCTGCTCCGTGGGTCCTCCCCCGGGCGTACTCGTCGAGGGCGCTGAACGCCGTGCGATGCGTTTCGCCGAAGTTCGGGCGGAGGCCTGCAAGGCGCGCTGGGGGCCCACCGCCTCGGCTCGTTTCTCGGGCCCGGGACCGACGCCGTCCGGGAAGTGGTGTCAGGCGATCGGCTCCCGGGAACGAGTCAGGGCGGACCGGGCGCCGCATCTCGGCCATCATCGAAGCGATGGGGGTGACCCCCGCGATCGGGTCTTTGCCGAAGGGCCAGCCGTAGGCGTAGGCGCCGGCCAGGCGACCGTCGAGGTAGATCGGCGAGCCACTCATGCCCGCCACGGTGCCGGCGTGCTCGAGGGTCGGGTGATCCGTTCGCACGAGGATCAGGTCCATGTTGGGCCGGAAGTTGTGCAGGACGTCGATCACTTCGACGTCGAAGCGTTCCGGCTGGGTGCCGCGGAAAACCGTGAGCCCGTAGCCGCGCATCCCAGGCGTGATCTCCGAGACGTCGATCGTGGTCCGCGCGCGCTCCTGTCCGACCGCCGCCGCGGCGAAGAGGGCGAGCCAGGTTACGGCCAGGAGAATCAGGGGCTTACGCGAGGCAGGCAAAGCAGGGAGGAGAGTAGGGCCAGGCGACGGTCAGCGCCAAGGTCCGAAACGCCCCAACGGTGACTGCGGTCAGCTCTCGCGGCCCTCGGCGCCGGCTTTCTATTCGGCGGGCTCGGGGGCGGCGCCGGGGAAGAGCCGGAGCACGAGTTCGGTGATGACCTCACTGCGGAATGGCTTCACCAGGGTTTCGACGACGCCGGCGACCCTGGCCGCAATGTGCAGTTCTTCGGTTGCTTCGCAGGTCATCAGGACCACCGGGATCTGTGGATGCTCTTCGCGTAGCCGGGTCGCGACCTCGAGGCCGTTCATGCCCGGGAGCTCTTCGTCGACCAAGATCAGGTCCACGGGCCACTGCGAGACCAGGGCCAGAGCCCCATCGCCGGAGCTCGTGCCGACGACTCGGTGACCCTGCACCGTCAACATTCGGGCCAGGTGCCATTGCAGGTCCGGGTCATCCTCGATCACGAGGATCCCGCTCAGCATGGGCCCCGCCGCTTCCGCCGCCCGAGCCGCTGCCGCCACCTTCATTCGGTCCTTACTCGTCATTCGATCACTCGTGATCGTCACGAAACCCCCCCGGATTCCCTGCGATTCTCCGTAAACTCCGGTGAACCTTGGTCCGCGCCGTCCCACCCGGCAGTCAGCCGCCTCTTTCGGGAGGCCCCAATTGGGACGTTCTCCGATGAGGATAAGGGGGAAGGCGGTCTCTTTATAAGCCGCGATCCCACGCGTTGCAACGGTATTCTCCGTATTTCTGTAAAACTACGCATCTCGACGCTTCCCATCTGGGGACCAACGTCTCGCTCTTCGTCCCGATTCCACGCCCTCATATTCCGACAGAGCGCCCTTGGCCGGCCGCGGAATCATGGGATACGGTCCATCGCCGTGTTGCCTCCCCCGCTGCCCCAGCAAGTCGACGTCCTCGAGGTCATCCTCGAGCGCATCCCGATGATGCGTGAGGAGGGCGGTCAGCCCGTCGTGGTCTTCGACCTCGACGGCACGCTCTACGATAGCCGCCCGCGGACCCTCGCGGTCCTCGCGGAGTACGCCGACGAAGTTCGCGCCGATTACCCCGACGTGTCCGAGTGCCTCGATCAGCTCGACATCGGTCGTCTGCATTACTTGATCAGCAATACCCTCCGAGAAGTGGGCCTCACCCACGTCGACGTCGTCAGGGACATCACCGGCTTCTGGCGCGAGCGTTTCTACAGCGACGACTACCTACGTCACGATGTTCCGACCGACGGCGCCCCCGAGTTCGTGACCGCCTGCTACGAGTCCGGCGCTGGGGTGCTCTACCTCGGCGGCCGTGACATCCCGAGCATGCTCTTGGGCACGGTCTCGAGCCTTCGGGACCACGGCTTCCCCATCGGCGTCGTCGGCGTTCAGCTCGTGCTCAAGCCCGACGCGACCCTCGGCGACGAGGCGTTCAAGCGTTCGGCGATCCCGACTCTCGGCCGCATCGGCGAAACTCTGGCGTTCTTCGACAACGAGCCGGCGAACTGCAACATCGCTCACCAGCACTTCCCCGACGCCTACGTCGCGCTCCTCGAGACGCAGCAGGTCCCCGGCGCCCCGGACCCCGACGAGACCCTGCACCACATCGTCGACTTCCGGGTGGGCTGACGGGCGTCGCCCGGAGCGGCGCTCAATCAGACTTGGCGGCGGCCGGTGCGGCGGCCTTGGCCTTCGGCTTGGCGTTCCATACTCGGGTGGCGAGCAGGAAGCCGATGATGGCCATGGGGATCATGGCGAGGGGCCAGGGGCTCCAGTTTGCGGGATCCGTCGTGGCGCCGACGACGGCGTGGGTCACCGGGTCGAGCTCGTCCTCGGGCAAGAGGTACCCATAGGTGATCGCCATGAACGCCGTGCCGGCGTAGACGAAGCCGTCGATGATGCCCACGGCGATGCCGACGTTCTTCTTTCCGCCGAAGTCCATGCTGGCGGTGCCGCTGAGCATGCCGTGCACCCCGATGACCGCCATGGTCATGAACACGACCAGCCAGCCGACCGCCTGCGTTTGGTACGTGAACGCGAGGACCGTCGCGCTGACTCCCATGACCGCGTAGAGGATCGCGGCGACGGGGCCGCGGCGTGATTGGAAGACCCGGTCGGAGATGACGCCGGCGATGGTTCCGCCGAGGATCCCAGCAACGCAGAGCAAGAGCCCCCAATGCTCGTAGACGAAGCTCTCCTTGAGCCCGAGGGTCCCGTCCGTGTGCTTCGCATAGGTGCGGAACCACTGCATGATCGCCTGGCGCAGGAAGCCGCTGCAAAATTCGATGCCGGCGATGGTCATGATGACCGGGTTGGTCAGCATCTTCTTGAAGACCGCCACCGCGCCCAGCTGCGGCCCCTCGTCTCCGGACGAGGCGTCGGCGGTATCGAAGTCGTCCTGGCCCGCATCACCCGGCGTATCTCGAACCACGAAGAAGCTGATGGTCATGAAGAGGGCTAGGAGCCCCGAGGGGATGACGAAGAGCGCCGTGAGCCCGATGTTCTCGAGGATCTTGTAGCCGAGGTCGAAGGCGAAATAGATCCCGAGGGAGATCAGGATGCCGAAGATGGCGCCGAAAACGCCCCGCTCCCGGACGTGGAACCAGGCGGCGTTGACCTTGACGATGGCCGTCGCGCCGAAGCTCTGGAAGTACATGTTGATGCCGTAGAGCACCGAGTAGAAGACGACGAAATTCGCCGCGATCAACTCGTGAAGCGGCCCCTGGGTCGTCAGGGACCACGCGCCGGCGCCCATCAGGGCGTTCATGACCCCGGAGCCCGTGGCACCGATGAGGATCATCCGGCGACCGCCGTAGCGGTCGGTGAGGGGGCCGTTGATCAGGAACGAAAACGCGTAGACGATCGTGCCCACGGCGAAGATGCTCGCGAACTCCGCGGTGCCCATGAGCGGCCCGCCGGCGGGGTTCGGCATCTCCTCGAAGGCGTGTTGGCTGACCTTGATGTTGTAGCGCCCCATGTAGAGGAACGCGTAGGTCAGCCCGAGGGGCAGCCAGTTCATCGCCCGGCGGTACCGAAAGGCGTCCGTATGGCCGAGATCGATCTTCGGCAGCCGCAGGACGACGAATCCGATGACCGCCAGCAGGATCAGTAGCGCTACATACTCTCCCATTACCCCTCCAGGCGGCGCGGACCTTGGCACCTTTTGGGGTGCGTGTCAGGTGCTCGGTACGTGGGGCGCTACGGCCCCGGGGATTCGTATCCCAGGGGCCTCTTGGTATAGGCTTCTCGCCAGGGATTTCTTGGCGTGATGACTGGCGAGAGGAGGGATGTTTCCGGGCGGGCGGTCGCTTCGGTCATCGAGGCGCTAGAGCGCGACGGTCGGGACGTCTCTGGCCTCGAGGCGGGCACCCGCCG
>QMMC01000002.1 GCA_003647065.1 Deltaproteobacteria bacterium | reverse complement strand
TCCCGTTCCCGTTCCCGTTCCCGTTCCCGTTCCCGTTCCCGTTCCCGTTCCCGTTCCCGTTCCCGTTCCCGTTCCCGTTCCCGCTCCCGCTCCCGTTCCCGCTCCCGCTCCCGCTCCCGCCTCGGCGACGCGGCGGCGGGGATTCCGCCTCGGCGACGCGGCGGCGGGGATTCCGCCGCTCCCCCTCAGTCG
Organism: Deltaproteobacteria bacterium; assembly: GCA_003647065.1. Taxonomy (GTDB): domain Bacteria; phylum Myxococcota_A; class Polyangia; order Polyangiales; family B10-G4; genus B10-G4. The sequence continues at coordinate 52,179 of QMMC01000002.1, read as the reverse complement.
CAGCTGATCAGCTCGAGGAGCTCGTCGCCCCGGCCGTACTGCTCGTCGGCGGGATACCCGGTGCCTTCGAGGATGTTCACCAGCTGGACGCGGATGTCTTCGAGGCTCTCGTCGGCGCGGCTGTCGGCGCCGGGGGTGTTCTTCACGCACACGAACTTGGCCGTGCCGCAGGCGTCGATCATGTCGCACTCGCCGTTGACCGAGGTCGCCATCTCGTAGGCGAGGTCGCCGTAATAAGCCTGGCCGTCGATGAGCACCAAGGCGACGTCTTGGGCGCGGCTCTCGACGACGGCGAGATACGGGTCGGCGCCGATGCGCGCAAAGACGGTGATGTCGGCGACCTGCCCCACTTCGAGGGTGCCGATGGTCGGCAGCCCGACGACCTCGGCGCCGTCTCCCGTGGCCATGCGCACCAGGGCCTCGGGGGTCACTGCGGCGACGCCTTCGGCTCGGGCCCAGTCCAAGGCGAAGCGCATCTCGCTGAGCATTTCGTCCTCGCCGGAGACGGTCCAGTCGGGGCCGAGGCCGACGGTGATGCCGAGCTCGAGGATGCGCCCGATGTCGGCGGTCTGGCCGTAGAGCACCATGTTGCTCGAGGGGGACCACACGATCTTGGAGTCGGTGTCGGCGACCTCGATGAGCTCGGTGTCGTTGAGGGCGACGGCGTGGATGAGCATGCCCGTGCCGCGGTAGCTGCCGTCCATGGCCTCGAGCAGCGACGTGCCGGCGTGGCGGTTGGTGCGCGTATCGCGGCCGGCGAAGGAGCCGAACTCGAGTTCGAGGTTCGAGCCCATGACGCCCTCACCCATGTGCACGGCGAGGCGGGTGACGGGCTCGTCGGGGTCGGTGAAGCTGGCGACGAAGCTCGTCGCCTGAGAATCCGTGATGTCCCGCGGGGACGCGATGCTGGTGCGCATGTGGTCGTGGCCGAGGCCATGGAAGTGGTCGGCGTTGCGCACCAGGCGGTTGACGCAGCTCTGCTGGAACGACTGGCCCTGGATGGTCGTGGTCCCGTGGACCAGAGCGCGGAGCTCGCCCCACTTGGCGGCGGGGCAGTAGTGCGTGCCCGTCGAGCGGTGGGCGCTGTAGGGCTCGACGTGGGCCTCGTAGGAGGGCACGTCGGACCATAGGTAGCGATTGTCGTAGAGGGTCAGCGGGTCCGGGACCCACTCGTCGAGGAAGTTGTAGGGCAGGTGGTTGTGGCCGTCGATGAGGCCCGGGGAGATCACCCCGCCGGTCTCGATGATGGTGGCGTCGGCGGCGCCGGTCTCGCCCGAGCAGTCGGCGGCGACGCAGCGGATCGTATTGTCGACGACGTAGACCTCGCCCGGGTCGAGGGGGCCCGAGGGGGTCAGGACGACGCCCCGGAGCACGAGGCCCTCGCCGAGCTGCACGATGCCTCCGTCGCCGGTCATGGAGCCGCTGTCCCCGGGCGGGGTCGTGGAATCCATGCCTCCGTCGGTCGGCGTACCGCTGTCTCCGGCGTCACCTCCGCCGTCCACGGGCACCCCGCTGTCGGGGGTTGGGCTCGTCCGTGGGGATGAGCACCCCGCAAAAACGAGGGCTACGGAAAAGAGGGAGACCAATAGCGACATATGCAAAGCAGGGGAAGTGTACCCCGAAAAGCCCCTCGTTTCACTACGTCTGGATCGCCACTAAGACGCCCCGCCTCGTTCTATCCGCTATGCTGAACCTCATGCGCCCGGTCGTACTCCTCGCAATTTCCTCCTTCCTCTTGGTGGCTGGCTGCGGTCGCAGCACCCTCCGGCTGACTCCTGGTGCCGATGGTGGAGTCGACGGGTCCACGGACACCGGCATCACTCGCCGCATGGATAGCGGTGTCGACAGCAGGGTCGATTCATCCATGCCGCGGTGCGGCAATCGCGTCATCGACGTTGGCGAGGAGTGCGACGATGGCAACCTCATCGACGGGGATGGGTGCTCCAGCACCTGCCGGGCCGAGGTGGTCACCATGGGCTGCGGCGACGGGGTCATCCAGCTCGGCGAAGAGTGTGACGACGGCAACGCCAACTCTTGTGACGGTTGCTCGGAGCGCTGCACCCGGGAGGCCTGCGGGAACCGCGTGATCGAATGCCGTGAAGAATGTGACGACGGCAATACACGCCCCGGCGACGGGTGTTCTGCCCGCTGCCAGGTAGAGCTCGCCTCCTGCGGCAACGGCCGGCTCGACCCCGGCGAAGGATGCGACGACGGCGGCCGCGTCGAATGCGACGGGTGCTCTCCGATGTGCACCGTCGAGGCCTGCGGCAACGGCCTCCACGAGTGTGGCGAAGAATGCGACGACGGCAACAATCGCCCCGGCGATGGTTGCTCGGCTACGTGTGAGGTCGAAGCGGGGCGCTGCGGGGACGGAATCCGCGAACCCGGTGAAGAGTGCGACGACGGCGGCGCCGTTTCCTGCGACGGGTGCTCGCCATTCTGCACCATCGAAATCTGCGGCAACGGCGCCCTCGATTGCGCGGAGGCCTGCGACGACGGCAACACCACCTCCGGCGACGGTTGTTCCGACCGCTGCCAGTTCGAGAGCCGCGTCTGTGGCAACGGCGTCTTGGACCGCGGTGAGCGCTGCGACGACGGAAATCGCCTGCCCTGTGATGGGTGCTCACCCTCGTGCATGCCCGAGGTCTGCGGCAACGGCAGCCTCGACTGCGTCGAGGAGTGCGACGACGGCAACCCCCTCCCCGGAGACGGGTGCTCCCCGATGTGCACCATCGAAACGCCCCGGTGCGGCGATGGGACCCGGGACCCCGGCGAGGCCTGCGACGACGGCAACGCGACGAGCTGCGACGGGTGCTCCAATACCTGCCAGACCGAGGGTTGCGGCAACTCCGTGCTCGAATGCGCCGAGCAGTGCGACGACGGCAACACCACTCCCCGAGATGGGTGTTCCGACATGTGCACCATCGAAATCCCCATGTGTGGTGATGGTTTCACCGACCCCGGCGAGGAGTGTGATGACGGAAACAACCGGGACTGCGACGGCTGCTCCGGGACCCGGTGCCTCATCGAGCTCTGCGGCAACGGCCGGGTGGAGTGCATGGAAATGTGCGACGACGGCAATGTCGTCAACGGCGACGGATGCTCCTCCTCCTGCGCCATCGAGCCCCCGCCGCCCGAGTGCGGGGATGGCCGCCTCGACCCCGGGGAAGAGTGCGACGATCGCAACGTCCGCAGCTGCGACGGGTGTTCGTCGGTCTGTCTGCGTGAGGCATGCGGCAACGGGCGCCTCGAGTGCTTGGAGTCGTGCGACGACGGAAACCGGGTCAACGGCGACGGGTGTTCCTCGAGCTGCGCCATCGAGCCGCCCCCGCCGCGCTGTGGTGACGGCCGCAGGGACCCGGGTGAGCAATGCGATGACGGCGGCGTCACGGACTGCGACGGATGCTCTGCGATGTGCCAGCTCGAGGCCTGCGGCAACGGGCGCCGGGAGTGCTCCGAAGCCTGCGACGACGGCAATACGACGTCGGGGGACGGCTGCTCATCTTCCTGTGCGGTCGAGGTCGACGTCTGCGGAAACGGTATCCTCGAGACGGGCATTGGCGAGGTCTGTGACCTCGGTACCTCGAACGACGACCGACCGGCGATCCTCGTGACCCAGGCCGGCGGCGTCAGCGTCGCTGTCGCCCCGGTCGAGCGCTTCACCCCGGCGACGTTCTTCTATGGGCTCGTCAGCGCCAGCGCGCACACCGGCTGGGAGGAGGCGGGGCTCTCGAACATCTTCCTTTACCGCGACCTCAATACCGGCGTGATGAGTCTCTTCATCGTGCACGGCATCGACCAGGACACGACCGGGGTCTTCCAGCCCACCGCCGAGATCGTCTTCGACATCGCTGGCTTTCCGGCGGGCACGTCCGTTGCGCTCGCCGACGATACGCCGATGGAGTTCTTCCCGGTCGGTTCCACGGGATACCGTGGCGACTGGTGGTTCCGGGCCAATACCGACGGTGCCATCGTCAGCGACGTGCCGGTCCCGGGCAACTACACGGTCACCCTCGACCCGACCTTCCGCTTCGGCATGACCAACTTCCGTTGGGTCAACGAAGGCAGCATCTTCACTTCCCTCGACATGAGCACCCAGGTGCAAATCACCTTCGCCAACACCCCGTCCATGTGTCGCACGGACTGCACCGTGCCTTCCTGCGGGGACGGCATCCTCGACGGCGGCGAGGTCTGCGACGACGGTAACAACGTCAGCGGTGACCGCTGCAGCGCCGATTGCTCGACCGTGGTCCCCTGACGCCTAGGCAAAGGGGGGTCGTCGGGCGGTGCCCCGCTGGTTTACCCTCCCGCCATGGGCAAACGCGTAGCGGTACTGACGTCCGGGGGGGATGCCCCGGGCATGAACATGGCGATTCGAGCGATCGCCAAGTTGGGCGCCGCCGCCGGCGTCGAGATCCTCGGCGTCGAGCGCGGCTACGACGGCCTCATGGACGGGTCGTTCCGTGATCTGAACCGCAGCAACGTGAACGGCTTCGCGGCGGCGAAGGGCCTCGACCTCATAGGCAGCCTCGGGGGTACCGTCCTCGGCTCGGCCCGCTCCGCGCGGTTCCGTACCGAGGAGGGCAGGGCCGAGGCGGCGAAGCGCCTCGCCGAGGCGGGCGTCGGTGCGTTGGTGGTGATCGGGGGGAACGGCTCGCTCACGGGGGCCCACCTGCTGTCGAAGGAGCACCCCAAGCTTCAGGTCATGGGGATGCCGGCGTCGATCGACAACGACATCGGCTGCACGGGCCTGGCCATCGGCGTCGACACGGCCCTGAACACCATCGTCGAGGCCTGCGATCGCATCAGCGATACCGCCCGAGCCCACCGGCGCGCCTTCGTCGTCGAGGTCATGGGGCGTGAGTGCGGGTACCTCGCCATGGCGAGCGCCATCGCCGTCGGCGCCGACGCCGTGCTCTTTCGGGAGCAGGGGCGCAGCGAAGAAGACGTCATGAAGAGCGTCGAGGACGCGATCGTCCGCGGCTTCGCGCCGGGTCGCGACAAGAAACGAGTGCTCATCATCAAGAGCGAGGGGGTGAAGGTGCCCGCGACCCTCCTCGCCCGGACCCTCGACGAGCGCCTCGGGGAGCGCCTCGGGGTCGACATCCGCGCGACGGTCCTCGGCCATCTCGTTCGCGGCGGCTCACCGAGCTACCAAGACCGGGCCATGGCCGGGCGCCTCTCCATGCAGGCCCTCGGCGCCCTCCTCGAGGGGGCGAGCGACGAGATGGTCGCGTGGCAGGCACCGGTTGAAGGCGGCACAGCGACCAAGGACCCCCACGTGTCGCGGTTCACCCTCGAGCAGGTCCTCGAAGAGACCGACGCTCTGCTCGACGGCTCGAGCCCGATTACCCAGCGACGAGTGAAGATGATGGAGCGGGTCGAGGGCGTCTTGGGCCTCTGAACGGGCCTCTTAGCGCTCAGCGCTGGGACGACTCGAGGCGGTCGCGCTCGGCCATCATTCGCTCGACGTAGGTCGCCGCCGCTCCGCAGCGCCCGGACGCGTACTTGCCGAGGCCGGCGCGGGTGCCGCCGCAGCCTTCGATCGCATCGGCGAGGTGTTGGGCGCCGCGCTCGACGACCGGCCCCTGGCAGGCGTCGACGCGGCTCTGGCACGCTTCGCGGTAGGACGCGTCTTGGACGTAGCGCATGTCGTGGCCGGCGCCGCGGGGGTGCAGCTGGACGATGCCCGCCTCGCCCTGGGCGCCGATGGCGGCCGGGTTCAACATCGACTCGCGCACGGCGACGGCGGCGAAGAGCCAGGGGTCGAGGCCGTGGCGGTCGGCGGCATCTTCGAGCAGCTCGGCGAGCGTCGCGATGCGCGCTTCGCAGCCTCCGGGGGCGTTGCGACAATGCCGCGCGTAGGTCGGCTCACCGTCCCGGGAGACCCAGATCGTCAGGCGGGCGGCGAGGGCCTGGGCGATGGGATCGTCGGTGGAGAGTTCGTGCTGCGCCCCGGCGCCCCGGAGCGGCTCGTTGGCGTCCGGTGTCGCGCCGCCGCAGGCGCCGAGCATCACCGAGGACGAGAGCAGCAAGAGGGCTGTCAGCAATGGGTTCTGCAGCCGGAATCGGGGCGCTTGGTGCTTCACCACCCCAGGCTAGGGAGGCAAGCCCGGCGGGGTCCACTTCTGTGCCATTCACTTGCCGCGACGCCAGTCACCGTGAGAGCGTTTCGGCCATGGCCAGTGCTCCAGCCTACGGCGGTCCGCCGACTCCGGCGTCTCCGCCGACTCCGCCGACTCCGCCGACTCCGGCGTCTCCTCCGTCTCCTGCCCCCAAGAAGAAGGTCGGCCTGCTGATCCTGGTGCTGGTCCTCGTCGTCGGCTGTGTGCCCTGCACCGGCGTGCTGGCTGCCATCGCCATCCCCGCGTTCATCAACTACGTGCGCCGGTCCAATACCGCCGAGGCGACCTCGAACCTCAGGACGCTCTTCGCCGGCGCGGCGAGCTATTACGAACAGGAGCGCATGGGTCCGGACGGGACGACCCAGACCCATTGCACGGTCGGGCCGGCCGTCACCCCGAACGTACCGACCGACCAGAAACAGGTGCTCGGCCCCCTCGACGCCGCATTCAGCGAACTCGGCTTCGCGCCCTTCGAGCCGGTCTTCTTCCAATACGAAATCGTCGCCGGCCCGGCCCGCTGTGGCCATGGGCCAAACGAAGCGCTCTATAGCTTCCGGGCCCATGGTGACCTCGACGGCGATGGGGTGACCTCGCTCCTCGAACTCTCCGTCGGCACCAACGAAATGGGCGAGGTCTTCCGTACCCCGGGTTTCTACGTCGGACAGGAACTCGAATGATCCAGCGTACGTCTCTTACTCCCGCCCCCGCTCTTTACATCGAACAGGAACTCGAATGATCAAGGTCACGTCTTTCACCCCGGCCCTCGGCCTGTCCATCGCCCTTGCGTCTCTTGTGGTCTTTGGGCTTGCCGCATGCTCGAGCGAGTCGGGCCCCGTCTTGCCGGACTATCCGACCTGTCCCGGGGACGCTTGCCCCTGCGTCGACGCGAACGACTGCGCCTGTGACACGAGTTCCCAGTGCGCGCTCCAGTGCGGCGACAGCTGCGCCTTCGAGTGCAAGGAAGACTCCGACTGCGGCGCCGCCGGCGGCAACAACAGCGACCTCACCTGCGTCGAGGGCACCACCTGCGTGCTCTACGCTGGCGATGACTCGATGGTCCTCTGCCGCGCGGCGAACTGCACCATCGAGGTAGGCGCCGGGTCGAGCGTCTCGTGCATCGACCGCGGCGAGTGCACCGTCACCTGCCTCGGCAGCTGCTCCGTAGGGTGCGAGGGTGACTCGACCATCTGCCGTTACCGCTGCGGGGCGGACGGGGCGCTGATGGACGGCCCCGGCGCCTGCGAGTAGGGCCGAAGGCTTAGGGCGCAGCGGCAAGGCTCCCCGGCTCGCGCGGCGGCCGCGGCGAGACCGGTGGCCACCACCACCACCGGCAAGGCTAAGGAATCGCTGCGCTTTCTGGGGGCGCTTTCTGGCATGTCTGTTGCGTTAGGCAAGCGCACCATGTCTCGCCTCGTCATGAACGCCCTCTTGCTCGCCCTCACCGGGTGCGCGGTCTCTGGCCCCAACGCTTCCATCGAAGCGGGAGCGGGCCCCCACGAAGTCATCCCGGCCGAGGACGGCAAGGCCGACAACTACATCTCCTCCAACGCCCGGGAGTTCGAACTCAGCGGCATCGCCCACGCAGCCCTCCCCGAGGACTACGCGGACCTGTCCGAGGATGAGCAGAACGCAGCCCTCGACCGGGCCGTTCAGGGACGCCTCAACACCGTGAGCCGTGCAATTCGGGCTCACGTGACGTCGGTCGTCGGGGAATCCAACGGCGGCGAGACCGGGGACGACGTCAGCTGGTTCACCTACTTCCAGAAGAACGCCGCCGAGACCGAGGGGACCGAAGTCGTCGGAACCGAGGCTCGGTTCACCTTTCGAATCGGCCTGGTGGGCAGCCACTACCTCATGAGCCAGCTGGCTCCCGGCACGGCGAGCCGGCGTACCTTCTCGGTGACCGTCCAAGATTGGTCCGAGCCCACCGGTGAGACGGTCGAGGTCGAGATCGCGGGCAGCGAGAGCCGTGACGCTTTCCCGAAGTACGACGAGCTCTTCGCCGATGGCATCTACGACATCGGCATTCACTTCGGCGGCGACTACAACGAAGGTCGCTTCGACCTCGAGACCGCGAAGTGGCTCGTCGAATACCTCCTGAACGAACGCGGCTTCGAAAACCAGGCGGTGTCGGACTTCGAGTCCCTCGCCATCGACTCGCCTCCGTTCACCAAGACGATCTTCGTCGAAAGCCGGGAGGTCGAGGTTCGGGTCTACGTCTACCACTCGGACATGGTCACCGCCGACGAGGAGTCCAAGCTGAGCGACGCCATTCGTGAGAGCTTCCGGGCCCGTGACGTCGTGATCTACTCGGGCCACGCGGGCCCCGGGGCCGGCTTCATCCTCGACTACCAGCCGCGCCACGAAATCCCGGCACGTGATTTCGCCACCCTCGAGATGCGCGACAGCTATCAGATTTTCGTTCTCGACGGCTGCCAGACCTACCGCAGCTACGTCGACGACTTGATGGCGAACCCCAACAAGACCTTCGACAACGTCGACATCGTCACGACCGTGAACACCACCCCGTTCTCGGTGGGATATCAGACCCTGCACGAGTTCGTGACCTGGTTGACCATCACGGATGACGCCGGCCGGCACTACCCCATCAGCTGGCTGAGCATGCTGCGCGGCCTCAATACCGAAGCCTTCCGCAGCGTGCACTACGGCGTGCACGGCATCGACGGCGACCCGCAGCTCAACCCCCATGCATCCGAAGGCATCGCCTGTCAGCCGTGCACCACGGACGCCGACTGCGGCGCTGGCGGCAACCTCTGCCTCGGCATCGGTGGCGAGGGAAGGTGCGGCGTCGGCTGCACCACCGACGCCGCCTGCGGCGAGGGCGCGCGCTGCGCCCGCCTCACCGACATCGAGGACCAGTTCTACATCCCGAAGCAGTGCGTCCCCCGCGACAATCTCTGCGGGTAGGCGGCGTCTATCTCGGCCCCCGTGGCGAGCCGGTTGAAACTGCACCCACATTGGACTACGAGCCGCTCCCATGACCGCCGAAACGCTGGCGTGGAGCGCCGCCCTCCTCTTCGTTTTCTCTCTATCGGCTCTCGGCTGCGATCGGGCCGATGAGCATGAGGCCTCCGACCCGCCGTCGTCGGAGCCTGCGGGTCACGAGACCTCGGAGGCCGCAGCCTCGCCGGCTGACCACGTGCGGCGCTTGAAGACTCTCGAGGCCCACTCGAACCTTGGGATGCTCTTCGTGGGTGCGACCGGATATTACATGCAAGAACGCTCGCGAGCAGGCGGCTCCTACGAGAGCAACTGCACAGTTGGCCCTGCCATTACCACCAACGTGCCCGGCTCCGAGCTTCAGGCGCTAGGTGCCCTTGATGCCCCTTTCCGCGAGATTGGCTTTCCCGTCACCGGTCCCGTCTATTTCCGGTATGAGATCGTTGCCCCTCCGGCCAGCTGCGGCCACGGGCCGAACGAGGCGCTCTATACCTTCCGAGCCCACGGAGACCTCGATGATGATGGAATCACGTCCGTTTTCGAACTCACGGTCGGTACCGACGCCGCGGGCGATGTCGTGCGCGCCCCCGATATTCGCATCGAACGGGAACTCGAATGAGCGCGTGGGGCCCCTCCAGGGGGGCGCCGAGGCCCCGACGACGACCACCGGCGGTCGATAGATCCTCGGCCATCCGACGCCTACCGCGTCATGGCTTCCATTTCAGTCGGCGAGCCGGTTGAAACGGCCCCCACATTGGACTACGACCCGCTCCCATGACCGCCGAAACGCTGGCGCGGAGCGCCGCCCTCATCCTCGTCTCCTCCCTTCTGGCCCTCGGTTGCGACCGGGCCCAGGAGCCGGATTTCTCGAATACGGACGAGGCGGCCTCTTCCGATGAAGAGACAGGGTCCAGGGACACCCCCACGGCGGACAACGCAGCGGCCGCCCGGACTCCGACGAAGGCCGGCGCCCGGCCGCCGGCGCCGAACGCGATCCCCGCACCGAGCGACGTCGCCGAGGCTCCGGCTGACGCGACCCGCACCGAGTCAGGCCTCGCCTACAAGGTCCTCCGCCCCGGCAGTAGCGACAACAAGCCCGCAGATGCGGACCGGGTGAGCGTGCACTACACCGGCTGGACGACCGACGGAAACATGTTCGACAGTTCCATCGCCCGCGGTCAGCCGGCCACCTTCGGCGTGACCGGGGTCATCGCTGGCTGGACCGAGGTGCTCAAGCTGATGGCCGAAGGCGAGAAGGTGCGGGCGTGGATCCCCGAGGCCCTCGCCTACCAGGGTCGCCCCGGCGCACCCGCGGGCATGCTGGTCTTCGACATCGAGTTGGTGAGCATCCTCCGGTCGCCGACGGCCCCCACCGACGTCGCGGCTGCCCCCGCGGACGCGGAGCGCACCGACAGCGGCCTCGCGTCCAAGGTCATCGAGGCTGGGACCGGTGACGCCCACCCCGCCGAGACGAGCCGGGTGCGCGTGCATTACACCGGGTGGACGACGGACGGGAACATGTTCGACAGCTCCCGCACCCGCGGCGAGCCCGCGGTCTTCCCCCTCAACCGGGTCATCGCCGGTTGGACCGAGGGGCTGCAGCTCATGGTCGCCGGCGAGCAGCGCCGCTTCTGGATCCCCGAGAACCTCGCCTACCAGGGCCGCCCCGGCGCCCCGGCGGGCATGCTGGTCTTCGACGTAGAGCTCGTCGCCATCCTGGACTGAGCGGGCCGGGCCTTCGTCAGGACCCGGCTTGGCGACAGTCGCTGGAGTAACTGCCGCAGCAGGTGTCGCAGCCCCGGGGCGACGTGTGGAAGTTGAGCCACCCGCCGCTCCGGCACACCTGAGAGACGGTCGAGCCATACCGGGCGCTGTATACGCAGCGCCAGGATTCCAGGGTGGAACAGCTTCCGCCGTCTTCGGCGTTCGTCCCGTGACCAGGGATGGCGCACCCCTCCGCCGGGCACACTCCGCAATCCGCGGGGCACGTGCCGCAGGTCTCGCCGGCGTCGCACCACCCGTCACCGCAAGCGGCGACAGGCTCGGTCGACGAGCCACCTCGGGGTCCGCAGTCCGAGCAGTCCGTGCCGAGGGCGCAGTCCGTGTAGGCCGCCCCGGGGCCACCGTCATCGCACTCGCCGTCTCGGGCGTAGGTGCATGAATCGGAGCAGCTCGTGGTGGGCTCCGAGGGGGCCGGGTCGGTGCTCGGGGGCGTCGCTGTGCCTGATGAGCTTCGGGTCCCGCAGTCGCGGCAGTCGGTTCCCAGCTCGCACACCGAGTAGGCCGATCCGTCGCCGCCGTCGTCGCAGTCCCCGTCGCCGCTGTAGGGGCACGTCTCGGTGCAGCCGCTGGCGAAGTCCGGCGTCGGCTCGGCGGTGCCGCCGCTGTCCGCCGGCGTGTCGCCGCTGTCCGCTGGCGAATCAGCGACCGGCGTGACGTCGCTGGTGCCCGAGTCGCGGTTGAACCAAGGGGTGCTCCGCCGACTGCCAGCCGCACTCAACTCGATGTGCAGATGGTCGTGGTGGGGGTGGGGGCCGCCGTAGCTCTTATCCTTCCGACCGCTGTACCGGATGTTCCACTTGGTGCGGTCCCAGATGAAGAACTGCACGCCGATCTCGGTCGCGTTGCGAATGAGATAGTTGGCGATCGGGTCCCCGAGGCCGTTGTCTGCCTGGCCCCCGTCGAGGGGGATCATGACGTCGATTGCCCGGCCTGTGGCGTGCATCGACATGCGCGAACGGTCGGCGGTGTTGCGCCGGCAGCTGTAGCCCTCGAATGAAGTGGCCGCGAAATTCTCGACCAGATACTGCCCGAGTTCCCGAGCGCCGGCGGTGAAGGTCCCGCTGCAGTTGCGACCGCCATTCCAGGAGCCAGCGGATTGGTACGTGCCCCGCTGGGCTTCGCCTGCCGCTTTGATGTCGGCCGGGGGGGTGTAGCGGCCGTTCCGCGAGAGTTCGAGCTGCTCGTACTTGTAAGGGTCGTCCCCTTCATTGTCGGTGTAGTCGGCGCCGGGGGCGGCGCAGGCCGACAACGTGGTGGCGGCGGCGGCGGTGATCGCGAAGGCGCAGAGGCGTCGTACGAGCAACATGGATTTCCTTGGTGAGACTGCGGCTGGGGCCGGGGGTTCCCGGTTGGGGGCGGCACCGGATTCAACCGCAAACGATGTGCCATCACCGACTTGGGGCTCTTTCCCGTACTCATGGGGAGTTCGAGGGCCCGATCCGGTGGACTTCGGGCCCCCTTGGGCCGCGGCGCCGTCGCCAGACGGGTGGGGCCGAGGACCCCACGGCCGGGCCCCGGCGCATTTCATGAGCCTACCCGAGAGCCACTGGGTCGCCTGGCCGAACACCATGGCGAGCGGCGGGAATCTGCCGGTGTCGGCATTCGGGTACACTTTGGAGACCGTGCTTCGCTTCATCTGGCTGCCCATCGCCGTGCTCCTCACCGCGTGCTCCCTCGAGACCGGTGCCTTGCTCCCCCGATCCGATGCCGCTGGGCCCGCGGACTCCGGGGGCGACGGGGGCGATACGGGCGTACGCGGGCCCGACGCATGCGTCCCGAGGGCCGAGAGCTGCAATGCCGCTGACGACGACTGCGATGGCATGATCGACGAGGGGTTCGACATCATGGCGGACCCCGAGAACTGTGGCCGGTGCGGCACTTCTTGCGGCGTGGATCCGGCCAACGCGGCCGCCATGTGCACCATGGGGGTCTGCGGGCTCGACTGCGATGCCGGCTTCGACGACTGCGATGGCGATCGGTCGAACGGCTGCGAAGCGTCGACGACCGAGCCGGCGCGCTGCGGCTCCTGCACCACCGCGTGCGGCGTGACGCGTTCTCTCTGTCAGACCCTCGGGGGTTCGTCGACGTGCGTCGCGACCTGCGCTACGGGAACAACCCTCTGCGGCGAAACGCGCTGCGTGAACACCGAGGACGACCCGGCGAACTGCGGGGATTGCGATATGGCCTGTTCGGCGCCGATGAACGCTGAGCCGGCCTGTGTAGAACGGGCCTGCGCCGTGAGCTGCGACGCGGGCTTCGATGACTGCGATGGCGTGCTCGGAAATGGGTGCGAGGCACCTCTGGATTCACCGGCGGACTGCGGCGCTTGCGGCGTGGATTGCTCCCGGGACCACGCCGTCGCCGGCTGCGGCGCCGGCGAGTGCAACTTCGCGTGTGAAATCGGCTTCGGTGACTGCGATGGCATGGAGGCCAACGGCTGCGAGATGGCCGTCGATACCCTGACCGATTGCGGGGCTTGCGGCGTCGCGTGCGAAGCACCCAACGGAACGCCGGAGTGCTCGACGTCGTCTTGTCTCGTCGACTCTTGCGACCCGGGCTTCAACGATTGCAATGGATCGGCGACGGACGGCTGCGAATCAAGACCAGACGAAGACGAGGACAACTGCGGCGCGTGCGGGACGTCCTGCGCGGGGGTCTGCAACGGGGGGCTCTGTCATATTGATTGCTTCGCCGGGCCCTGCAACGACGGCTGTAACCCGTCCACGGCGGACTGTGGGTGCGCGGGCGGGGCCCACTGCGGCTACCTCTGCTCGGACTCGAGGGATTGTCTAATCACCTGCGAGCAACGCAACACCCAATGCACCGTGCTCGGGAGCAGCCCGGCGGTGTTCACGGGGCTTTGCAAGAGCGGCGCCGACTGCGACTTCCGCATGCAGTCCGGTGAGACCATCACCGTCGAGTGCAAGGACCGCAATACGAGCTGTGATGTAGACTGTCGCGGCGCGACGAACTGCACCGTCAATTGCCACGCCGACGCCAAATGCCGCCTACGCTGCGACGTGCCGTCGGCGACGTGCCAGTACTCGACATGCGGCGGTGGAGACGCGACGTGCACCGACGGGAGCATCGTCTGCAACCGAGCCTGCCCTCCCTGATGGAAGGGCTGTTCGGGCCCTGACGGGCCAGGCGATACTGTTTACTGCCCGCCGGCGGCCTGCTGCTGCTGAATCTGCCGCTGAATCTGCTGCATGATTTCGGGCGGGAGCTGTCCGCCTCCAGGGCCACCAGGGCCACCAGGGCCGCCGGGGCCGCCCATGCCGGGCGGCATTCCCGGGGGCATGCCGGGGTGTGCGGCGGCGGCGGGTTCGTCGCCTGCCTCGGGGGTCTGGAAGGATTCGACGTTCGCGTCCATGCGCTCGGCGAGGTAGCTCGAGACCAGGAAGACCACGGCGTCGCCCTCCCGGGTCAGGTAGAAGTCGTTCGCTTCTTCACTGTGCTGGCTGCCGAGGTTGAGCACGATCTCGTAGGTCGGGACCGGCGCCGCCGGCTCTTCGCCGTCTTCTTCGTCTTCTTCGTCTTCGCCGTCCTCTTCGTCTTCGCTCGCCTCACGGACCGTCAAGGTGATGACCTTGGCGTCTTCGCCGAGGCCGGCGCTCTCGGCGGTGGTGTCGGTCGGTGCGAAGTCCGATGCCCTCATGCGCGCCAGGCTCGAGACCGTGGACTGGACGCGGGTCGGGCCGAAGCGCTCGATCTCGTCTTCGCCTTCGGACTGCACCCACTGGGCGTCCTCGCCGCGTTCGAAGCGCCACGTGCTCTCGCCGTTCTGGAAGGCGACCGCGACCACGTCGGCCGGGGACACGTCGACGACGCGGCGATTGCGCCAGTCCTTCACGTCCTTGTTGAAGGCGAACTTGAGCGAGCCTTCGGCCGCGGCGACCCGGTCTTCACCCTCGGCGCGGACCATGGTCGTGCCGCCGCTGTAGGAGCCGAAGAGCAAGTTCGCGAGCTCGTTGCCCGAACTCCGGGCGATGACTCGAATGCCGGTGTCTTCCGTGACCTCGAGGCGCTCGTGGTTGGCGCTGTTCGAGGCGGCGATGCGCACCATCACCATCCCGTCGAGCTTGTCGAGGGCCGTATTGACGGTCGTCATGTCTGCCGGCGCATCCACGGGCTCGGCGACCCGCCACTCGTCCTCGGACACCCGGGTCAGTCGGACCGTCGGCGCGTCGGGGCGATGGATCTCGATCTCGTCGATCTCGGCCTTGTCGAGGTTCGGGAGGATCGAATCCGCCGCGCCCCCGTCGCCGTCGCCGTCACCCGTGGTGACGGACCCACCGCCGCGGTTTTCGTCCTGCTTCTGCATCGCCCACGCGGCGACGGCCATGATGCCCACCAGCACGAGGGCTCCGATGGCGACCCGATTCTTCTGCCAATCCATCGCTTACCTCAGATGCTGATGTTCTTGCGGCGCGAGAGGCGCATGCGCCAACGCACGACCCCGAAGAGCGCAAAGAGGAAGGGCACGCCGAGCATGTTGCCCCACCGGTACTGCTGCATCTTCGCGTCCCACTCCTCGCGGGCGAGGAGGGCTCGTTCGAGCGCGGCTTCGCGGGCGCCGATGGCGTCGTTTTGGCTTCCGACCGCATTGTCGAGGCCCGCTTGGTCGCCCTGGACGAGGGCGTTGACGGCGTCCTGACCGGCCTCGCGGGCCTGTCGGATCGCCTCTTCGGCCTCTTCTTCGGCGGATTCGACGTTCTCGGGCACCCGAAGCGACGGGTCCGAGACGTCCTTGGCGCGGACGGCGATGAGGTCGGCGTCCTGGGCGAGCCAGTCGATGGCGTTCAGCGCCGAGGCGAAGGGCCCGATCATCGGGCACTGCTGCCGCGCCATCTGCTGGACCTGGCCGAGGATCTCGTCGCGGACCATCAAGGCCGACCCGGTGACCAGGACTCGCGCCTGGTCGTTGCTCGTTTGGCCCTCTTCGAAGGCACTGGGGATCTCGCCCTGAATGGCGACCATGAGGGGCTTCTCGCCCTCGGATCGCGGCGTGAAGTCCGCGCCTGCGTTGATGGAGCTGACCTCCTGGGTCCACGAGTTTTCGGTCGACACGGCGATGACCGCGGCCCGCTCGCTCGCTCCTTCGGTGACTTCGAGGGCCGCCCCGAAGGGCGCCCAGGTCTCCTCGAGGCGGAAGGTCACGGGGTGCTGGCAGGTGCCCTTATCGCACTGAAAGCCGGGCCCGGCCGTATCGAGGCAGTCGTCGTTGTTGCTGCAGTCGGTGCTTTGGCGGAGGGTGAGGTCCACGAGCACGAAGGGCGGCGAGGACCGAGGCCCCTGGGGCGTCTGCATCCGGCGGCACTGCGTATCGAGGAGCATCTCGGACTCCATCACCACGCCGTAGGGCCGGAGCAGCGTATTGACGCCCGTATCCACGGTCGAGAAGCTGGGCTGCTGGTTCTCGACGGTCAGCGCCACGCTGCCCCCGAAGACGCCGAGGGAGCCCCCGGCCATGACGAAGCTGTCGATGTTGCGCAGCTCCGCGTCGCTGAGGGGCGTCTGCGGACCGACCACCAAGAGGGCCTCGATCTCCGGGTCGATCTCCGACTCGGCCGAAACCTCGCGGAACTCGTAGAGGGGGGCGCAGGCCTGGAGCGTCTGGAGCCCCTCCTGGAGGGTCGCCCCTTCGTGGCCCGTGAGCACGGCGATGGTGTGCTTCTCGTTGAGCAGCAGACTGAGATTCGTCGTGAGCAGGTACTCGAGGCCGGACGTATCTTGCACGACCGGGATCACCTCGGTGCGGTCGAGGTAGCGCATGACGATGCCGCGGTAGCCCTCGACGACTTGGGCGCCGTCGGAGGTGACCCGCTGGTGGGTCACGGGGTTGATGCCCGCTTCCTGAGCTTCTTCCTTTTCGGCCTCGGTGTCGGGGCTGATGAAGGTGACGACCAGGTTGCTGCCGGCGGCGGACTGATACTCCGAGAGAATGTCCCGGACGTCCCGCTCCGTTGCGTTGAACGGTGGGGGCAGGTCTTCGCTGAAGTAGGCGACGATCTCGAGGCGGTCGGTGATGCTCGAGGCCAGGCGCTTGGTGCCCTGGGAGAGCGTGTAGAGTTCGTCTTCGGTCCAGTCGAGGCGCAGGGGCGGCAGGATGGCGAAGATGGCGTTGAAGCCGATCAGGACCCCGGCGCTGATCACCAGGAACGCGATGGACTCGGAGGCTGCTTTGGTGCGTTGGTTGGCCATATCAGCTCACCTCCACCGGCGGCTCTCGAGAGCCCGAAATGCGATGAGGAGGGGGATGCCCGTCGCCGCGAGGAAGAAGGTCACGTCACGCATGTCGATGACCCCGCGGGCCATGGACTGCCGGTGGTAGTCGAAGGAGAGCCACTCGATGATCGACGGCCACATCCCCTCGCTGCCGATGAGGGGCAGGACCTTGTCCATGATGACGAAGATGAAACATAGAATGAACCCGGAGAAGAAGGCGACCATCTGGTTCGAGGTCAGGCTCGAGGTCAAGAGGCCCAGGGCGAGCAGGGCCCCACCGAGGAGGAACATGCCTACGTAGCCTGCGGCGACCTGGCCGAAGTCGAGGGGGCCGAGGGCGGAGACGCTGAGCGGGTAGGTGAACGTCAGCAAGAGCAGCACGGCGTAGAGCCCGAGGACGCCCAGGAACTTGCCGAGGATCACCTCGCCGTCTTTGACCGGCATGGTCAGCAAGAGCTCGATGGTGCCCGTGCGTCGGTCGTCGGCGACGAGGCCCATGGTCAGCGCCGGAGCGCCGATGACCATGGACCAAGTGAGCCACATCCACATGCCGCGGACGCTGCTGACCTTCGCGAGGAAGAACTGCTGCCAGAAGAAGAAGCCCGTGATCAGAAGGACCACAGAAATCACGATGTATGCCGGAGCTCCGTTGAAGTAGCTCACGAACTGCCGGCGGGCGATGCCGAGTGTGTTTTTCACTTCTCGCCGTCCTCGTTCTTGTCTTCGTCTTCATCAGCGTCCTCGTCGGACGCGTCGTTGTCGTCTTCGCGGTCGTCTTCGCGGTCGTCTTCGCGGTCGTCTTCGTCGGAGTCGCCGGAGTCGTCTTCGCTGTCGTCAGCGTCGTCGCTGTCGTCAGCGTCGTCGCTCGTCTCGGAGCCGGAGCCCTTCGAATCTTCGGAGCCCTTCGAATCTTCGGAGTCTTCGGAGTTCTCCTCGTCCTCTTCTTCCGGTTCGGCCTCTTCCGCTTCTTTTCCGGCCTTCTTGGCTTCGGCCTTCTTCACTTCGGCCTTCTTCACTTCGGCCTTCTTCGCGGAGGCCCGAGCGCGCTTCTTGGCCTTACCGTTGTCGTCGACGGCATCCTTACCGAGGGTCAGCTCGGCGAATCGCCGCTCGAGGGCATTGACCTCCCCCGAGAGGTCTAGGAGCACCGAGCCGGCGTCGACGGCGGACTTGATGAGCTCCTCCCGCAGGTCAGCGTGCTTGTCCTTGGCGACGATGGCGAGGCGGATTTCACCGCTGTTCGCGGCTGGGACTTCTTCGATGCGCGCCACTCCGGTCACGTTGCCGAGGCGCGTCTTGGTGTCGGTGATGTCGCCGCCCTTGGCGAAGGTCGCATAGTATCGCGTATTTCCGGCAGCCCGGCGCAAGCCCTCGGGGGTGTCGTCGGCGACGATCTTGCCCTTGGTGATGATCAGCAGGCGGTCGCAGGTCTTCTCGGCCTCGGACATCGAGTGCGTCGACAAGATGACCGTGCGCTCCTTGCCGATTTCCCGGATGAGCTCGCGAATCTCGACCGTCTGGTTCGGGTCGAGGCCGCTCATCGGCTCGTCGAGGATGAGGATCGGCGGCTCGTGCATCAGCGTCGCGGCGAGGCCGACGCGCTGGCGGAAGCCCTTCGAGAGGGTCGCGATGCCCTGACCGATGACGTCCCCGATGTCGGTCTGCTCGACCACCATCTTGAGGCGCTTCCGAGCGTCGTTCCCCTCGAGGCCGCGCATGCGCGTGACCCACTGGAGGAATTCCAGGACCAGCATCTCGGTGTAGAGCGGGTTCGCCTCGGCGAGGTAGCCGAGGGAGGACCGCACCCCGAGGGAGTCCGTGAAGACGTCACACCCGTTGACCTTCGCCGTCCCCTCCGTGGGGGCGATGAAGCAGGTGAGAATCTTCATGGTGGTTGTCTTCCCAGCGCCGTTCGGGCCCAGGAATCCAAGGACTTCACCCCGCTTGACCTCGAAACTCACGTTATCGAGGGCCTTGAAGTCGCCGTAGCGCTTCGTCAGCGAGCGGGCTTCGATCATCACATCGCTCATGCAAAGCCTTTCGAGCTTCCGCCGGGTCCGGGGTGGCCCCCCGGGACCGGCAAGGGCCGGGGTGTAAGTCGGGACGCCCACCGCGTCAAGAGACGGGCGCGGGCCATAACCCCCATGGTTCCGCGATATTCCGAGGGTTGTGTGACGAGCCGGCGCGCTCACATAGAGAGGAAGGCACACCCCGGCACGGTGGGGGGCTGAATTTCCGTCACATTTCGCGCGACAAAGGCTTGGAACGACTCTTCCAGGGACTCCCGCACGTCAGCTACGTGATCCCCTCGAAGGCGGCTGTTAGAATTGGTGAATCCCATGAAATCACGTCGTTATGCCTCCGTCGCGGTGCTCCTTGCGGCCGCCGCGACGCTCGCCGCCTGCGGCCGTAGCGCCCTCGATGATTTCTCCGACGGGGCTCCCCCGACAGATTCCGGGGTCGACGCCCCGGATGCCATCGTGCGCGGCTGCTCGGTCGACGCCGACTGCGACGACGGTCTCTTCTGCGACGGAGTCGAGGCCTGCCGGGACGGAATCTGCGTCGACGGCATGGCGCCCTTCTGCGACGACGGCGTCGACTGCACCGAAGACCGCTGCGTCGAGGCCGACCGCTCCTGCCAGTTCGTGCCCGCGCCAGACCTTTGCCCTCCCGGCACCATGTGCGACCCGGTCCTCGGCTGCGAGGGCCGCGAGTGTCGTACCAACCTCGACTGCGATGACCGCTTCGTCTGCAACGGCGCCGAAGAATGCCTCGACGGCTTCTGCATGCCCGGGACGCCCCTCGACTGCAACGACGGCATCACCTGCACCGTCGACGAGTGCAGCGAGGCCGTAGGCGGCTGCTCCATCACCGCGGTAGACCTTCGCTGCGACGATGGGCTCTTCTGCAACGGCGCCGAGGGCTGTGACCTCCTCCGCGGCTGCTTCCCCGGGGAGCCGTTCTTCTGTGGGGCCACCTCCGAGTGTTCGATGGACCGCTGCGACGAGACGAGCCGCAGCTGCATCTCCGCGCCCCTCGACCGCGACCGCGACGGCTTCGGCCCGCCCGAATGCGGCGGCCTCGACTGCAACGATCGCAACCCCATGGTCAATCCCCGGGCCCGAGAGCTCTGCGGCGACATCATCGACAACAACTGCGATGGCCTCGCGGACTGCGTCGACCCCCTCTGCGCCGGGTCCCCCGAGTGTTCGATGTGTACGCCCATCGAGTTTTCTTGCGACGACCGCATCGATGAGGACTGTGACGGGCTCGTCGACTGCGCCGACCCAGACTGCGGGTTCGACCCCGGCTGCGTGCTCTGCGTGCCCGAGCTCTGCGGCAGCGGCCGTGATGACGACTGCGACGGCCTCGTCGATTGTTCGGACCCGGACTGCGCCCGGGACCCCTTCTGCATGTTCTGCCTGCCCGAATCCTGCTCCGATGGGTTCGACAACGACTGCGATCGGCTCATCGACTGCAGGGACCCGGACTGCGCCCTGGACCCGGACTGCATCGTCCCCTGCCTGCCCTTCGAGGCGTCCTGCGGTAACGGCTTCGACGATGACTGCGACGGACTGACCGACTGCGACGACCCCGAGTGCGGCTCGGACCCCTCGTGCTGCGTGCCCTCGGCCGAGGTCTGCACCGACGGCCTCGACAACGACTGTGACGGGCGCGTCGACTGCGGCGACCCCAACTGCGCCACCGCCCCCGTCTGCTGCCGCCCTTCGCCGGAGAACTGCGCCAACGGCGTCGATGACGACTGCGATGGCCGCATCGATTGCAGCGATACGGACAGCTGCTCCCGTGACCCGCTCTGCGTCGTATGCTCCCCCGAGGACTGCACCAATAGCTTCGACGATGATTGTGATGGCCAGATGGATTGCAGCGACGCGGACTGCTTTGTCCATCCGGCCTGCGGGGTCTGCATCCCCATCCCGGAGAGGTGCGCCGATGGCGTCGACAACGACTGCGACGGCCAACCGGACTGCTCTGATCCGGACTGCTTTGGCACGCCGAGCTGCATGTTCTGCACCCCCGAGGTCTGCTTCGACGGCGTCGACAACGACTGCGACCGACAGGTCGACTGCGCGGACGCGGATTGTTCCCTCGACCCGAGCTGCCGCATTTGTGTTCCGGAGGTTTGCGGCAATGGCATCGACGACGACTGCGATACCCGCACCGACTGCTCCGACCGAGACTGCCAGTTCGACCCCGCGTGCGCGATGTGCGGGCCCGAGACCTGCTCCAACGGCGTCGACGACGATTGCGACGGCGCCGTGGACTGCATGGACTCGGACTGTTTCGTCAATCCGGTCTGCGGGGCGTGCTCGAGCATCGAAATCTGCCGGGACGGGACCGACAACGACTGCGATGGCCAGACGGACTGCGCCGACAGCGATTGTGTCGGCAACCCAATCTGTTCGGTCTGCCTGCCCTTCGAGATATGCAACGACGGCATCGACGACGACTGCAACGGCCTCGCCGACTGTGACGACCCGTTCTGCTCCTTCGACCCCAGCTGCACCGGTGACTGCTCCCCCGAGCAGTGCCGCAACGGGCGCGATGACGACTGCGATGGGATCCTCGACTGCGCGGACCCGGACTGCGCCTTGGACCCGCTCTGCTCCTTCTGCCTGCCCTTCGAGGTTTGCGCGACGGGCTTCGACGAGGATTGCAACGGCCTCGTCGATTGCGATGACCCGTGGTGCCTCGGCGACCCTTCGTGCGTGACCTGCGAGCCCTTCGAGATTCGCTGCTCCGACGGCGGTGACGACGATTGCGATGGACGCGTCGATTGCCGGGACTCGGACTGCCTCGGCGACCCCGCCTGCTGCGTGCCTTCGGTCGAGGTGTGCTTCGACGGCATCGACAACGACTGTGACTTCGCCGTCGACTGCCTTGACAGCTCCTGCGCCGGCGACCCCTCGTGCTGCTTCCCCTCCCCGGAGGTGTGCTTCGATGGCGCCGACAACGACTGCGACGGGCTCTTCGACTGCGCCGACCGGGATTGCAGCGGCACCCCCTTCTGCCCGGGAGGCGCCGAGGACTGCGGCAACGGTATCGATGACGACGGTGACGGAGCGACCGATTGCGCCGACTCGGACTGCGTCAGCAGCCCGCTTTGCCTGATGTGCACCGACCGTGAGCTCGGCGTGGCGGCGTGCACCAACGGGGCCGATGACGACTGCGACGGCCCCGTCGACTGCGACGACAGCGATTGCTCACCCTTCGGACCGACGGGGGAGTGCTGCAACGGCCGGGACGATGACGGCGACGGCCTCGTCGACATCTTCACCTGCCGCTGCTTCGACAACAGCACCTGCGCCGGGGTCGGTAGCTTCGAGCAGGTGTGCTGGACCGAGCTCTACAGCGTCTGCGGCCCGCGCTGCGACTTCCTCGGGGGGCAGGCTCTCTGCGACATGGTGCAGCCCGGGCTCACCTGCGTGACCTCGGGCCCCCTGGCCGGCCAGTGCGTGCCGGCGACTACGTCACTCCCCGCGCCGTGATCACGAGGGGGCTTGGTCCTTCGATCCCGCTACTCGGCAGGTCTTCGCACCGGCGGGATCAACCGGTCGCGCACTCGCAGCCGTCGCTGTCGCGGCCGTTGCAGTTCCCATTTCCGCTGTTGCACGACAAGATTCGGCAGGAACCGCTGCTGCAAGTCGCGGTCGCGCCGTAGCGGCTGCAAGTGATGCCACAGCCGCCGCAGTTGGTGAGCGTATTGATCGGCGTCTCGCAGCCATCCGCGGAACCACCCGAGCAGTCTGCCCAGCCAGCGTCACAGCTGGCGACGGCGCAGGAGCCGGCCGCGCACGTCGCGGTCGCGTTGTTGAGGCTGCAAGTGATGCCACAGCCGCCGCAGTCGGTGAGCGAGGCGAGCCGTGTTTCGCAGCCATTCGAGTAGCCCCCGAGGCAGTCGGCGTAACGGCTATTGCAGGACGCGATAGCACAAACTCCGCTGTTGCATGCGGGGGTGCCGTTGGTCACGAGGCAGCGGGCGCCGCAGCCGCCGCAGTTGTTGACGCTGCCGGATGACCCCGTGTCCGTTTCGCAGCCATTGCTGCTAACACCGTCACAATCGCTCCGGCCGGGGGCGCTGCAGAGACAGTCATAGCTTCCGGGGCCGGACTCGGCGCAAATTTGCGATGCGGGGCTGCCTGGGGCGTTGAAGCAAGCGCTGCCGCAGGTGCCGCAATGGCTCGGATCGTCGAACGATACGCAGGTTCCGGCGCAGCACATCGAGCCCTCGGCACAGGCCGCGCCGCCGCCACACCGGCACCCCCCACCGTCGCATCGGTCGGCGGACGGCTGATGCGCGGGGCGGTCCGCATTGCACTCGAATCCGCAGGCTCCACAGCCAGTGACGCTATCGAGCGGCTCGCACCCCGTGGAACAACAGCGCCCTTCGAGGCAGGGGGAACCCCGGTTGGAGGAGCACTCGCACGTCCCACCGCGGCAGCCATCTGCCGTAACTGAATCACATGAAGAACCGCAAGCTCCGCAGTGGTTGAAGTCGGTGAGGATGTCGAAGTCCTCGTCGGCGATGCCGTCACAATCGTCGTCCGCGCGGTTGCAGATCTCCTCGAGGGGAACGCACATCGTGGCGTCCACGCAGCCCAACATCGGGTCTGGATGGCACCGCTCCCCGGCGGGGCACTGCGTATCGTCGAGGTCTACGAGGCAGAGACCGTTCACGCAGGCTGCTGAGGCGCACGCCGCGGGGGCAGAGCAGTCCCCCGCGCTTCCGCATTCCCGGGCGGGGCAAGCGGGTTCACGCCCGGTCACGCATTCCGGACTCGCGCAGAGTCCGCCCACGCACGAGGTGGCATCGGAGTCGTCGCCCGCGCCCGGACAGGCCGCGCCGCGGCACCCTCGAGTGAGGATGACCCGCGTGGCCGAGTTCGCCAGGATGTCGACGCGAATCACGCGCTGGGCCACTGCCTCGGACTCGAGGAGCGCTGTGACCGCGATGAGGTACGTGCCCGGGACGACATCGGAGAACTCTGCGATTCGAAATCCGACAAAATAGTCCCCGGAGCGCGTTGCTGGAGTTTCGGTCCTCCGAGCGCTGCTCCCCGGTCCCGGGGCCATCTCCCCTGCCGGCACCAATTCGGTCTCGATGCTGTCGAACTCGATCTCGGGCACTAGATCCGTCCGCAACTCCACGACCACTTCGAGTCCGCTGTCGCTGCAGCTCGTGGTCGAAAGGGTGAGCACCACGCCGAGTGCGGCCGTGTTCAGTGTCTGGAGCGCCCGAAAATGAGACATCGAACGTCAGCCTATCATTCGCGGCCCGCGCTCACATCTCCACGGGACAAGGCATGAATCGTCCCGTTTCGCATCCATCGAAGGCCATGTCGTTGCAGTCGAGCCACCCCGTCTCACACGTCCCCATGGAACACGTCCCACCGCCGCACGTCGACATCGCATGATTGAATGAACAGGCCGTTCCGCAGCTGCCGCAGTTGGTCAGCGTATTGAGCGGCGTCGAGCATCCGTCCCCGCTAACGAGCCCGCAGTTGCCCCAGCCGGCGTTGCAGCTGGCGACGCGGCAGGTGCCACTCGCGCAGGTCGAGGTCGAGTTGGGCAGAGAGCAGGAGGTTCCGCAGGAGCCGCAGTTGCTGAGGGTTCGCGTACTGGTCTCGCAACCATTGTCGTAGTTGCCGTCGCAATCCGCCCAGCCCGCGTTGCAGCTGGCGATGACGCAGGTGCGGTCGCCGCACCCCGCTGTCCCGTTGGTCACGGAGCATCGGGTGCCGCAGGCGCCGCAGTTGTTGGCGTCCTCGTTCACTCGGACCTCGCAGCCGTCCGCCGATACCGCGTTGCAGTCTGCCCGGTCGACGTTGCACGCGAAGCTGCACGACGAGGCGGTGCACACCGGGGTCGCGCCGTTCGAGGTGCCGGCGACGTTGTCGCAGCGGTTGCCGCAGGAGCCGCAATGAGTCGCGGTGTCGGACGTGTCGACGCAGCTGGAGCCGCAGAGCGTCGTCCCGGCGGCGCAGTCCGCAGCGCAGGCGAAGGAGTCGTCGCCAGTCGACTCGCAGAGCGGCGTCGGTGCTGTACAGGCTGCGCCGCAGCCGCCGCAGTCGGTTGCCGCTGAGATGTCGACCTCGCAGCCGTCGCCGGAGATGCCGTTGCAATCGGCGAAACCCGGGTTGCAGTTGACCCGGCAGGTACCGCCGTCACAGCGTGCGGCGCCGTTGGCGGTGCCGCATGCGTTGCCACATGCGCCGCAATGATCGATGTCCGAGGACAGGTCGAAGTCTTCATCGGCCGAGTCGTCGCAGTCGTCATCGGCGCCGTTGCAGATCTCCGATAGCGGCACGCAGACCGTCGTATCCACGCACCCCAGTTCGGGGTGGCAGCGCTCCTCGGCGCTGCACACGGCGTCATCGAGGGTCGCGATGCAGAGCCCATCGATGCAGGTCGCCTCTGAGCAGGCGGTGGTCGACGCCGGGCAGTCGCCCGGGCGCGCGCATTCGCGGGGAGGGCACGCCTCTTCACGCCCCGTGGTGCACTCGGGCAGCACGCAGAGCCCGCCGACGCACGAGATCGCGCCGGCTGCGTCTCCCTCTTCGGGGCAGGTGACACCCCGGCAGGAGCGGGTGACGACGACCTGGGCGGCGGTGTTGGCGGTCAGGTCGACCGCGACGAAGCGCTCCGCCGCGATGCCCGCGCCGGCGATCACCTGTACGCGGATGAGGTAGCTTCCGGGGGCCACTCCCGAGAACTCGGCAACGCGGAATCCGGTGAAGTAGTCGCCCGTCGGGGTCGCCGCGACCTCGCTCAGGCGGCCGCTCGAATCGCTGCCGAGGCCAACGCCCGTGACGAGCTCTGTGCGCACCCGGTCGAACTCGATGTCGGGGACCAGATCGGTCCGCAGCTCGACGACCACCTCGAAGCCGCTCTCGGAGCAACTGGTGATGCCCAGGACGACCAAGACGGTGAGCGAAAGAGCGGCCAGGGCGGCGAGCGGCGCGGCCGAGCGTTGATAAGACATCGAAATGAAGGCTAGCAGCGAGGGTAGGGCGGTTCCAGGGCTACCCCGGCGACTGTGAGCTGCGCTTCAGTTCGAGAGCTGCCCATTGGCGTTCACCACGGGCCCGAGCACGACGCCCCCGCCTTCAGCGGAACATCGAGATGCCGGCCGACGGCGTCATCCAATAGACCGTCCGGTCGAAGAAGTCGCCCGCATAGCTCATCTCGAAGCTCACGCCGAGGTCGATGGCGATCATCTCGTTGATGGCGATCTGAATCCCCGCCCGGCTGCTCCAACCGAGGGCGAAGCGGTAGTGGTCGTAGGTGGAGCAGTACCAATAGCCGCAGCCGTAGGAGGTCTCGCGGAAGTTCCAGAAGTTGAAGTCGATGGCCAGGTCGACGTACGGCTTGACCTTGCCCTCGGCGTACATCAGCCGTCCGCCGAAGCCGAAGTAGAGGCGCTTGAGGGAGTCGTTGCCGTAGCCGGCCCAGCCCGGCACGTGCTCGAGGTCGATGTTGTTCCAGGACGCGCCCGCGTGCATGAAGCCGCCGAAGAAGTTCTTCAGTATGCCGCCGCGGAGGTCGAAGTTGAAGCCGGGGCGGACGACGTCCGAGTCTACGTCGTAGAAGATCGGCGAGCCGAAGTCGACCTGGCCCCACGTGCGGATGCGGTCGGGATCGCGCTGGCTTGGCGGCGCGTTGCTCACCGTGACCGGGCCCATCTGGGGTTGTTCGGCGGGCTGCTGGTAGACCACCCGCTGGGCCGCGGCCTCGGCGGCGGGGAGCGTGAAGAGGGCGGCGATCACGGTTAGGAAAAGGACGAAATGGGCTCGCATGGCGCCGAGTCTAGGAGCGGGGACCGGGTCGGGCAACCGGCATTTGTTTGCCGCCCGAGCCCTCGAAACTCCGTACCCCAGCCTTGACTTAGCGCACGCGGAACACGACGGCCGCAGCCCCGGCCCCGGCCTGGGCCGCGGGCTCGGTGAGCAGGGACGCGATTACCGCCGGCGGCGCATCGTGGTCGGCTTCGAGCACGCTGGCGAGCTTGTCGATGGCCTTCGCGCTGAAGGCGGATGCAGAACCCAGGAGCACGATGTCGGCGGGCTCGAGGGCGAGATTGATGGTCATCGAAGAGCCGCCGAGCATGCCCCGGGGGTCTTCGTTGCGATCCGTCAGGCGCCGTGCTTTTCCCCGACGGTGCAGGTACACCCTCACGGGGCCGGTCGCCGTGACATGGAGCTGCCCGGCGTCGACGAGGACCGCGACGAAGGCCGCGTCGGGGATTGCCCGCTCGATGAGCGCTTCGGCGCTGGCGGAAAGGCTCTCCCGGCACGCCGTGTAGGCATCCTTGAGCCGGTCTCCGCCCCGGCGAGGGCTCGCCGCGAGGCCCTGCTCGAAACCCGAGAGCACCGAGTCGGTCGAGATGCGCCACGTCCGTGGGAGGCCGAGGCCGAAGGCTACGGCGAAGGCGCTGCCCCCGCCGTAGCGCCCACCGTCGTGGCGATGGAGGGCGCCGTCTCGGACCTTCGCGCTCACCCGGCTGATGTGAGCGTCGACCTTCACGCGCGCCCGAAGCGATATTCGCTCGAGCTGACCACCATCGCCACGAAGGCGAGGAAGGTGATCGTCACGACGGGGATGGCCGCCGCACCGGCCCAGACGACCAGCTCCGGCACGGTGTCCGGCAAGAGGCCCCGGCGGGGCAAGCCCGCGAGCTCGGCCCCGAGGAAGTTCAGCGAGATGAAGCGGATGAAGAAGGGCAGCTTGCCGAAGCCCAGCTCCATGACCGCGAGGTAGAGGGCGCTGACGATGCCCGCGGCTTCCGTCGCCACGGCGCCCCAGAACATGCAGATCGCCCCGTAGAGGAAGGTGAGCATGGTGAGCACTCCGGCGGCCCGGAGGGTCGCGGGGAGCTCGTCGATCATCGGCGTCGGCGTGGTCAGGTAACAGCCCAGGTGCAGGAGCAGGAGGCCGCCGACGAGGAGGGCGACGCTGAGCGTGGTCCCCGCGAGATACTTGCCGAGGGCCATCGCGAAGCGACTGACCGGCCGCGAGGCGAGGTATTGGAAGGTGCGCCCTTCGACCTCTTCGGCGATCGCGCCGGCGGTCAGCAGGAAGGGCAGGAGGTAGACGAGAAAATCGAAGAAGCCGAGGCCGATGCCGAGGCCGACGAGCTCGGACGGGTCGTCGCTGCCCTGGGCGTAGCGCGCCGCGATGATGGCGAAGATGACCATGCCGACCGCCGCCCCGCCCACCCGGAGCTTCTTTCCGCGGAGGATCCGGCGGACCGAGAGCTGGAAGATAGCCGCGACCGACGCGCCGAAGCCGGGGAGGGGGGGAGGGCTCACGACGAAGCTCCCGCCGGCGATTTGGCTTGCTGGCCGGGGGAGAGCCCCGGCTGGTAGTCGGGGCTCATGACGCTCCCGCTGCCCGCGTCGGCACCGGTCCCCGCGCCGCGGTTGCTGCGCTCGACCAGGTAGTGGAAGAGGGCCTCGAGGCTCGCGTCGGGGCTGGTGATGCTCTCGATGGAGAAGCCCTTGGCGACGGCCTCGTTGGCGAGGGTCGTATAGGTCGCGTCGGGGTCGCGGGTCATGAACTCCACCGTGTTGTTCGCGAGGAAGCTCACCCCGACGACCCCCTCGACGGCCATCAAGGCGGCGGCCAGGGCCCTTGGCTGGTCCGTTTGCACCCGGACGTGGTGCGGGTGCTCTTCGAGGAGGTCCCGAATCTCGTGCACCTTGCCCTGGGCGACGACCTGACCCCGCGCGATGAGCAGGACTTGGTCCGTGAGGCCCTCGATCTCATGGAGGACGTGGGTCGAGAAGAGCACGACGGCCCCCTCGTCGGCGCGCTTCTTGAGCTGTTCGAGGATGACCGCCCGTGACGTTGGATCGGTCCCGGTGAGGGGCTCGTCGAGGAGCAGCACGTCGGGGTCGTGCACGACCGACTGGGCGAGCTTCGCCCGCTGCCGCATGCCGCGGCTGTAACCGCCGATCTTGCGGTTCATCGCGTCCTCGAGGCCGAAGCTCTCGAGAGCCTCTTTGGCACGTTTCAGCGCTTCGTCGGCGTCGTAGCCGGAGAGGCGGGCCAGGGAGGTCACGAACTCGAGGCCCGTCAGGTCGTCGTAGAGAGCGTCGGCTTCGGGGCAGAGCCCGATGCGCCGGAGGGCTCGGGGGTTGGCAAAGGGCCGCTCCCCGCAGACCCGCACCTCCCCGAGGCTCGGCTTCAATTGCCCGGCGATGCACCGGAGGAAGGTCGTCTTACCCGAGCCATTGGGGCCGAGGAGACCCCAGAGCCCGGGCTCGAGGTGCAGGGACACGTCTTGGAGCGCCGTGACCTTGCCGTACCACTTCGACAGGCGAATCGCTCGGATGCCGATCTCGTCGCTCACGCGATCACCTCGACGCCGCGGACCCGCCGCCATGCCATGGCCAGCGCCCCGGCGACGACGAGCCCGAGCAGTGGCAGCGCGTAGTACCAACGGAGGTCGTTGGCGGGTTCGATGCGGAAGAGCGCGTCCCCGACGATGGAGAGCAGCTCGTAGATCGAGACCAGGTAGAGCCAGGGCCAGTCCGCGATCGTGTCGACGATCAACGCCAGGATCTGCGGGATGACCAGGACGATGAGCCAGGCGCTCATGGTCAGGGCGCGGCTCCCGGAGAGCGAACTCATGCCGACCGACCCGGTCGCGACGACCACGCTGATCAAGACCGAGTGCAGCAGGGCTGGGAGGATGAGGCCCGCTTGCTCGACGCGCATCTCTTCGGGCGAGATGCCGGCGAGCATGCCCACGACCAGGAAGCTCGGCAGGAAGGTGAGGGCGAAGCACCAGATGGCGACGGCGGCGATGCGTCCGGCGAGGTACTGCGGAGGCGTCACCGGCTTGGCGAAGTAGAAGGAGAACGCCTTGAAGGTGATGTCCTCGGCGATTGCCCCAGCCCCTGCTCCGACCCCGATCAGCGAGAGGAAGCCCCAGAACTGCCACGCGAAGAGCGCCTTCACGAAGTCGGCCCCGGGGGGGGGTGGCAGTTCCTGGCCAGGCATCTGCCCCGCCTGCTGCTGCATGATCCAGGTCATCGTCCCGAGGTAGAACATCGCGATGAGGGCAGGTGCCCAGGCGGTGAAGGCCGCGATCTTCACCAGCCAGGACCCCCACGCCCGGGTCAGGCCGTGGCGGAGGAGAACCACCGTGTTGTGTGACGCCGGTAGGCGTTCGCCCTCGTAGGGCCGGTAGCCGAGATCCCGGATCGCCATCGCGGCGGGAGCCTACCCTCCGTCGCGACTTGGGTCGAGGCGCGCAGTTTGGGCGGACTTGGCCAGCCACTACCGCGGGCGCCGGCTCACCTCGAGTTTGGTGAAGAACGAACCGCGTTGGCCGGCCGCGCGGGAGGGGCCGACCCTGGAATACCGCGGCTTTTCAGCTGCGAGCGTTGGCCGGGGCTGGTGAAGCGGCCCCGTACGCTCGCCCAAGGCTGCCTCGCCGCCCACGCTTCGTTGGTCTCAACCCCTCTTCGAATCCGCCAAAGTCGAGACTCGGGGCCCCCAATGTTCAAGAGTCCTGGCTCGGCTGTGTTCTGTCGTTCGCTGGGATTCAGAGTTCACATACGCGATATGGCATGTCTCGGCAGACCCAAACGATTTCACCGATCGGGTCGATGCACGCGCCAACACCGCCGCGATCGAGCTTGAGTTCGGCGCAATGAGGCCTCCCCGAATCCGTGCAGTCCGCATCCTCCTCGCAGTGCTCGTAGCAGAGCCCGTCGCCGCGCGGCATGCAGCGTTCCTCTCGACTCGCATCGTTGCGAAAGCACTGCTCGTCGGTCCACTCGATGCTTCCCTCGCCGCACGGCGGATCGTAGGACCCCGCCGGGCGGATGCCGTCATGGCTGTCCGCACAGGCGGTGATCGTCACCAGGCTCGCCACGGACACCCAGCATGCCCAGCGCAAACGCATATCAGTTCGTCACCAGGAGTTCGACATCCAGGTTGGCCGAGCCCAGGGCGGACGCGACGTGCGTATCGTTATAGGGCCCGTGCGACATCAGGGTCTGAGGATCCCAAAGCGAGGTCCAATGTATGCCCTTGTGCATGGTGAACACGTAGTCTGACGCGAGGCTGCCCGCCTTCTGGGTGAACGCGAGCATCCAGGCCGATGGACCGGAAGCTGGACCGCGGAAAATGACCCGCGGTGCCGCCTCGAGCATCAGGTTGTCCGCCCGAACCACGTCCGCCTCGATCTGCAGGTTGCCGGAGCCGTCCGGGTGGATACCAAAATGCATCCAGCGAAGCGTATGGAGATTGTCATCCGCCGCCCATGCCAGCAGGCAATTGTAATAGAATCCGGGCTCGTCGCCACAGTCGACGCTGGGCGTGTCGTAGGCATTCATCGGCGCCCCGGTCGCGCTATCCCATACCGGGAAGGGGCCCGCGTATCCCGACGTCGGGTGTACCCAGTGAAGCTCAATCTGCCCACTGTTGCTGCGAGTCGCGAATATGGATACGTCATCGATGTCTTGGTAGGTCACGGACACGCCGGGCCGCCTCGTCGTCGAACCGAGAGTCGTCGTCGCGAATCCGCTCGGGCTGCTGTACAGCGTTTGACTCAGCGTTTTGGTGGCCACCCACACCGTTTCGCCATATTGCCACCCTACGATGCCATGGCCGCTGTCGTGGTTCCACGCGGCGCCGACTCGACCAACGTGAGGTCCCCACAGGAACGGATCCGGATCCCAGGTCGTCCAAAGAAAGCTCGCCCAGTCCCAGTGGTGGACCACAGGATGGAGCGTGGTCGGGCTCCTCCCACCCACGAGCATTCCGGCGGCGCTCGGTGCGCCCGAGGCCTCCGCCAAAGGAAGGAAGGACGGAAGCGGATCCGGCACATCCCACCAGCTCGTACCGACATTGTGGTTGTACTCTTCATGGTGGTCCTCGGATGTCCGGGTGGCCGGTCCGTACATGGATCGGAGACCCAGGAGATCTTGAAGGTAGAGGTGCTGTAGCTCGGCGGCTACGCCGTAGCCGCCCGATACGGCCGAGCAGGGGGCTTCTCCATAGGCACAGCTCTGACCGCAACTCGATGGATGCGAAAACCCAAGCGTATGATGGAGCTCGTGGGTGAGAGCACCCAGGAAGGTCCCGCCTCCAGATGTCGCTGTATTCCAGTAGTTCTGCTGCTCATTGAACGAGATCACCATTCCGTCGTAGGCGGCCACGGCCACGGCCGTCGCGGCAGGGGCTCCACGAAGGCCGTAGGTGAGGTTGATTGCGTTCGGAATGTTACATGGACCAATGACATTGGGGGAACCCGTCCCGCCGCAATCAGGCGAGAGGCCCGCGTAGTACAGATGGGGTAGATCCGCGCCTGAATAGGTACTGATGTGACGTGTTGCCCAGTAGACCTCTCTCCTCAGCTCGGTGTCGGTCCAGAACGAACCATCGAGGCGTGAGAGCCGTCCGGCGAGGCTCTTGTCGACGAAGACCGGAATGCTGTTGTAGCCAACCCAGTTCTGGAGCGTATACCCGTTGTATTGCGTGCAGTACGCGAACACGGAACTGGGCCACCCCACGAAGCTCACGATAAGCGCGATCGAAATCAGTCGTATCGCTTTCATGGCATCCCTCCCGCGGCTCGGCGCACTTCTCGCCACGTAGTCTCGTTTCGCCCTTGCATGGCGAATACGCCAGGGGAGACCTGAGGCACGAGAGCACCGGCGGTTTGAGCGAGTTCATAGGCGCCTGGTGTTCCCGCCGAGTTCACCAGTGCCGCGATGTACGTGCTCCCCTCTTCGAAGGGCGGCCTCCCCGAACAATTCATCATCGTGGATGAGAAGCGCCGGACGACAGCGCTGAGACAAGCCGAGACGGCGAGTACGCCGATTTCCAGTCTAATCGTCATTTCATCCCCCTTCCGGCCAAGCTCCCCCCCCCCCCCCGGGGGGGTGTCAAGGCGGGAGGAATGGGGCCCGGGGGCTCAGCGGCGCCGACGGCGGAACAACGCAGCTGTGACCAGTAGACCAAGGCCGTAGCTCGTGGGCGGCGGGGCGTTGGTCGTGCTGCAGCCGCTGCTCAGGCGCCCGTCACCGGGGTGTCCGATGCCCCCGTCTGCGCCCGGTGGGTCGATGATGGGGTCGGTGCCGCCGTCCGTTCCTGCGCCCGTGCCCGGGGTCAGGCCTTCGATGACGTCGACGATGATGGTGAGATCCCCGTCTCGGGGGCTGGTGCCGAGGTCGGCGAACCAGCCCTGTCCCTCCTCGACCAGGTTGAACGACTGGCGATACTGACCCGCGACGGTGGGGGCCCGGAGGGTGAACTCGAAGAGCCCCGTGTTGCCCGGAGTTACCGAGCGTGGGACCGACGCGGCGCGGTGGGGGGCGGTCCAGTCCGGGCCGTAGAAGTCGCTCGCGCCGTCCCGGGGATCGACCGTGCCGAGGAAGGTGAAGCCCGGGGTCCAGCTCGTGGTGCCGACGTTCCGGAACTCGAAGTAGCCGAGCCGCTCCTCGCCCGGGGCCAGTTCGAAGGGCGACCCCGCACGGGGGAAGGACTGGCCGACGAACTCGGCGCCGTAGGTGGACGTCGTGGGCGGCGGCGTGCCCGAGTCAGTGCCGGTGCCCGCGTCGGGAGGCGGCGGGGGAGTGCCGCCGACATCCCAGAAGGTCGTGCCCATCTCGTCGTGCACGTTCACCGCGTAGCTTCGGTAGCGCGGGAGCCGCTCCGACCAACATGACGAGGTTTCGCGGCAGCCGTTGTAGTAGCGGGTGACGGTCTGGGCCCAGGGCTCGAGGCGCGAGTTGTCTGTCGCGACGCCGTTCATCCAGGCGACGGCCTCGGCGTTCGTCGATACCCCGGAGATGTAGGTCGAACGAATCACCATGTCGACGACGAAGTCGACCGCCGCGTCGGCATTGCCCGCGATGGTCAGGATCCGGCTTCCCTCCCGGGCCAGGGTGTCGTCGAAGGTGCCCGCATCGAACTGAAACATGCCGAGGCCGCCCTGCATCAGCGAGCACGCGCCGTCGCCGGCCCCGGCGACGATCGGCCCGCCGCCACAGTCCGGTGAGGTCGGGCCCTGGCAGGCCCAGGTCAGCTCGGACCAGCAGTGGCTCATCTGAGTTTCGGCGTCGGCGATGCCTGCGAGCAGCCAGCCCTCGGTCATGCCCCGGGCGGCGGCCGCATCGCGGATGTCTCCGGCTCGGGTGCGCCGCTGGGTCGCGGTCAAGTTCGACCGGGTAGCTCCAACTTCCTCCCCGTCGACTTCACCGACCTGGCTCAGGCATCCGCCGAGGAGCGGCGTGAGCATCAGGAGCGCGGCCAGTAAGTGTCTTGCCAGGTACATCGACAACTCCATCGAGCATACCTCAACGCAAGGGCCGTGCCCGGTGGCAATGGACGATTTTGCCTTCCACACGGTGCGGCATCGAGGCCTCGCCGCCGCTCGGTGAATCAGCAACGGTCCCGTCAGAACCGGGTGGATACGGACTCGAGGGCCCGTCGAGAAAATCCGCAACTGGATACGGGAACGGCCGATACCGGGACCACCGACCCCACGATCTGGCGCGAATTCCGTTCCAGTGGCCGGTGGTGTCATCACCGGCAAGGGGCCCGTAGTGGGGCCTCGCCGGGCTCATCGAATGGAGTCTCGTCATGCGATCCCCCTCAGCGACAGCCTTTTCCTCCCTCTTCCATCTTCTGGTCTTGTTGGGCGTGACGGCGTCTTTTCCAAGCGCGCCCTCGCAGGCCGCGGCCCAGGCCCGATGTGAAGCGCCGCGCATTCTGGTGGTCGTCGACCGGTCGTCGTCGATGTCGGCGTCGCGAACGGGCCTCCTGCCGAGCGGACACAGCAAGTGGGGCGCCGCCCGGCGCGCGGTCGACGAGCTGGCGACGGGCTTCGCCGCCACGGTCGACTTCGGCGTCGCGCTCTTTCCAGCGGTCGACGGGGCGGACTCCTGCGATCCCGGCGGCGTCGTCCTCGACGTCGACTCCCATTCGGCGGCCGAGGTGATGGACGCGTTCCCCGTCGACGATCCTCCCCACGGTGGCAACTGGACGCCGACCAGCCAGACCCTCGATCTCCTGGTGGCCGAAGGCGCCCTCACCGATACCAGCCGCGATCGCCACATCATCCTGGTCACCGACGGCCGGCAGTGCTGCATCACCTCTGGCCTGTGCATTCGCGAACAGCGATTCTGGCCCGTCGCGTCGATCATGGCTCTGCGGGACCTCGGGGTGTACGTGCACGTCATCGGCTTCGGTCGGGGCGTCGACGCCCTCACCCTCAACCGCTCCGCGGTGGCGGGGGGCACGGCCGTCACCGGTTGCGACGTGGACAGCGACGACGCCACCAGCGCCGCGCGCTGCTACCACCAAGCCGACGACCTCGCGGGGCTGCGCGTCGCCATGGGCGCCATCGCCCGCTTCGTCACCGAGGAGACTTGCGACGGGTACGACAACGACTGCGACGATGCGGTCGACGAGGACTTCGACCTCGACGTCGACCTCTACACCACCTGCGGCAGCGACCCGACGGTCCCCGGCACGCCCCTCGACCGCGACATCGTCGACTGCGACGACGGTGATGGCTTGGTCAACCCCGGCGCGACCGAAGTGTGCAACGGCATCGACGACGACTGCGATGGCGAGGTCGACCCCGGCTGCGCATGCATCCTCGGCGACACCCGAACCTGCGGCCTCTACGCCGGGGTGTGCGTCCAGGGAATGCAGGCCTGCGTCGACGGCCTCTGGGGAACCTGCGAAGGCGCGATCGGCCCGGCGGTCACCGAGACCTGTGACGGATGGGACGACGACTGCGACGGCACTACCGACGAGGGCGCGCTCTGCGAACCAGGCGAAGCCTGCGTGGACGGCGCTTGCCGCCTCCTCGCCCAGCCGGAACCCGTGTCGGAGTCCGGCGGCTGTTGCACCGTCGCCGCCGGCAGCCGGGGCCCGTCACCGCGTCACGCCATCGCGTTCACTCTCGGCCTCCTCGCGGTGGCCGGGATGAGACTGGGCCGGCGGCGGTGAGCGGAGGGCGGTCCGTATCGCCTCGTGGTAAGCCATTGACTTACTCCGCCATTGACGCACCATGGAAGACGAACGATGAGCGATATTTCCGAATTGACCGATGTGGACTTCAGCCGAGCGATCAAGGCGAGCGTACGCAAGCGGCTGATTCGCGGCGAAATCGAGTCCGGCGACGACGTTGTCGCTCTCAGGAAGTTTGTTGGCCTGACCCAGATGCGCTTTGCCGAAGCACTCGGGATAAGCGTGCATACGCTCCGCAATTGGGAGCAGGGAAGACGGTGGCCTGAGGGCCCCGCCCTCGCTCTGCTGCGCATCGCCGCGCGACACCCGAGGATGGTGCGCGAGAACCTCGTGTCGGCGGCCTGAGCGACGAAGCCTTCTGCTCGAGGGACCAGTCGACCGAACGGCGACGGTGCCGACGTCACCACGAAGTCGGCGGGTCTCGCCGCCCGAGACTTCGACTACTCGGGCTCGGCTACCAGGAATTGGAGTCGCATGCCCGGGACGTCCGGGAGATCCGCGACGAAGCGGCCGTTCTCGGTGCGGGCTTCGACGTGGGACCAGGTGGTCTGGGTGGCGCCCATGACGCCGGCGCGCTGGCCGGCGGCGGGGACCTCGACGGCGAGGGTGAGCTCACCGCCGGTGAACTCCCGAGGGATGTTCGCGACGGGGATCGAGATGACGACCGGCGCGGAGGTCTGCATGGTCGGCTGCAGGTGGATGGTCGGGCCGAGGGGCTTCTCGTAGTCGCGGTTGTTGAACGCCTGGGTCTGGGTGCCGACCGAGAGGTGCACTTCGATGGTCTCGCTGAGGGCTCCCCTCGGGATCTCGACGCGGGAGCCGTTGGTGAGCGACAGGGTCCCGCCGGCGCTGCCGATTTCGGCGGCCACCATTCGGTCCCCGGACTGGATCACCGGGCCCGAATTCACCGGTCCGGGATCGGCGATCGGACCGGCTCCGGCCCCCGTCGATGAGGTCTGTGCGGTGCCTCCGCCGCAAGCGGCTGTGGCGAGCGCCACCGCGATAAGCCCCAAGGTCGTTTTCCAGGTCATCGAGCCCCCCAGTGGCGATTTGGAGGGCACGTTCCCTCCTCTATAGGAATGCTACGAGAACCGGCGGGTTGTGCAAACAATCGCCTACAAAGGGTGTCACCCTCACGCCCCCATGCGCCGCTCCGCCCTGATAGCCATAGCCCAGAAAGTCCGCCGGGGGGCGCGGCGGGTCGTCGACCCGATCCCGGTGACGGCCCTCGGGGTCCTCGCCGCTGGGGTTTTCTGGGTCGGGCTCGAGTACCTCGGCAAGCAGCGTATGGACGTGGTCCTCCTCGTGGCCTGCTCCGCGGGCCTCGGATTGGTCGCGATTTCCGTCGTCTCGGTGATGCTTTTTGCCATCGCCCTGCGTTTTCGGGCGCGTCGCCTGGTCGCGGCGACCGAGCTCACCCTGGAGACGGGGCGCCTCACCCCGACCGGGTGGGTATTGCCGACCTTCGGCTACCTGCCCCTCGTGGCCGTGCGCTGGGAGTGGGAGTACCCCGAGGAGTTCACGGTCGACCCGGTCCGGAAGCTCTTCCGTCGCGAGGAGCGGATCCGGGCTTCGCGCCGGGGTCGCCATCGTGGTGTACGGCGGCGGGTCGTCGTCGAGGATGTTTTCCGCCTCGCTCGCGTCGCGTTTCGCGTCGACGACCCGGTCGCCATCGAGGTGCGCCCGCATCCGGGGCGTCTCGGCCGCATGGAACCCCTGACCGCCTTCGCCGGGGGCGATGACGCGCCCCACCCGATGGGCATCGATGACGGTGACCGCACGGACCTCCGCCGCTACGCTCCGGGGGACCCGGCTCGTTTCATCCATTGGAAGGTCTTTGCGCGCACCCGGAAACTCGTCGTCCGGGTCCCCGAGCGTGCCCTGTCGACGGCGCGTCGGACCGCCGCGTACTTCGTCGCCGGGCCCGAGGACGAAGCGAGCGCCGGCGCGGCTCGGGTGGCCGTCGAGCGCGGCGCCCTCGGTCGGGATTGGGTCTTTGGGGCGGATGGAGCGGCGACTGACGCCGACAATGTCGCCGACGCCGTCTCTCTCATCGTGGGCTCTGCCGTCGACGGTTCCGGGGGTGCCTCCGGGGAAGGGCAGGGCGCGGGCCTCGCTGCCTTCGTCGCCCGTGCCGAGCGCTCGGGGCCCGCGGCTCTGGTGGTCTTCGCGCCGCTGACCAAAGGCCCTTGGATCGACGCCGTCCACCAGCTCGCCGCCCGCCGTCCCGGAGGGCTGCGCGTCGTCATCGGCGTCGACGGTCTCGTCCCGGCCCCGGACCGCGGGCCCCTCGCCCGATTGCTCACCCGG
Source organism: Deltaproteobacteria bacterium (assembly GCA_003647065.1). Classification (GTDB taxonomy): domain Bacteria; phylum Myxococcota_A; class Polyangia; order Polyangiales; family B10-G4; genus B10-G4. The sequence continues at coordinate 13,753 of QMMC01000002.1, read as the reverse complement.
GCCGGACCGGTGGAAGGCTCGTCGGCCGAAGTCCTCAACAGCACCCTTCGGGCCCTCGGCCATGCGCGCGTCGATGTCGTCGTCTACGACCGCCCGACCGGCCGGCGCCTCGGCGGCGCCCACGTGAGCCGGTCGCGGCGCGCCAAGAAGTCGGTCCCCTCGCTCATGCCGGGCAAGTCCCGGAGGGCTCCGGCGTGAGCGCGCGCAAGGAGAGCAAGAAGACCCGGTCTCCCGGTCGAGTTCCCGGCCAACCGTCCGGTCGGGCCCTCGGCTTCGCGGCGGCCCGTGAGCCGTGGCTCGCGACCGGTGCCCGGATGATCGTCCACGGCGTCACCGCGGCGGTGTTCTCGTGGCCCCTCACCGTGCCCGAGGCCGTGGTCGCTGCTGCGGTCGGCTCGGCCCTCGGGGCCCTGTCGGCGCGCTTCGTCGCCGCGAGCAAGCTGCGCCTCGGGGCTATCCTCGGCTTCGGGGTGGCGGGCCTTTTTGCGGTCTTCTTCATCGGCGGCCTCTGGGGGCGGACCGATATCGCGGCCCAGGCCCTCGGTCCCGGTCAGGCCCTGCGAGTCGGCGATGCCCTCGAGTTCAGCCTCGCGGCGTTCGTATTGTCTACGACGCTGCGCGCCGTGACCTTGCGCCGAGCGGCTCTGTCGGCGATCGAGGTTGCCTTCATCGCCCTCGCCTTTGGCCAGCTCGTCGTTGCCCACCAGGACGGGGCGATCAACCGGCCCTTCGAGATCGCCGACCCGATCATCTCCGGAGGCAGCGATCCGACGATCGCCCTGATGATCATCGGTGGCGTGGCGGCGGCGGTCGTCATCTTGCTGCTTCTGAGCGAGCGCAACATCGTCCGCGGCGTCTTTCACCTCGGCGCGGTCGCCCTCCTTCTGGTCTTCGGCCTCTTCGTCGTCGGTCTGATGCCCGAGGCGACGGTCCCGGAGACCGGCGGCGGTCTCGGTCTACGCGGTGACGACGGGTCCGAGGAGCAGCGACGCCAGGAGCAGGCCGGGCGCCGAAACAACGAGCAGCTCGAGTTTCGAGACAACTACGACAACGCCCAGAATCGCGTCCCGGTCGGGGTCGTCTTGCTGCACGACGATTACTCGTCGCCGACCGGCGTCTACTATCTCCGCCAGGGAGCCTTCAGCCAATACAACGGACGCCGCCTCGTCGCGGCAACCCGGGCAGATGTGGATCGCGACATCGCCCGCGGCTTTCCGACGTCACCCACGCCGATCACCGATGCCCCCGATGAGAGCTTCTTCCGCGGCTCCATCGAGACCACCGTCGCCCTCCTCGCGACCCACAACCGGCCCTTCGCCCTCGAGGCCCCGGTCGAGCTCCGCCCCGAGCCCAACCCCAATCCGCGGCGCTTCAAGCGTCTGTATCGGGCGAGGAGCGCGGTGCTCATCGCCGACCACATCTCGATGCTGGGCTTGCCCGTCGGAGACGCCATGTGGAGCGACGAAGTGCTCCGCCACTACACCGAAGCCCCGCCGGACCCCCGCTACCGAGAGCTCGCCGAGCGCATCATCATAGGCCTCCCTGAAGACCTCCGGGACGACCCCGTGGCCCGAGCCCTCAGCGTCACCCAATACCTCAGCGAAGAGGGCACCTACAGCCTCCGGAGCCGCCACGCCGACGCCGATGACCCCACCGGTAGCTTTCTCTTCGGAGATCTGACGGGGTACTGCGTGCACTTCTCGCATGCCGCGACCTACCTCATGCGAACCCTCGGCATCCCCGCCCGGGTCGCGACCGGCTACGCGGTCGACGAGGCGTCGCGGCAAGGCGGCTCGGCCATCCTGGTGAGCGGGCAAGCGAGCCACGCGTGGCCCGAGGTGTACGTCGACGGGGTGGGCTGGGTCGTGATGGACGTCGCGCCTCAGACTGTGCTCTCGGCGCCGCCGGGCCCGCCGGACCCGGACCTCCAGCGGCTCCTCGCAGAGCTCGTCCGGGGCCAGCAGCCGCTGCCCATCGACGGTGAAGCGGCCATCGACCTCGGGGGTGCCGTACGCGACGCCCTCCTGTGGGTGGGGCGCGGCCTCGGGGTCCTCGCGTTGGTTGCTTTCGTATTCGTCGTTCTCGGTCGCCTCTGGCGCCGGAGTGCCGCCCTCTTCGCGGGGGACGCGGCGTCCCGAGTCGTCTACCGGGCGGCCCTCGACAGCCTCAGCGCCGTGGGCATCCGCCGCGACTACGGCGAATCCCGAGAAGCCTTTGCCCGTCGCGTCGAAGGCCTGGTGCCGAGCTTCGGGCCGTTGACCGGGGGCCACGTCGCCGCCCACTTTGGTGCATCGACCGATGCGGGAGAAGTCGGGGCCGCCGATCCCCGGGCCCTCTTCCGCGACGTGCGACGGGAGCTCCGAGCCGCGGTGCCCCGGCGCCGACGAGTATTGGCAATCTTGAGCCCTTGGACCTGGCTCTTTTCGCGATGAGAGACCACATGGAGAGCGTGAGCATGACGGAATCGAATGAGAGTGCAGAGGCAGGCGGCGACACGGGCCTCGAGGTCGCCCGCCGGGTGGTCGACCGTCTCCGGGCACGCCTCCGGGCCGCGATCCGCGGCCGGGACGAGACCATCGACCTGGTGCTGACGGCGATGCTCGCCGACGGCCACGTCCTCCTCGAGGACTTCCCGGGGTCGGGCAAGACGACCCTGGCCCGAGCCCTCGGTGAGTCGGTCCGGGAGGACTCGGGCATCGAAGGCATCGCGCCCTTCCGCCGGATTCAGTTCACCCCGGACCTCTTACCCAGCGACATCACCGGGACCAACGTCTTCGATGTCGAGACCAACGGGTTCACCTTCCGCCGCGGCCCGATCTTCGCTCACGTGGTCCTCGCCGACGAGATCAACCGCACGTCGCCGAAGGTCCAGGCCGCGATGCTCGAGGCCATGGGGGAAAAGCAGGTCACCGCCGACGATACGACCCACGCCCTCGATGACCTCTTCTTCGTCATCGCGACCCAGAACCCCCTCGACCTCGCCGGCACCTATCCCCTGCCCACGCCGCAGCTCGACCGCTTTCTCTTCAAGCTGGTGATGAGGCACATCGCCCCCGAGGCGGAGCTCGAGGTCCTCGACCAGTATCCGACGCCGAGCCTCGTACGCGCAGCGGAGCTCCCCGGTGTCTCCCGGTCGGAGGTCATCAAGGCGCGTCGGGCGATTCGTCATGACGTGCGCATCGACCCTCTCTTCAAGCAGGCTCTCGTCGACCTCGCCAACGCCCTCCGGAGCGATGAGCGGGTTCTCCAGGGGGCGAGCACCCGTTCCCTCGTCCTCAGCCTACCGGCGCTCCAGGCCCGGGCGGTGATCGAGGGGCGCGACTATGTCTCCCCGGATGACCTCGAGGCCCTCGCCCCCCACATCTTCGAGCACCGCATCGAGTGCGCTGCGGGCATCGACGATGCGGCGGCGGTGGTCCGTGACTGCGCACGCGGCCCGATTGAAGCCCTCGCCCAGGTCAGCCTGAAGAAGAGCTCTACGAAGTGAAATCCAAGTGACCCGACTGCGCCGCACCGCTGCGATCACCGCCCTCGTCGCCGTCCTTTCGGCCCTTGCGGCCCTGGTCCACGCACAGCCGGGCGTCGACGAGCTCGACGCGGCTCTGCTCGCGGCGAACCCTGGTGAGGAGGCCGCCGACGATGAACTCCGGGCCTGGCACATGGTGCAGCGGGGCCGGAACATCAAGGCCCGGGAGTTGGCGGCGGAGATCGTGGCCGACGACCCGCGCAGCTTCGTGGGCCACCTAGTCCTCGGCGCCGTCGAACACTACGCCGAGGCGAACTTCCCCCGGGCGCTCTTTCACTACGAGATTGCTCTCCGCGAGTTCGAAGCAGTTCACGGAGCGGAGCCCGTGACCCCGGCTCCGTGGCGTTGGCATTCGCGTTTGCTCACCGAGCTCGCAGCCACCCACGGCGACCTCGAGCACCACGCCGAAAAGGTGGTCTACATCGAGCGCTACAACGAACTCTACGACCCCGACATGCTCGCCGACCGCGCGTGGCCGCTCATGAAGATGGGCCTCCATGCCGACGCCCGCCTCGCGGCCCAGGAGGGCCTCGCCGAAGGATCGCCGCGACAGGTCGAGATCGCCCTGAACGCTCTCTGTGCCGTCGAGTTCGAAGCAGGCAATGACGGGGCGAGTTACGAGGCGTGTCGCCAGGCCCTCGAGTACGGCCGGGCGAAGCCGGGGGGGCCCAACGCGGTCGACCTCACCAACTACTCCGAGGCCGCGCGCAGCCTCTTCAAGCTGGACGAGGCCGAGCGAATCGGCCTCGAGGCGACCCGCGCTGGGGTCGCTTGGTATGGAAACCCGTGGATCGAACTCGCCGAACTCTATACCCGTGAGGCACGCTTCCCGGAGGCCCTGAACGCGCTGAAGCAGGCGCCACTCTACCGGCAGAAGCGGCCTCCTCACGTCAGAGACTCGGACCGCAACGAAGGGCGCCGGGCGTTGTCTAGCTTCTTCCTCGTCGTTGGCCGCGACGAGGACGCCCGGCGCATCACCGGGAAGGCCCTCGTCGCCCCGGACCGCCGGGCCCACAACAGCCGGGACCCCGACCAGGACCTCGCCATCGCAGCCCTCCTCGACCGCCGAGCCCACTTCCTCGCCGCCGAGGCCCTCATGGAAGAGGCCGCGGCGCGCCCCTTCTGGGAAAACCCCGGTCGGTGGGCCGAGGCGCTCTGGCTCCGGGGTCAGTCGTGGATGAGCGGGCGTAAGGCGGCCCGGGCAATCGCCGACGACGAGCGCCTCATCGGTTCGTTCCGCATCGGCAGCGCCCAGGGGGCGATCATTCAGCCGTGGCTCGTGGGGGAGTTCGTGGAGGTCGTGGGTCCGGGCATCGTGACCGAAGCGGTTCGCCGCGCCCGGAGTCGGGACGAGCGCGACGGGGCCGACGCCTACTACGATGCCTTTGCCGCGGAAGCCGCCCTCGCCGCCGGCGACGAAGAGGAGGCGCGACGGATCGCGTCCCGGGCCCTCTCGGAGCTGAACCCGGCCGAGGCACTGTTGCGCGCCCGGGTCCACGCCGTCGCCGCCGAAGCCGCCCGCCTGGAGGGCGATTTGTCCGCGAGCCTCGAGGACTACGAGGCGGCCTTCGGCATCGACCCGGGGGTCTTTCGCCGCCTCGGCTTCGTCGTGCCGGTGCGATTCGTCGGGGGCGCCGGTCCGGTCGGTGCCCAGGTCCGGGCGGGCCTCGGTTGGTCGCCGCGCTTCGACGAGGGGAGCGCGGGGCTCACGGTCCGCGTCGAAGCCGACGGAACGACCGGGGAGGTCTGCCTCGAGGGCCCGAGCGGGGGAGTCCTCGGCTGCGCCGAAGCGGTCCGGGAGACCGCAGAAGACGAGGATGCATTTGCGGCCCGCCTCTGTGATGCGTTCCACGAAGCAGCCTTTGCCCCCGTGATCGATCTGACCCAAGCCGACGCAAACAGCCTCGACGGAAGCACCCGGACCACGCGCGATCCCTTCGAGGGGCTCTTCGAAGAGAGTTTCGTGCCTGGGGATTGAGCACCGACCGTCACTATTTGGTAGTCTGCCGTCGGTGGGTACGGACATCGACGCTGACATCGACATCGACGTGCTGCCCCATCTCGGTGGGACCGGCGCCGGGGGGTTCTACGAACTCGCCGAGAGGGTGATCCTGGCCCGGCCACTCCCGGGGTACCGGCAGACCGGGGAGGGGGCCCGCCGAAGCCTCGCCGAGGCCCATCGCATCGCTCGGGAGATCGGGCGCCCCATCGTCCTGGTCCTGGCTGCCGACCGCATGGGATCGGACGACGGGCAGTCTCGTGAGGTGTGGCGGACGGGGTTGGATACGGACCTGGTCGTCGGTGTCGTCATCGTCAGCCGCTCCCTGCTCGGCCGCGCGATCGGATCGTTCATCATCGGCGTGGCGCGTCCGCCGGTCCCCGCCAAGATGGTGGACTCCTTCACCGAAGCGGTCGTACGAGGGAATGGGCTCCTCGCCGCCCGAGGGGAGGCGCCCGATGAGTGACGCCCCGGACCCTTGCGAGGACACTCCCGAGGACCTTCCCGAGGACGATGGCGAGCGCATCGCCGCTCTGACTCACGCCCTCCTCGGGATAGCGCGGGGCACCTTCGACGACCCCAGTCCCCGGGACGGGTCTGGCGATCGGTGGGACGTCTTGTCGTTCTTGGTGAACTCGACCGCCGAGGAAGTACGGGTTCTCCTCGCGGATCTCGAGACGGAGCGCGTCGAGCGCGACCGTGCCCACGCGCGCCTCGTCGAGGCGGAGAAACTCGCCGCCCTCGGGTTGCTCGCTGCAGGTGTTGCTCACGAGATGAATCAGCCCCTCACCGTGATCATGGCCCTCGCCGATCTGCTCCGGGCCGATCCCGACCGGAGCCCTCAGAAGCTCGAGGAGGGATTGGCGATGATCGTCGAGGCGGCTCGCCAGATGGGCAGGATCGTCGATTCGGTCCGCACCTACGGTCGCGCCGCCGATGTGCAGAAGACGGTATCCTCGGCGCTGCTGCCCCTCGAAGGGGCGACGGTCCTCTTGAGCCGTTCCTTTGCGGAGCGCGGCATCGAGCTCACGTGGAACATCGAAGACGGCCTTCCGCGCATTCAGGCGAGCGTCGACCAACTCCGGCAAGTATTCATCAATCTGCTCGGAAACGCCGCCGACGCCGTCATGATGCCCGACGCCCGGGGGCGCGAGGTGGTCTTGACCATCTCGACCGCCGAGGGCCGCATCATCTATCGGGTCACCGACTCCGGACCGGGGGTTCCGCCGGATGTTTCGGAGCGACTCTTCGACCCCTTCATCACGACCAAGCCCGTGGGTCAGGGGACCGGTCTCGGCCTGAGCGTCGCCATGGACATCGTGAAAAACCACGGCGGCAAACTCGCGCACGAGGCCCCCGAGTCCGGTGGCGCGTCTTTCATCGTCAACCTTCCGATAGCCGAGGGGCTCGGATGACGTCACCTCGGGTTCTCGTCGTCGAGGACGACCCGCTCGTGCGCACTGCCATGGTGCGCATTTGCGATTGGCTCGATCTCGAGGTCACCGCCGTCGAGGATGGTCTCAGAGGGATCGCTTCCCTCGCTGACCGCCGCTACGACCTCGTGCTCACGGATCTCCGCATGCCAGGGGCCAGCGGTCTCGACGTGGCCCGACAAGCCCTCTCTCTCTCTCTCCGCCGACGGCGGTGATCATCGTCTCGGGTTTCGCGAGCCCGGACGAAGAAGCGCAGATCAATTCGGTTGGAGCCGGGTTTCTACGCAAGCCCTTTGACGCCGATGGCGCTCGAAAAGTGATCCAAGACGCCCTCGGTTCCTTCTGATCTGGCCGAGACTCTGATAACCAGACGACGCGATGGGTGACTGGTTTAGGCTCGCGGTTCAGGAAGGCGCGTATGCGTCCCTAGGCGGCATCGGGATTCTCGTCGCGTTGATCCTGATCGTCGTGCTCCGTTTCGTCTTGTCCGATGGCGAGCGCGCTCGAGTTCGCGTGCCGTTCTTCCTGCTCGTGGGCAATCTGACGCTGGTCATCTTCCGGTCCTTCGTCGCGCTGCCCCGGGGCTTCGACCGGGCCATCGCTGCCCTGGCGCTGCTCCTGCTGCTCGCCTGCATCGGCCGCGCGGGCTTCCTCGTGATCGTCGACTGGCTCATCGGGCGGCGCCTCGCCCGGCCCCTTCCCAAGATCTTCCGCGACATCATTCAGGTCGTCGTCTACTTCGGCGTCGCCTTCCTCACCTTGCCCGTCATCGGCGTCGAGCCGAGTTCGCTGCTCACGACCTCTGCCCTGCTCACGGCGGTGGTGGGCTTGTCGATGCAAGAGACCTTGGGCAACCTCTTCGCGGGCCTCGCGATTCAAGCCCAGCGCCCCTTCGAGGTCGGCGACTGGATCAAGTTCGACTTCGACGACAACCTCACCGGGAGGGTCACGGAGATCAACTGGCGCGCCACGAAGGTGATGACCGACGACCAGGTCGAGGTGATCGTGCCCAATGGCCCGCTGGCCAAGGCGCCTATCCAAAATTTCACCCAGCCGACCCGGGTGAGCCGGCGGACGGTCACCGTGCAAGCGGAGTACGAGGCGGTCCCCCATATGGTCGTCAAGGCCTTGCACGAGGCGGTGCAAACGACCCCCGACGTCTTGGCCAAGCCAGCCCCGGACGTCGTCCTCGCGACCTACGCCGACAGCGGCATCGAGTACCAGCTTCGCTATTATATTCGTGACTTCGCGAGGCGCGCCAAGATCGACTCGGCGGTGCGGTCTCGGATCTGGTACGCGTTCCAGCGCGCCGGGCTGTCCATCCCGTTTCCCATCCGCGACGTGCGCTCCCGGGACATGCTGGCGGTCGAGGCGACGAAGCAGGCCGAGTTCGTGAGCGCCCGGCGGCGCGCCCTCGAGGGCATCGAGATCCTCGCGGGCCTGCCCGATGACGCGATGGCGCGCCTCGCCGACCGAACCCGTGTGGTGCTCTACGCGAAGGGCGGACGCATCATCGAGGAGGGCACCGACGGCGACGAGCTCTTCATCGTCTACGAGGGTGGGGTGGCGGTCCTCGTCGGCAAGACCGAGGTAGCCCGGTTGGGCGAGGGCAGCTTCTTCGGAGAGATGTCGCTCATGACGGGCGAGAAGCGCACCGCGACCATCGTCGCCCGGGAGCCTTCGAAGCTCTTCGTGATCGGCTCGGCGGCGATGCGGGAAGTGCTGGCCGAGGATCCCAAGGTCGCCGAACACCTGGCCGAGGTCCTCGCCCGGCGCAAAGCCCAACTCGCCGACCAGCGAACCGGGAGCGCCACCACGACTCACGAAGAGCGCACCGAGAGCAACCTGCTCCTGAGCAAGATTCGTTCGTTCTTCTCTCTCTAAACGGGGGCTGTGAAGCGGTGCGCCGCCAGTTCCGGTGCGCCGAGTCTCAATCCGCGGGCAACGACAGCACGTGGAACGAGGGGCTGGCGTCGCACCCGTCGCGCTGATGAACGAGGCCGACAGACACGACGATGGCCCGCTCGCCCTGCCACACGCCGACCAATGCTGGGGGGAGATGACAACGGCCGCCTCGCCCGAGACCGCCATCGCAGCAATCGCTGTCCCGTTCGTAGGATGAAAACGCCAGGCTGGCCACGACGTCGGTCCCACGCCTGACTTCGAAGCTCAGGTTCTCGAGACGCGCGCTCAGCCCATTCGCCAGCGAGAGCGGCTGCGTCAGGTTCTCTTCGCTCTCCGCCACGACCGCGAGTGGCCGAAACCCGTCGGCGAAGAGCAGCGCGTTGAGCTCTGAGATGCGCGCCTCCGCCTGCTGTCCCGAGATGCCTTCCACGCCGTCTGCGTCTCGATCGGAGAGCGACCACTCGGCCACGACCGTGTTGGAGAGGTCTCGGACCTCCGCGCTGACGGTTCCGAAATCCGAGCAGCAGTCATACCCGACCTGTATGACGGCCACGTGGGTGCCATCGCGGGCGAGCGCCGGGAATCCTCCGTTCGTGGTCGGCACCGGGTCGTCTTCGGTCGTGCAGTACACCGTCGGCTGGCGGCGGGCCTCTGCGGCATCCCACCATCTGCAGGCGTCGAGCAACGACTCGAGCCCAGTGGGCGCTGTCGTCGTCGTCGGTTCGGCTTCCGTCGCTGCGCCGCCGGGCGTGGGGACTCGCGCGACGGGAGACGTGGCCGCTTGTCGTTGGGGAGCAGGTTGTCCACCACACCCCAGCACAGCGGTGACCACGAGGAGAAGCGGCGCGCGCCAGCCGTGGTGCTGCTTTCCCATCGAGCGAGCTGATGATACCGCCAACCGGTCGGCATCGCACAAGTGCACCCGCGTCCAGGCGGCCGGTCACGACGCGATCAATCCTGGTGGGCTGTCCGGGTAGCCGGAGCTGTAGCCGTAGCCGTTCTCGTGACCGTTCCCGTCGCCGTTTCCGCGGAAGGAACCGCGCCGATGTGCGCCCAAATTCGCCCGCCCCCGCGCCGTTTTGAGCCCAATTTCCACAAACAAGCGGCGTGCGGGGCGCTCAATACGCGTCGAGCACGTTCGCCGGATCGAAGATCGTCGTGCCGTCGCCGAAGGCCGCTTCGAGCGTCGACATCCGGGCTTCGAACGCGGCATCGACACGTGCGGCGAGGGCCTCATGGCCGGCCGCTCGGAGCTCGACGGCGAGTCGCCGGGTCGCGTAGCGCGTGGTGGGCTCGTCGTTGGGGACCTGACATCCGGCCTCGATATGGGCATCGACCAGTGCTGCGACCCGCGCCTCGTCGTCGCGCAGTCCAGCGGCCGCGAGCGCGCAATACGTGCGGGCCATCGTGATGCGCCAAGTGTCGGCGTTGCTCTCGAGCAAGGCGAGTCGCTGCGCGACGCGCGGCGCGAGCTCCTCCCACATCCCGTCGATAGCGAGGAGCCAGAACCAGACATCTCCCACCTCAGCCGCCGAAAAGGTGTCGTCGATTCCGCTCACTTCCTCGCGGAGCGCGGCGAGCCGGAGGCGCGCATCACCGACACGGCCGACCGAGAGCTCGCACTCCGCCGCCGTGATGTGGGCCGTACGATACCGAAATCGGCCGCCGGAGAGGCGCGCGTGTCGTAGCGCTTCCCGGACGAGGCGCGTCGCGAGCACGTCGTCGCCGACGAGAGATGCGATCTGAAGCTGCCGGTGAATCGCGCGATGCCGCCAGACGCTTCCGGGTGCCGTGACCGTCTCCATTTCCCGTGCGATGCGCTCCGCTTCGCGAAAGCGGTTCTGGTAGAAGTGGAGGCCCGACTCGAGATTCATGGCGGCGGCGAGGAGTTCGGTCTCGCCATGCGCTTCGAAGATGGCGCGTGCTTCGCCCAGGACGCGCTCGGCCGTCGGGTAGTCGATGGCGAAGTACGCGCGATCGGCATCCACGAGCGCGATCCGGCCACGCAAAATGGTGCCATCGGCGATCTCCGCCGAGTCGAGCCACTGCCGGGCCAACTCGAGGGCCTTCGCGGATTCATCCAGGTCGCCGGTTCGGTTGTGGACCTCGGCGACGGCGACGAGGGCCTCTACGGCATCCTCGACGTCCCCACTCATCCAGAGAAGCGACGCAACGCGCTCCCCAACGGCTGCATGCGCCATCTCGTAGGTCACGCGCAGCGCGTCGGCCGCCCCGCGGAGAAGACGCCGCGGGTCCGGATCGCTCTGGGCCATCGACTCGAGGATCTCTTTCAACAGACCGTGGTCGAACCGTAGGTCGCCGCCCCCGCTCTCGCTCCGGAGGAGGCCGGTCAGGACGGCTCGGTCGACCACTACGTGGACCTGCTCTGGCCCCACGACGCCGCTGCATGCGGCGACGAGGACGTCCTCCTCGAATGACGCGCCAAGGAGCGCTGCCACGATCAGGACGCGTCGCGCCATGGTCCGGTCGTCTCCGAATGCTGTGAAGAAGGCGTCGAGGCGTTCCGTGAGGGTGTCCTCGACGGCACGATCAGAGAAGAGCTCCGCGGAGGAGATGCCCTCGTTCGGCCGGTACCCGTCCTCGGTGGAGACGACGTGTTCGTTCTCGATCCACGCGTAGACACGCGTCAGGAGCATCAGCGGCAGGTCGTCGAGTTGGGGCGCGAATGCGTCGGCGAGTCCCGGCGCGAGTTGTAGGACCTCGTCGAGGAGCGTCCGTTTCTCAGTGTCTCCAAGCGCTCCCAACGTGACGAGCGTCGCTCCGGGCTTCGCGAAAAGCGACGCGAGCCGCTCTCGCAGGGCGCCGTGGCCAGCCGTTCCAGACCTGAGCGTCACTACGATCGCCACATCGAGCTCGTCGCCTCGTGCCAGCAGGCGCTCGACGAGGGAAAGCGCGCCGTCGCGAGACCACCCCACGTCGTCGAGCCAGAGATAGACGGGGCGAATGCGGCTCACGGCTTCGATCGCGGCTTCGGCGAGGGATGCGGTGTGATCGGATGCGAGAGCTTCGCCAGCTTCCTTCGACACGAACGCCGTCATCTCGGCTTCGTCGAAGGGTAGCTCACCGCCTGGACCTCGGAGCCATGCCCACGGTGGCTCGTCACTGGCCGGCACCGGCGGGCCGAGGAGCCGTCGCGTAGCGTGTTTGAGCCCACCGGTGGGCGCGGTCCCCGTGATGTCGTAGCCGGCGGCGACACCCTCCATTTGGCCGTGGCGCTCCACGAAGTCGAGGCCCCAGCGGGCGAGCGCGCTCTTGCCTGCACCGCTTGCGCCGACGATCCCGACGAGGCGGACGCCGCCACGGCCCACGACCTGGTCGAGGTTCTCTTCGATGATTGCGCGTTCAGCGAGCCGTCCCACGAGGGGGAGCCGACGCAGCTGGATGACCCGGGTCCCAGTTCCAGGAGACAGTGGGGCGGGCAGAGTGGAGCGGTTGCTCGGCCGAGCCCTCGGTGGCGCGGGCGCGGAGTCCAAGATCGTGTCTGCCAAGTCCGCGGAGAGCGTCGCACCCTCCGCCGCCGTGGTCTCTTCTGGCGGTTGGGCGATGGTGCCCGCCATGTTCGATGCACGTGGCGTCCGCCACGACGGTTTGCTCCGCGGTTCGGCGGTCAGCTCGTCTTCCACCTCTTCGGCGAGAGACACGAGGGCGTCACGGACCTCGGAAGCAAAGCGCATGCGGCGCCGCGGTTCCGGATCGAGGAGCGCTTCGATCAGGGCGAACATGCCCCGCGGGACCCGGAGGCCCGGCCGCAGAGGATGCTTCGGGACGAAGGGTGAGCGCTTCTGGGAGAGCAGGTCGCTTAGGCCTTCGGCGATGTGCGGCGGCTCCGCGTGGAGGAGCTCGTAAAGGAGCACACCGAAGGCGTAGATGTCTGTCCACGGCCCGATGTCTAGACGCGGGTCGAGCTGCTCCGGTGCCATGTAGACCGGCGTGCCCACTACAAACTTCTTCGTGCTGTCCGTCCGGAGGGGATCGAGAACCACCGCGACGCCGAAGTCTGTGACCTTCACGCGATCGCCCTCGACCAGCAGGTTCCCGGGCTTGAGGTCGCGGTGGACGATGCCGGCGCCGTGAGCGACCGCGAGGCCCTCGAGGGTGTCACACAGCGCCCCGAGGACGCGGGGGAAGCCAGGCCAATCGTCGATCCAGACGCTCAGGTCGTGCCCCATGACGAGCTCCATTACCAGTACGGGCCGACCGTCCTCGTCGTGGGTCAGGTCGAGGAGCTTCACAATCCGCGGGTGGTCGAGGCGCGCCGCCGCGGCGGCCTCGCGAAGCAGCAGCCGGCGAGCCTGGGGGCTGGCGAGCTCCTGGCGCAGCATCTTGATCGCGACCGGCAGCCTCGAAGGGTGATGCACCGCCCGGTACACGCGACCCATCCCGCCTTCGCCGAGGATAGTGTCGATTTCGTAGTGTGGGGCGCTGGGGGCCACTGGCGGAGGCGGCAGTGTACTCGGATCTGGATGGCACTGCGGGAGAACCGCGGCGGTCGCCGGTCACGTCCGGAGGGGTCGCTGAACGGGCCACCGCACCTCCACGCGCAGAAGACGGCCGAGCACGTTGGACAGTTCCTCCGGAATTCGAGCGGGCGTTTTGCCGAAGTAGCGACGTTTGTGCGACGCTTCCCGCCTGCTAACGGGAGGACACTCGAGGTCTGTGAGGGCGGCACTCCGTCAACCTACGATTGCACCGCCTACGGCTATACCGAATGCGTCATGGCCGAAGAAGGCGCTCGCTGCATGTGAGCTCGCAGAAAGGTGAGATGAGATGAAACGAGATGAGATGAGAGGACGGTCGAGTGCGGGGAAGGATGTGTCGACGTGCTTCACGGTTGCGCCGGTCTATTCACTCGCATTGGTTTTCTTCGCC
>QMMC01000001.1 GCA_003647065.1 Deltaproteobacteria bacterium | reverse complement strand
GACACCGACACCGACACGGACACGGCAAGCACTACCGGCGCCACGGCCGGCGGTGCATCGGCTACGCACGCCTCCGGCGCGCTTTCGCCTCGCCCGCCTCTCGTGGCGCCTTCTCGTGGGGACACGGACACGGAGAAATCCGATGAGTAAGTCCGAGACGAAGACCGAACCCAAGAAGCCCATGGACCCGGCCAAGAAGCGCGAGCTCCTGCTCTTCTGGATTCCGCTCTGTGTCGCCTGGCTCTTCTTGCTCTTGAGCGTCCTGGTCAACCTCGACTTCGTCAAAGACGACGCCTACATCACCTGGCACTACGCCCAGAACCTGCTCCTCGGCAACGGCCTGACCTTCAACGTCGGCGAGCGCGTCGAAGGCTCGACGACGTTCCTCTGGATCTTCGTCGCCCTGCCCTTCGAGGCCCTCGGCCTCGACCTCTTCCAGGTCTTCGAGATCCTCGGCACCCTGATGATCGGGGCCCTCCTGTGGCTGATGGCCATGATCCACCGCCGCGCCTACGGCCTCGAATCAGGCCTCGGCCACATCTACGCCGCCATCTGGATGTCGTGCTCGAGCACGGCGACGCTCTGGGCCACGAGCGGCATGGAAGGCCCCCTCGGCACCTTGCTACCGACCCTCTCGTTCTTCCTGACCTTCGAGGCCCTGCGCACGGGCAGCAAGAAGTTCGCCCTCTGGGGCGGCATCGTCGTCGGCCTCGGCTGCATCACCCGCCCCGAGGTTCACCTCATCGGCGCCGTCTTCGCGGTCCCGGTCATCTATCGGTCGATCAAGGCCAAGAAGCTCGACCCGATAACCTGGCTCTACCTCGGCGGGCTCCTCGCCATCACCGCCCCGGTCCACCTCTTTCGCTACATCTACTTCGGTGGCCTCTTCCCGAACCCGATGTACGTGAAGACCTCGGGCAGCTTCCTCATCGTCGAGACGGGCCTCCGCACCCTCTACGACATGCTCGCGTTCAACGGCATCGGCGCCCTAGTGATGCTCGCGCCGCTGGCCTTCATGGACAAGAAGCGCCTCGTCGAGAAGTCGGTGATGGCGGTGATCTGCGCGGCCTACATGGTCTACATCGTCAAGGTCGGCGCTGACGAGATGCGCTGGCATCGTCTCTACCTGCCCGCCCTGCCCTTCCTGGCGATGCTCGGCGGCTTCGGTCTGCGCAACCTCTGGGCCGCCCTCCGGACGGCGCTGCCCAAGAAGCGATGGGCCACCATCGCCGCGGCGGTCGTCGGCGTGGGCCTTTCCCTCGGCGGGGCCGGGGCGAGCTTCGGCTACAGCTACACTTCGATGGCCGGCTTCAACGGCCGCGGTGACTTGGCCGGCAACTACCACCCGGACATGGGCAAGTTCATCGTCCGCCACGAGCGCCGCGGCGGCCTCGTGGCCTTCCAGGACATGGGCTCAACGCCCTACCACTCCCAAGACCTCAGCTACCTCGATTTCATCGGCCTCACGGACTACACCATCGCCCGGGCCCGGAGCCGCTACGGCCTCCACGCCTTCGCCGCGACCGAGGCCGACCGCGACAAGCCCGCGTGGCAGGCCGAAATGCGCGAGTACTTCTACGAGCGCAATCCGGAGTGGGCGATCCTGACGACCTACGTGCCCGGCACCGTCGCGGCGCGCGTCGCCGAGAGCTACGCGACGGATCCGACGCCGCGCACGTTGGAGCCCTACATCGCTCACAACCCGCACCAGTTCGGCATCTACAACGCGCGCTTCAAGCGCGAGTACGTGCACGTGCGGACCTGGCCGCGGTCTTCGGTCTACTACCTCTCGCTCTTCCGCCGCCGCGACCTCTGGGACCAGGTGCCCCGGGAAGTGGTCTTCGAGGAGCCCCCGGACGACCTCCACGGCATCACCGCCACCTTCGGCGACGGCCTCGAGATGATCGGCTCGGACATGGAGACCGAGACCATCCAGCGCCACGAGTTCTTCTGCACCACCTGGTGGCGCGCCCCGGGCCCACGGCCCGCCGATACGCACTTCTTCATTCACATGGAGTCGACCGACGCGCGCATCGCCTACGACCACATCCCCGGCGACTGGATGTACCCCGCCGACCGTTGGCGCGAGGGCGACATCATCGAGAACCGCATCCTGGTCCAGGTCCCCCCGGGCTACCCCGCCGGCGAATACCGGGTCTACCTCGGCATCTACAACCCATCGACCGGCGAGCGTTGGCCCGTCACGAACAACAGCGACATCAGCGACAACCGCGTGCTCCTGGGCACGGTGAGCGTCGCCACGTTGCTACCGCTCGTCCACTCGACGATCCCCCGGACGGACCTCGACGAGATGCGCGCACATCCGGACCGCATCACGGATCACGGGCGTCAGCCGGGAGAGTAGGCTCACGGCCGGCCCGCGACGGCTGTCGGTCGTCTAACCGTCGTCTGGCTCCGAGGCCTCGAGCATTGCCAGATCGGCGAGATCCTTGGGTCGGCCCGACGCCCGCTTGTTGCGGATGAAGGACTGTCGGTCGATCGTCGGGATCCGACCCATCTCGAGGTCGAGGAAAACTCGGTCCCTCCAGGCATCGCTGAACTCCACACCGGAAATCGTGGTGAGGACATCAATTCGGTAGGGCTTTTCACCCAACATGAACACCTTGTCTTTGGTCGCCAGCTCTTCGACCGAAGGGGCGACAGCTCCGAAGCCGAAGTCCCGAAGCGCTGCGAGGAGACGGGCCGCGTTTTCGGGTGAAGCGTCTACGAATACGTCCAGGTCCTCGGTGAACCTGGCCTGGGCATGAACCGCCAGTGCGTGACCACCGATGAGCAGGAACTCAACTCGGTGGGAAAGCAACAACCCTAAGAACTCTTTCCAGTCCGTGGTCAGGCTTTCCATAGAGCTCCCATGCCGCTCGGCGAATTGCTTCGACCTCGAAGAAGCGTTCGACAGCGGTCGACCGAGATCGGATTTCCTTCGCAGCCTCATCCTGCTCGTCGAGACTGACTACGCGGATCACCTTCTTCACAGAGGAACTGTAGCATGGGGACTGCCACCTTCAGGCACACTCTCGAGTCCACGCCAGTGGTTGAGCACCCGCGGGATTCCCGTACATTCTACTGGCCTGCCCGGTACAAATCACCGCATGGCAAGTCGCCGCTCGAGGTCAGAAATCATCTCGTAACCTGTCGGGTCGCTGATCGTCTCACGAAGTAGATCAAGCAGCCGTAGCGCTTGCGCAGTCGTCAATTGCCACGAGTCCCATCCGTGCTCGTCGCGCCCGTGCAACAAGACGTAGGTCAGAACTCGATCGGACGAGAGGAGGCGGTCCGGCATACCTGCATGAAGTAGGCGTGACCGGTTCTTCGCCCGCCAACGCGAGCCACCCGGATAGTCCTCTTCGGACCGGCGAAACGACACGGAGAGAGCGTACCATCGTTCCCGCTTTCGCATTTCGAGAGCGAATGCTCCGATCCCTCCCGTGACTATGAATCACACACTAGTCACGTCAGCCCGCTGACCGGTCCGTCGCAATGCGTCGGATCTCCAAACGTATCGTCCGGCATTCCCATCGCCTTCATCACATCGACGAAGACCTCGCCGTGGCGGGCGTCCACGTTCACGTAGCGCCCGACGTCGAAGTAGCCGCCGCAGCTGCCGCCGAGGATGTACGGCATGCGGGTCCAGCGATGCGTATTGTCGATGTCCTGCTCTTGCTCGTTGACCCAGACCACCACCGTGTTGTCGAGGAGCGTCGTGCCGTCCCCGGCGTCGATGGCGTCGAGCGAGGTGAGCAGGTAGGCGTATTGCTCGGCGTACCAGGTGTCGATCTCGGTCGCCGCCTGGCGCCAGTTCTTCCCCGCGTCCCAGTCCGTCGGGAGGTCGCCGACCTCGTGGGAGATGCCGTGGTGGCTCGCCGCGTGACCGGCCCAGTCCATGCGGATGCCCGATTGGCCGGTGGACCACTGGATCGAAGCGACGCGGGTCAGGTCGCACTTCAGGGAGTGCACGATGAGGTCCATTTGGGCTCGGCCGATGAGCGGATAGTCGCGGTCACCGATGCCCCCGGGGCGGGTCGGGACGGTGCAGGCCCCGGCGCCGGCGAGGTCGCCGAGCTGACGCTCGAGCTCTTCGATGGACGCGGTGTGGGCCTGGATGCGCAAGCGGTCTTCGTACCCGAGGCGACCTTCGAGGCGTCCGAGGTCGCCGCGCACCGCCGAGAGCACCAACTCCCGGCGCCGCTGGCGGGCCGCGGCCGCGTCGACTCCGCCCGCGAGGGGAGCGAAGATCTGGTCGAAGGCCACGGCGGGGTCGTGACGCGGGATGACCGCCTCCCCTTCGCCGCGGTACGAGATGCGGCTCGGCAAAGCTTGGCGGATGCCCTCCGCACGAACCCCGAACTCGAGACTGCGATAGGGCGTCTCGCCTTCGAGGTAGTTGGCGATGTGCTGGTCGATGGAGATGCCGCCGGCGGTGCCATCCCAGAGGTGACCAAACTCGCCGACGCCGCTCGGCCCCTCGACGACATTGGTCGCGGTGAGGCAATGCGCCGTGCCCTTGTCGTGGCCATTGCGCCCGACGCTGTCGTTCGTCGCGGTGTCCATGCGCACCCCGTCGGGGAGGAGGATCTTGTCGCGCAGCGGTTCGAGAGCCCGATGCGCACGATTGAGCACGAAGTCGCGCTCACCGCCAGAGGTGGGCCACCAGGTGTCGGGGACCACTCCGCACGAGGTGAAAAAGAAGATGACGCGCTTCGGGATGGCGCCGACCTGGGCGACGCTGCGGTTGCGCTCGAGCATCGCCTCGAGGAACGGCAACGAGATGGCGACGCCGCCAGCGCCTCGAAGGAGCGTACGCCGAGAGAGCTTCTTGGTCATGGCGTCACCTCCGTGCGCAGGGTGTCCTGGTCGGCCACTCGGTTGAGGAACGTCTCGGAGAGAGCGACCGCCACCAAGAGCTCACGCACGTCGAAGTCTCGACCGCGGAAGCGCTCGAGCATCACCTCGATGGCGCACTCGTCGTGGAACGAACTCGCCCGGCCGAAGGCCTGGGGGAACCATCGCTGCGCGAAACACGCCTGGGTGTCCTCGTGGGCGACGAGGAGCGCCGCCAACCCGGTGACGCTCTCGAAGCGAGGCGCAGTCTCGGGGTCTAGATGTTCGGGGTCGGTGAGCTCCCCGCTCGCATCGATATCTCGGCCATTCTCCGTGAGCCTGAACCGGCCGGCGGCGTCGAAATGTTCGAAGGCGAAACCCAAGGGGTCGAGCTGAGCGTGGCAGGCCGCGCAGACCGGATCGGCCCGGTGGGCGGCAAAGCGTTCTCGGGTGGTTTGGGTCGGGTCCGGCGGGGGCAGCATTACTTCGAGGCCCTCGGGGAGATCGGGGATGTGACCGCACATGATGTTGCCACGGATGAACATGCCGCGGTGCACCGGCGAGTTCTCGTAGATGCGGGCCCGAGTGGCGGTAGAGCTTCCGTGGGTGAGCAGGCCGGCGTGATGGGCGGGGTCGAGGTCGACGCGCTCGAAGGTCTCCCCGGTCGGTCCCGTGACGCCGTAGTACGCCGCGAGGTCCGCGTTCATCATCGACCAGGGAGCGGTCATGAGGGTCACCCAGCTCCCATCGCCGTCGACGAGGACCTCGCGGATGAAGGCTCTGGTCTCTTCGCGGAAGAGTTCCGGCGTGGTGGCGTCAAACTCCGGGAAGAGCTCGGGGTCCTTCTCGAGGGCGTCGAGTTTGTCGAGCTCGAGCAGCCGCGCGAAGAACGCCTGCATGACCTCCTCGGCCCGGGGATCGGCGAGGAGCCGCCGAACCTCCACCTCGAAACCTTCATCCGTATCGAGGGCGCCGCCTTCGGCCGCCGTCAGCAGCGCCTCGTCGGGGGTCGTCGACCAGAAGAAGTAGCTGAGCCGGGTCGCGAGCTGGTAGCCGTCGAGGCGCACCACCGCCTCGCCGTCGGTCGGCACGATCTCGACGCGATAGAGGAAGCTCGGCGACTGGAGGACCAACTCGAGGACCAACTGAATGCCCACCTCGAAGCCGCCGTCGTCGCGGCCCGCCTCGTAGAGCGCGTAGAGCGCGGCGGACTCACCGACGTCGAGGGGACGTCGATAGGCCCGGGGCCCGACGCGGTCGATGAACGCCTGAGCGCAGTCGTCGTCGCCGAGGGTCGCCCGGTCGCAGCCTAGGGCCCCATCGAGGGCCGAGGCCTCGGTGAGCCGCGCCGCGACGTCTTCGGCGGCGAACATGTACTGCTCGGCGAGCAGGGTCGACACACTCCGGGCGTCGGCGCTCAGCTCGCCGCGTTCATTGTCGACGAGGCGCGTCGCTGGGGCCGTCGCATCTCCGAAGAGGTCCCGGACCGTATTGTCGTATTCACCGACGGTGAGCCGGCGAATCGGCGCGCGCCCGGGCCGGAGCGAAGTGCCATCGCAGACGACTGGGGTCCCGGCATCCGGGCCCCCGGTCGTCCCCGGTGGCAGATTCCCCGGCTCGGAGATGGAACCCCGGCACCCGCCCAGCACCAAGGCCGGGAGCAGCATCGAGATGAGGACCGCGCCCACCCTTCGCACCAACCGCACCTCTCCCGCTCCCGCCGAAACATCTGCCGGCCTCGAAATCGCAGGGTAACAGCCCTGTGTGAGATCACACAACCGGTTCCGGCTGTTCGAATGAGGTGGGCCGTTGACACCTCGCCGAGAATCCGCACATTTCGGCCGCCATGACGGAAACGAAGACTGAAACCGAAGCGACCACCCATCAGTTCCAGGCGTCGGTGACGCGGGTCCTATCCCTCGTAATCAACAGCCTCTACTCGAACAAAGAGATCTTCCTCCGGGAGCTCATCTCGAACTCCTCGGACGCCCTCGACAAGCTGCGTTTCCGCGGCATCGCCGAGCCCGCCCTCCTCGAGGGCGAAGCGCTGCACGTACGGGTGAGCGCTGATCAGGGGGCCGGCACCCTGACCATCTCCGACACGGGCGTCGGCATGACCCGGGCCGAGCTCGAAGAGAACCTGGGCACCGTCGCCCACTCGGGCTCCCAGGACTTCATCTCGAAGCTCGAGGACGCGGCGAAGGACGACGTGAACCTCATCGGGCAGTTCGGTGTCGGCTTCTATAGCGCTTACCTGGTCGCGGACCGAGTCGACGTGGTGAGCCGCGCCGCCGGCACCGACGAGGCGTTCCGCTGGACCTCGGACGGCAAAGAGAGCTTCACCATCGAAGCCGCCGAGCGAGAGACTCGCGGCACGGACCTGATCCTCCATCTCAAGGAAGACCAGAAGGACTTCCTCAAGACCTGGACTCTCCAGGAGCTGATCAAGCGCTACTCGGACTACGTCGACCATGCCATCGAGCTCGAGGTCGAAAAGACCGTCGGCGAGGGCGAAGACGCCAAGACCGAAAAGGAGTGGGAGCGGGTCAACGCCAAGGGAGCGCTCTGGATCCGCCCGAAGTCCGAGATCAAAGACGAAGAGTACAACGAGTTCTATCACCACCTGACCCACGACTGGGAGCCGCCCCTCGCTCGGCGCCATTTCAAGATCGAGGGAACCCAGCTCTTCACCGGGCTGCTCTTCGTCCCGAGCCGGCCGCCCTTCGACCTCTTCTCGCCCCAGTCGAACCATGGCGTTCGGCTGCACGTGAAGCGCGTCTTCATCATGGAGGACTGCGAGGAGTTGCTTCCGAAGTGGCTGCGCTTCATGCGCGGCGTCATCGACTCCGAGGACCTGCCCCTCAACGTGAGCCGGGAGCTGCTCCAGGACTCGCGGCTGGTGAAGACGATTCGCAAGCAGGTCGTGAAGTACGCCCTCGAAATGGTCGAGGAGGTGGCGAGCGGCGACGACGGAGATGCCTTCTGGGAGAAGTACGGTGCGGTCATCAAGGAGGGCCTGCACTACGAGCCCGGCGAGGTGAAGCGCCTCACCAAGGTGATTCGCTGGCAGAGCACCGACTCCGAGGGGCTCACTACGCTCCCCGAGTACGTCGAGCGCATGAAAGAAGACCAGCAGGCGATCTACTACGCCACCGGCGCGAGCCGGAAGCTGCTCGAGAACGCGCCGCACCTCGAGGTCCTCGCCAAGCGAGGCTACGAGGTGCTCCTGATGACCGACCCCATCGACCAGTTCGCGGTCGAGGGCCTGCGCGAGGTCGACGGCAAACCGCTCATCTCGGCGATGGACTCGGACCTCAAGCTCGCGGACGAGGTCGGCGACGACGACAAGAAGGACGACGACAAGAAGGACGACGACAAGGACGCGGCCATGGGCGACCTGATCGGGCGCTTCCGCACCGTCCTGCAAGAAGAGGTCGAAGAGGTCCGGGTATCGTCGCGGCTCGTCGGCTCGCCGGTTTGCTTGGTGCTCCCCGAGGGCGGCCTGCCGCCGCACATCGAGCGCATGATGCGGGGGCAGAACGCCGACATGCCGACGCGCAAGCGCATCCTCGAGGTCAACCCCGACCATGCCCTGGTGAAGAACCTCAACAAGCTCATCGAGGGCGGCAAAGACGACGAGAAGGTAGATTCCTTCGTCGAGGTGCTCTACGACCAGGCGCTGTTGGCCGAAGGCAGCCCCGTCGAAGACCCGACCCGGCTCGTCAGCAAGCTGACCGAGTTGCTTACTGCGGCGGCTGCGCAGTAGCGCCCCGGACTCCTAGCCGGTGCCCGCACGCCACCTCGTCATCGGCCTCGACGGGGCCGACCTCGATTTGATTCGAGAGTTCGGCCCCGAGCGGCTGCCGACGCTGCACGACATCATGGACCAAGGCGCCTTCGCCCACCTCGAGAGTGTCCAGCCCCCGGCCACCCTGCCGAACTGGACGACCTTCCTGACCGGCGCCGACCCCGGGGTGCACGGCGTCTTCGACTTCACGACGAGGCGCGGCTACGGCGTGCGATTCACCGCCGGCACCGTGCGGGAGGTGCCGACCATCGCGTCCCGCCTCGACGACCTCGGCCGCTCCGTCGCCTGTCTGTCGTTCCCGGCGACCTGGCCCCCAGAGCAGCTCCGTCGCGGGGCCTTCATGAGCGGCTGGGACGCGCCGGTCGCCTTCGAAGCAGACCAGAGCTTCTGCTGGCCCAAGGAGCTCCACGACCGCATCAGCGCGCGCTTCGGCACGCTGTCCTTCGACGACGTCGACGAGTTCGCCGCCGAGAAACCAGGCTGGCATGGCCGGCTCCCGGACGCGTTGGTGAAGCGCATCGAGAAGAAGACCCAGCTCGGTCGCTGGCTGCTCGGGGACCGACCCGCGGAAGACCCCTGGGACCTCTTCATGCTCTACTTCGGCGAGAGCGATACGGCGGCTCACTACCTGATGAGCCTGCACGACGAGACCTCGCCCCGGAGGCCCCGGAGGGTGAGCGAGAAGGACCAGGACGGCCTCGGCCGGGTCTACGCCGCCCTCGACCGCGCCGTCGGCGAGCTCCTCGAGGCGGCGGGGCCCAACGTCGAAATCTCGATCCTCTCCGACCACGGCTCCGGCGCCTCGTCGGACCGGGTCGTCTACTTGAACCGGGCCCTCGCCGAGGCGGGGTTGCTTCGTTTCAAAGACGCGGGCATTTCGAGCCGGGCAGCCCACGCCGTGAAGAACGCGGCGCTGACGCTCCTGCCGCCGCGCTACCGGGACCGGGCCTTCCGCGCCGCAGGAACGATCCTGCCGAGCTTGCTCGAATCGCGCGCGCGCTTCGGAGCCATCGACTTCAGCCAGACCCTCGCGTTCAGCGACGAGCTGAACTACTTCCCGGGGCTCTGGCTCAACGTGAAGGGCCGAGACCCCGAGGGACAGGTCGAAGCGAAGGATCTCGAAGCGGTGAAGCGTCGCGTAACCGACGCCCTGCTCGGGCTGCGTGATCCGGCGACGGGTCTGCAAGTCGTCGAAAAAGTGATGCCCCGGGAAGAACTCTTCGACGGTCCCCACATCGACAGGGCGCCGGACCTCTTGCTCACCCTGGCCCCGACCGAGACCGGGCATACCTACAACCTCATGCCGAGCGCTGCCGCACCCCGCGGAAACTCCCCGTTTCGCTCCCTGTCGCCGGACGAATACCTCGGCCGCAAGGGCCGGAGCCTTCCCGGGAGCCATCGCCCAAAAGGGTTCTACGCCGCCGCCGGACCACGCGTCGCACCGGTGGGAGAGATCGACGCGCGCATCGCCGACGTCACGGCGACCTTGCTCGCGCGCATGAACGTCGCCGTCCCCCCGGACGCCGCCGGGAGGGTGCTCTGGGAGATCCTCGAAGAGACCGCAGACGCCGGCTCACCGGACGCGCCAGAGGCCCTGCCTCCGGGCACCCGCCGTCCGGTCCCGGCCCACGGCGCAGCAAAGGTAGTCGAACGCCTGCGCGCCCTCGGCTACGTCGAATGAATCTCGAACGACAGGCGCAGCTGCACGTCGCGGCGATGCCGTTCCCGACGCCCCAAGGCACCCAGGCGGTCCTCCACGCCATGATGCGGGCCCTCGCCGAAGATGGGCGCGATGCGCACCTGCTCACCTACGGTGACGGCGCGGGGCCCATCGCGCCGAGCTACAGCTGGCACGCTGGGGGCCGAGTCCCGGGCTCCCCCGGGCAGCGCTCGGGCCCCTCGGTGCGAAAACTCGCCAGCGACGCGGCCCTTGCCGTGAGGCTGCGCTCACTGAATCAGCGTCTGCGCCCCGAGGTCATCGTCGCCCACCACGTCGAGGCCGCCGCCACTTGCCTCGCCGCCAATACGCGGCCCTTCGTCTTCTTCGCCCACACCGCCCTCGGCCCCGAGCTGCCGACCTATCTGCCCCGAGGAGGCGGCAAGCTCGGCCCCCTGGTGCAGTTCGCGGGGCACACCCTCGACCGCGAGCTCTGCCGCCGAGCGGACGCCGTCGCGGCGATTTCGCCGAACTTGCGAGATGCCCTCGAGGACCTCGCTCACCGCGCCGTCACCTACGTGCCGCCGCCCTGGTCGGTCCCTGCGCCGATGACCCGCGAGGAGCGACGCCAGGGGCGCCAGGACCTCGGGCTCTCAGAAGACGACGAAGTGATCCTCTACGCGGGCAACCTCGACCGCTACCAGGGCGTCGAAGTCGCCCTCGGCGCCGCGGAGCGAGTGGCCGCCGTACGCCCCCAAGCCAAGCTCGTCGTCGCCACCGCATCGGACACCGAGGCCCTCGAACTCGAAGCCGGCGCGATGGTCATCACGACCGAACTCCCGCGAGACGAAACGAGCCGCCGCCATCTCTACGCCGCCGCCGACGTCGCCGTGGTCCCCCGCCGCGCCCCGGGCGGCCTGCCCATCAAGCTCCTCGACGCCCTCGCCCGGGGCCTCCCCGTCGCCGCCCCGCGCCGGGCCGCTGCCGGCTTGCCCCTCGGCGACGCCGCCCTCCTCGTCGCCGACGACGACGCCCGGGCCCTCGCGGCGGCCATCAGCCTCGCCCTCTCGTCGCCGCGTGCCGTAGCCGAAGTCACGGAACGCGGGCGAGTGTTCGTCGCGAAGGAGCATTCGAGCGAGAGATTCCTCGCTGCTCTCGACGTGGCTTCGGCAGAGGCGACGTCGGGGCGCACCCTTCGCTAGTGCGCGATTCACGGTCGCGGAAGGTCATCCGTAGCGCAAGACTTGCCTGAGAGCTCTCTCGCGCCCATCGCCTCGACGCACAATCCACAGAAACGACCCCACGACGCCGGTACACATCTTGCGTATATGCGGGACATGCAGCACCCAGGGAACGCGGATCCTCCGAAGACAGCGGTCGCGGCGGCGCTCTTCTCGGTCGCCGCGTTGGTCGTCATCACGTTCTGGCCTTCGCCCCTTTTCATCATCGTCATCGCAGGCGCGATCGCCGCGCTTGGGGCGGTCCTTTTTTGGCACTACCCCTGGTTTGCGAGGGGCGTTCTCGGTCTCGCGGGAATCGCGGTTCTCCTCCTACTTTGCTTGCCCCAACCAGGCGACCCCTCCATCTCGTGCCTGATCGTTTCGCTCACCACTCTGCTCTGCGCCTCCTGGGTTGTCAGCCGCCGAATCATGCGGGGCCGAGAGGGAACGAGCGACGGATCCGGAAACCTGGATTTCGCGAGCGGCGGGCATGGCCGCACTCTCGCCCCCGGACCGGTGGCCGGCGAAGTCGTCGCCTGGCGTGCCCGCCGTCATCAACCCGGCGGCTATCGGGATGACGGCGACGGCACGAGGTACCGGATCCTCCATGGAACCCAGCAGACGCTCATTCTTCGGACTCGGCGCTGGGCCGCGGTGGCGTGCCTCACCGTGGCGGCTGCATTTAGCGTGATCCCGTTGCGAACGCTCTCGACACTGACGCATCAGTACAATCACTACCGGTACGACAGCTGCACGAATCGGCCGATGGGCGACCCCCACAGGGTGGTCCTGACTTTGGAAGACGATAGCCCCGACGAGCCCGGCCTCTGACCCTTTTTTGCCCCTGACATAAGGGTGGCAGGAGTCAGAAGGGAGACTCAGGAGCGCCCTTTACGAGCCGGGGCCGCCAGCCCACGCTGCGGTGATGCACGTCTTTGGCCCAGCAACTCGCAAGTGGTTCGAAGGGACCTTCAGCGGGCCCACGGCGGTGCAGCGCGAAGGCTTCCGGGTCATCGAGGCCGGGGAACACGCGCTGCTGACGGCTCCGACGGGGAGCGGGAAAACCCTCGCCGCCTTTCTCTTCAGTCTAGACCGCCTGGGTTCCCTGCCTGAAGACGCCGCACCTGGGATCCGGGTGCTCTACGTCTCGCCCCTCAAGGCGCTCGTCTACGACATCGAGCGCAATCTGAGGGCGCCCCTGGCCGGTATCGAGGCCGCCGCCGAAGAGCTCGGCGTCGCTTACCGCCCCCCCCGCATCGACGTGCGCACCGGCGATACGAGCCCCCGGGATAGGCGTCGTCAGGCGAAGCATCCAGGCGAGATCCTGGTGACCACGCCGGAGTCGCTCTACTTGATTCTCGGCTCGAAGGCCCGGGAGGTCCTCCGCACCGTCGAACACGTCATCGTCGACGAGGTCCACGCCCTCGCTCCCACGAAGCGCGGTGCTCATCTCGCGCTCTCCCTCGAACGACTCTCGGCCTGGGCCCACACCGACCCCCAGCGCATCGGCCTGTCGGCGACGGCGCGGCCGACGAACGAGGTAGCGTCCTTCCTCGGCGGCGATCGGCCGGTGACCATCGTCGATACGAGCGAACCTCCGCACATCGACATCGAGGTCGTCGTCCCCGTCGACGACATGACCCGGCCCGAGGCAGGGACGCCGAGCCCCGCCGAGGGTGAGGCAAAGGTCCAGCGCGGCATGTGGCCGGTGATCTACCCGGAGCTGATGCGCCTCATCCGCGCCCATCGGACGACGATCATCTTCGTCAACAGCCGTGGCCTCGCCGAGCGTCTTTCCCAACGCCTCAACGAGCTCGCCCAAAACGATGAGGACGCCGAGGGCATCGCCATGCCCTTCGTCCTCGGGCACCACGGCAGCCTCGCCCACGGCAAGCGCCGAGAGATCGAAGAGCACCTCAAAACGGGCCGCGTCCGGGCCATCGTCGCGACCAGCTCCCTCGAGCTCGGCATCGACATGGGCACGGTGGACCTCGTGGTGATGGTCGAGTCACCGGGGGCTGTCGCCCGAGGCCTCCAGCGCGCGGGCCGGGCGGGCCACGGCGTTGGAGAGGTCAGCATCGGTCGCATCTTCCCGAAACACCGGAGCGACCTGCTCGAAGCGGCCGTGGTCACGCGCCTCATGCTCGAAGGCGACATCGAGCCCTTGTCCGTCCCCGAAAACCCGCTGGACGTATTGGCGCAGCAGATCGTCGCGATGACCTCGGTGACGAGCTGGCGCCGCGCCGATCTGCGGCGAGTCATTCAGCGCACCCACAACTTCCGGCGTGTCCCCGAGAGCGCGTTCGTCGGCGTCCTCGACATGCTCAGCGGCCGCTATCCCTCGACCGATTTCGCGGACCTGCGCCCGCGAGTCCTCTGGGACCGCGAGTCCGACGTCTTGACCGCGCGCCGGGGCAGCAAGGCGATGTCTCTCGTCAACGGCGGTACCATCCCCGACCGCGGCCTCTACGCCGTGCATCTCGGCCCCGACGGTCCGCGCATCGGCGAGCTCGACGAAGAGATGGTGCACGAGACCACCGCCGGCCAGACCTTCATGCTCGGGGCGAGCACCTGGCGGGTCGAAGAGATCACCCGAGACCGGGTGGTCGTGAGCCCCGCCCCGGGGGAGCCGGGCAAACTGCCCTTCTGGCACGGCGAAGGACCCGGCCGGCCCATCGAGCTCGGCCGGGCGATAGGCGCTTTTGTTCGCGAGTCCATGGCCCTGCCGCGGGACGAGGCGCTCTCTCGCCTCAAAGAACAGCACCGCCTGGGTCCCCTGGCAGCGAAGAACCTGCTCGCCTATCTCGACGAGCAATACGAGGCGACAGGGACGCTGCCAACGGATCGCCGCATCACCATCGAGCGCTTCCGCGACGAGCTCGGGGACACCCGGGTCTGCATCCTCACGCCCTTCGGGGCGCGCGTACACGCCCCCTGGGCCCTCTCTATCGAGGCGCGCCTCGGCAAGGGCGCCGGCTTCTCCGTGCAGACGATGTGGAGCGACGACGGCATCGTGCTCACCCTCAGCGGCGGCGAGGAGAGCGGCACGACCTCGGTCCTCGAAGCCCTCATCCCCCACCCGGACGAGGTCGAGGAGTTGCTCTACCAGCAGCTCGGCGAGAGCTCCCTCTTCGCCAGCCAGTTCCGAGAGAACGCCGCCCGGGCCCTGCTGCTGCCGCGCCGCAAGCCCGGAGCGCGCACGCCGCTCTGGGCCCAGCGCCTGCGCAGCGCGAAGCTGCTCGCGGTCGCCAAGAGCTATCCCGCCTTTCCGATCGTCATGGAGACCTACCGGTCGTGCTTGAAAGACGTCTTCGACGTCCCGGCGCTCACGAGCGTCCTCCAAGGCATCGAAGAACGCTCTATTCGCGTCGACCAGGTCGAGACCCGGTGCGCGTCACCCTTCGCCCGGTCCCTGGTATTCGCCTACGTCGCCACCTACCTCTACGAGGGTGACGCGCCCCTCGCCGAGCGCCGAGCCCAAGCGCTCTCCCTCGACCGGGAGATGCTCCGCGAGCTGCTCGGCCAGGAAGAGCTCCGGGAGCTCCTCGACGCGGAGGTCATCGGCCGCCTCGAAGAAGAGCTCGGCCTGCTCACCGACGAGCGCCGGGCGCGCAACGTCGATGCCGTGCACGACACGCTGCGCAGCCTCGGCGATCTCTCGGTGGCCGAAGTCGCGGCGCGCACCGACGGCGAAGCCGTGCCTTGGCTCCGGGCGCTGCACCAGGCGCGTCGCGCCATCCCCGTGCACATCGGCGACGAAGAGCGGTGGATCGCCGTCGAGGATGCGGCCCTCTACCGCGACGCCCTCGGTGTCGAGCTGCCGCCGGGGCTACCCGAGGCCTTCCTCGAGCCACCGGCCGAGCCGATGGAGCAGCTGCTCCGGCGCTGGGCCCACAAGCACGGCCCCTTCCGAACGCATGATCTCTCGCGCCGCTATCGTATCCCGGAGGGGCAGGTCGACGCTCTGCTCCGCAGCCTCGAAGTCCGAGAAGAGCTCATCCGCGGCGACTTTCGCCCCGGAGGTCACGACCCCGAGTGGTGCGACCCGGAGGTGCTCCGGCGCATCAAACGCCGGACCCTCGCCAAGCTACGCAACGAGGTCGCGCCAATCCCCCCGGCGGCCCTCGCGCGCTTCCTGCCGCAATGGCACGGCATCGGCGAAGCCAGCATCGGCGACGGGCGCCTCGAAGAGGCCCTGGTTCAGCTCGAAGGGCTGCCGCTTTCGTTTCGCGAACTCGAAGAGGTGATTCTTCCCGCGCGGGTCCGGGGCTTCCAACCCCGGATGCTCGACGACCTCGGTGCCGAGGGCTGGCTGACTTTCATCGGCCGCGGCAGCCTCGGACCCGAGGATGGTCGCGTGGCGTTCTACCGACGCTCCGAGGTAGCGCGCCTCGCGGAACGGCCAACGGATCCCGACGAACTCCAAGACCTCGAGGAGTCTCACCGCCGCATCCTCGAACATCTGCGCACCCGCGGCGCGTCGTTCTTCAACGAGCTCGAAGTCGCCGCTGCGGCGCCCACCACGAGGGACGCCCTCGAAGCACTGTGGGATTTGGTCTGGGCCGGCCTCGTCACCAACGACACCTTCGCCGCCCTACGCACGCTCTCCGCGCGGCGCACCAAGCGCCCCTCCCGGGGACGACGCGCGTCGCTCCGCCCGGCCGGGGGCCGCTGGTCCCTCGTGGAAGGACTGCTCGTCGACGCCCCGACCGAGACGGAGCGGGCCCACGCCCGTGCCATGAGCCTCCTCGGGCGCCATGGCATCGTGAGCCGTGAGGTCACCGCCCTCGAAGGCACGCCGGGCGGATTTCGCACCACCTATCAGATCTTCCGGGCCCTCGAAGAGGCGGGCAAGGTGCGCCGCGGCTACTTCGTCGAAGGCCTCGGCGGCGCCCAGTTCGCCCTCCCCGGTGCGGTCGATCGCTTGCGCCGCGCTCGGGACACGGGCGTCGACGCGAAGGTCACCGTGCTCTCCGCCGTCGACCCGGCGAACCCCTACGGATGGCTCCTTCCGTGGCCCGCTCCCACGGAAAACCCCGACCACAAACCGCGACGAGTCGCGGGGGCGACGGTGGTCCTCGTGGACGGCACGCCGGTGCTCTACCTGAACCGCAGCGGCCAGAAGCTGCGCACTTTCGCGAACCACGAGGACGGGCTCGGCCGCGCCGTCCATGCCCTCCGCGAGGTCGCCCGCCGCCGCCGGGGCAAGCTCCTCCGCATCGAGGAAATCGACGGCGCCCCGGCGCGCACCTCGCCCCACGCCGCGCGGTTCCGAGAGCAGGGCTTCACCGCCGACCACCGCGGTCTCATCCTCGAAGCGGGGTGAGGCACCCTGGTGACGGCGCCTCGGGCTGCCTAAAAAAGAGCGTCCGCCCTGTCACGCGGCTCGGGGTTCGTGGGTTCTCCCGGTAGAAAGGGACTTCTTCATGGACATCACCCACATCGGCAAGCGCTCTCTCCGGACACTCTGGGCCCGGAAGCACCTCTGGTTCTTCGGCTTCTTCATCGCCGCCGCGGGGGGCGCAACCGCCGACGGAGCGGGCTCGAGCGCCCATGGCCCCCTGCCCCAGTGGCTCCTGCCCCTCCTCATCGCCTTCAGCGTCCTGGGCCTCGCCGTCCTCATCATGAATGTGCTCTCCGAAGCCGCGCTCATCCGCGGCGTGCAGAGGGACCAGGACGGCGAGAGCCTCAGCATCGCCGAGGGGTTCCGGGTGGGCGGACGCCACTTCCTCACCGTATTCGTCCTGAAGGTGCTCCTCGCCGCCGGCTTCGCCGGCGCAGGCGTCGTCGTCGCCGCGCCGATCGCCCTCGGCGCCTTCGAGGTCGTGCCCATGGTCCCGGCGATCCTGGTCGCGCTCCCTCTCGTCGTCGTGGGCATCCCCGGGGCCTTGACGCTCTACTTCCTCTACGAATACGCGCTCCGCTTCGCCGTCCTCGAAGGCTTTGGCGCCCGGGACGCGATTCGCGCGGCACGGCGTCTTCTCCACGGTCGCCTCGGGGACTCGGTCCGGCTGACGCTCCTCTCCTTCGCGGGGCAGCTCGGCGGTGGCCTCGTCACCTCCGTAGGCGCCCTCCCGGGCGCGGCCCTCGGCCTCGGTGCGTACTTCGCATTTGGACTCGCACCGAGCGTCATGGTCGGCGCCCTCCTCGTCGTCCCCGTCGTGATCCTGGTCCAGGGCGCTACTGGAACCTTCCGCTCTTCGGTTTGGACTCTCGGTTTCTTGGGGGCTCGAGGCTGAGATGTACCTGCTCTTCGCCATCCTGGTGGGCCGGCCGGACCGGATCCCGGGGCCACCGGAGCCACCGGAGGCCGAGGTCCAGTCCCTCGTCCTGCGTTCCCGGGGAGGCGACACGGAGGCGATGGGCGCGCTCTACGAGTTCTACGTGGAGCGCGTCTACCGAAGCGTGAGGCCCCTCTGTGGCTCCGCCGCGGCAACCGAGGATGTCGTACAGGACGCCTTCGTGAAGGCATTTGCCTCGCTCCACGGCTACGAGAAACGGGACAACCAACGCTTCATCGCCTGGCTCTCGACGATCGCCCTCAACGGCGCCCGCAACCAAAGCGCGCGAGGGCGGCGCCGGCGAGAGCTCAGAGAGCGAGACGCGGCGCGCGAGGTGACCGAAGCTCCACGGACACCGGAATCCGCCTTGCTCGACGCCGAGGCGCGGGGGCGCTTGCTCCGCGCCCTCGAGGCCCTCCCGAAACGCGACAGGGAGGTCCTCAGCCTCCGCTACGGCGCGGACCTCGAGGCAAGCGAGGTGGCGGCAGCATGCGCTCTGAGCGCTGCCAACGTGCGGAAGATATGCGAGCGACAGCGGCGCCGCCTGCTCGCCGAGCTCACGATCCGAAACGATGAAGACGAAGCAGCGAGAGCAGGGGAGGACCCATGATGAACGACGACGATACGCGAGAAGACCTTCAGCTGAACCGGGCCTTCAGCGCCCTCAGCCCTTCGACCCAAGAGAGGGAGCACATGCGCCGGGTGATCCTGGCGGCCTACGCCGCCCTCCCGCCGCTCACCGAAGAGTGGCTCACGATGCTGCGATCTCGGCCGGTGGCCAATACCATCTATACCTTCGCTGCAGCCGCGGTCCTGGTGCTGGGGGTATTGCTCAGCGCGGTGCCCTGGGCCGCATTGTCCGAACTCTGACGCACCTGCCGAGCGGGCCTTTGGCGCGAAACTTCCGCCGTGTGACCTGCTCGCGGAAGGGCCTAGTGGCGCGTACCATGGTCCCATGCCCCTCCGCCGCCTCGCGCCCGTCGCCCTCATCTCCCTCTTGGCCCTCGGCCTCATCGCCTGCACTGCCCTGACGCGGGAAGAGGCAGCCCAGGCCCTCGAAGAAGCCGAGCTCAGCGGCCAGGCCTCGGCCCTCACCTCGAACTCGATCGAGCTCACGACAACCTTCACCATCGGGGCGGCCGTCGAAGTGGCGGCGGGGGAACTCGTCACGTTTTACGAGGCCCAGCTCCCCTGCGCCGAGGTCGCACTCGCCGGCGCGACGCTCACGATCACCTACGGGGTGACCGGGATGTGCGAGTACCGGGGGCAGCGCTTCGCCGGCAGCCACAGCGTCACCATCATGGCGAACGAGATGAGCCAGGTGATCGTCTCCCACTCTTGGGACGCGCTGACCAACGGCGAGCTGAGCGTCACCGGAACGGCGATGGTGACCTGGAACGGCGCGGACCTCACCCGGAGGGTCGTGCACGAGACCACCTGGACCCGGATCTCGGACGGGCGCCAGGGCGTCGGCAGCGGCGACCGGACCCAGGCGGGGCTCGGCGGCGACATCACCCAGGGCTTCACCGTCGACGGCTCCCGCTCCTGGGACGGCGACGCGGGGCTTTGGGTCCTCGGCATCGACTCCGTCGCCTGGCGCTGGGACGACCCGGTCCCCGAGTCTGGGCGCTACACCCTCGAGACGCCCTTCGACAAGAACCTCACCCTGACCTTCAGCCGCGAAGACGACACCACAATCCTCGTCGTCGCCGCGAGCGGCGCCAAGGAGTACGAGATCCGCGTGAACAAGCGCTGATTCTAGGTCCTACGAAATTGCTGAAGGCGCGCGCTCCGCTACACTGTCGCCAACTTGGCCTCCGCCATCACTCACGCCGTAGTCGGCGCCGGAATCGGGCTCGCATGCACCGCCCTCCCGGCGCGCAGCCGGCCGGCGACGATCCGCCTGGTATCGCTCGGGATGCTCTTCGCTGTGCTCCCCGACGCAGACGTCGTGACGTTCGCCTGGGTGGACTACGCGCACCTGCTCGGGCACCGGGGTCTCTTCCACGCTCCGGCGTTCTACGCGGCCGTCAGCGCGGCAGTCGCCCTCGGCTACCCTCGGGAGACGAGGCGGGTCATATTCGCGTGCGTCTCGTTGGCTATGCTCTCCCACTCCCTGCTCGATGCCCTCACGAACGGCGGCCTCGGCATCGCCTTCTTCGCGCCCTTCTCGTCCACCCGCTTCTTCTTTCCCTGGCGCCCAATCCCCGTCTCGCCCCTCAGCGTCGGAGCGTTCTTCTCCGACCGCGGGCTGCATATTCTCTCGGTCGAGGCGTTC
Source organism: Deltaproteobacteria bacterium (assembly GCA_003647065.1). Taxonomy (GTDB): domain Bacteria; phylum Myxococcota_A; class Polyangia; order Polyangiales; family B10-G4; genus B10-G4. The sequence continues at coordinate 35,087 of QMMC01000001.1, read as the reverse complement.
TTCGGTGCTCCGGTGTTCGCCCTCGGGTTGCTGCTTCATCGGCGTGCCCGGCGTTAGCCGGCCGAGGGATCCATCTGTTCTCAGCGACATCGATTGCTGTTACATGCGCGTCATGTCTGAGTTGATCGTGCCCGCAATCCTGGCAGTCGCGACCCAGATCGTGGTTTCGCTCGGTCTTTTCCAGTGGGCGCGCTGGGTTGCGCGGCGACAGGGCGGTGTCTGGTGGCAGCGCGCGACCTGGCTGCCCCTGGTGGCGCTCGGTTTGGGGCTCATCGGCGCCGCGGCTTCGATGGCACTTCTGACCCAGGCGTTCGACGCGGTGGAGAGCACCGACGCCGCGACCAAGGCGTCAGCGCTGGCCGAGGCGATTTCGACGACGATGACCGTCACCGCGATTTTCGCTGTCCCGACCTGGCTCTTGTACGCGGCGAGCGTGCTCATATCGCTGCTCGGCTCACTCCGGCGCCCACGGCCCTCGCGATGACCGCCGATATGCGGTGAATCTCGGGTGACCGGGGAGATCAGCCGGCGTCCAGCCAGCGCCCGAGCTCGACCAGCGTCTCGACCCGGACGTCACCGTCGATGCCGCGGCCGATGAAAAAGACCCCCGCTGCGTTTGCCGCACCTCGGTCGGTCACCGAGTCGCCGACGTAGACGGCGGTCGCCGCGCTGCCCTCGATTTGCGTGAGCGCGAGGTGCACCAGGCCGGGGTCCGGCTTCTCCGGTCCGTCGGTCGAGGTCGCGGTGGCGTCGAGCAAGGTCGCGAGGCCCTTTTCAGCGAGCACGGCCTCGGCGGCGCGGCGCGGTGCGTTGGTGACGAGTGCGGTACGAATCCCGTTCTCGCGCAAGGCCTCGAGGAGCGAGACGGCGCCCTCGAGGAGCTCGGCCTTCGCCGCGGCGCCGGGGTAGAGCTCGTCGTAGGCCCTGGCGACCTCGTCGATGGACGCGGTCGCAAAGAAGGTACGCTGGTCAGCGACGATTCCCTGGCCGAAGGTCGGGGAAAAGCTGTCCCAATCGATAGCCGGCGCGCCGAATCGCTCAGCCGTCAGGCAGAGAGTCTCGAACCACGCGCGCTCGGAGTCGACCAAGACACCGTCGAGGTCGAAGAGCACGGAGCGGATGTCGGCTGGTCGAGGGCGCGCCATGGCGGACGTGTAGCACGTGGGCACGAATGGGAGCCCACCCCCGCCGCCTTCAGCCGAAGATGTTCTCGTGGGCCGCGTCGCTGATCGCTCGCACCGCGGGGTGCTTGATCCTGCGCTCCACCGTGATCGCGTAGAAGCGCTCGACGACGTGTTCGGTCCGGCCGAGCACGCGCACCCCGTACTGGTCGATGATCTCGTGTTCGATGGCCGAGGGGCCGGCGAAGATGCCCTCACCGTACTGGGCGAACTGCTTGAGCAGCGCACTGTCCTCAAACTCCGCGACCACTCGAGGTCGCACTCCGATCGCATCGAACCAGTGGTCGAGGGAGCGCCTCAGAAGCGTATTGTCCGTGGGCAGGAGAAGCGGCGCCCCATCGAGGGAAGCGGGAAACTCCTTGCGATGGGCCTTCGCGAGGTCCGCCACTGCAAAGAAGCTGACGCCACATTCACCGAGCAGGTGATTGAAGGCCCGGACCCTGGCCTTCCCGGCGAGGGGGGCGTCCGTGAGAACGAGGTCGAGGTCCGAGACCGACAACTCCGCCAGCAAGCGTTCGGTCTTGTCTTCACGGCATACGAGCTGAACCGGCTCCTCCATGCGGAGCGCGGGCTCGAGGAGCCGGTGGAGGACGAGCTTGGGGACCGCGTCGCTCACCCCGACCCGAAGCTTGGAGGGGCGCCCGGTCGGTCGGCCCGCGAGCGTATCTTTCAGTTCCTGGCCGAGGCGGAAGATCTCATCGGCGTACCGGTAGACCAACCTACCCGAGTCCGTCAGAGTGAGGCGACGCCGGCTGCGGTCGAAGAGTTGCTCCCCGAGGGATTCTTCGAGGTTCTTGAGCTGCTCGCTCACGGTGGGCTGCCGGAGACGCAGGACCTCCGCAGCCTTGGTCACCGTGCCCTCTTTGGCGACGACCCAGAAATAGAGAAGGTGGTGGTAGTTTACCCAGTCCATCGGAAGAACCTATACCATAGGAATAGGCGATGCCCAAGATTGGCCTGGCCATGGAGTCGAGGCTGAGCCTACGACGCGCATGCAACGCATAGGTTATGCCTATTCGTGAACGCGATATTATCTGGGTTTCCCAGGGTCTACGCGCACGTACATAGAGAGGGTGGATAAATCACTCCCCCGCGTCTCCACGGCATCCGCCCGCGTGTACGTCAGCCCCCCGTCCTCCCTCCCCGAGGTCGGACAGTGAAGCGATACCAAGCCATCTTCGAAGGCAACCGTCAGTGGGTGCAAGAGAAGCGACGACAGCAGTCCGACTTCTTCGAGCACCTCGCCAACGGACAGAACCCAGAGTTCCTCTACATCGGCTGCTCGGACTCCCGGGTCCCGGCGAACGAGATCATGGGCCTCGCCCCCGGTGATGTCTTCGTCCATCGCAACGTCGCGAACCTCGTCGTCAATACGGACCTCAACGCTCAGTCCGTCATCGAGTACGCGGTCACCCACCTCGAGGTGGACTACATCATCGTGTGCGGGCACTACGGGTGCGGCGGCGTGCGGGCTGCGATGCAGTCCGAGGACCTCGGCCTCCTCAACGGATGGCTGCGCGAGGTTCGTGACGTCTACCGCCTTCACCGCCACGAGCTCGACGCCATCGAAGACGAAAGTGCGCGTTATCGACGCCTCGTCGAACTCAACGTTCAGGAGCAGTGCGTTCACATCCTCAAGACCGCCTGTGTCCAGAAGCAGTTCATGCGCCGGAAGAGGCCCACCGTGCACGGTTGGGTCTTCGACTTGTCCGACGGGCTTCTGCGGGATCTCGAGATCCCGTTCGACGAGATCATGAAGGACGTACGGCAGATTTACCGACTGGGGCCCGATGCTGGGTAAGGGCGCAGGCTTAGGGGGGATACCCCCGGCCGAGGGCGCACCACCCGGGGGCACCGGCTATCTCAGGAACCTGAAGCACGACCTGCCGGCTTCGGTGGTCGTCTTCCTCGTCGCCCTTCCGCTCTGCCTCGGCATCGCGATCGCGTCGGGGGCCCCGCCCCTCGCGGGCCTCGTCAGCGGCATCGTGGGTGGCCTCGTCGTCGCGTGGGTGAGCGGCTCGGCGGTGGCCGTCTCCGGGCCCGCGGCCGGCCTGATCACCATCGTCTTGTCGGCGATAGCGGGCCTCGGCTACGAGGGTTTCCTCCTCGCGGTCGTCGTCGCCGGGGCGGTCCAGATCCTCCTGGGCCTGCTCAAGGCGGGAGTCTTCGCGTACTACTTCCCGTCGAGCGTCATCAAGGGAATGCTCGCCGCGATCGGGGTGATCCTGATCCTCAAGCAGATCCCCCACGCCCTCGGCTACGACGAGGACTTCGAAGGCGACCTGACCCTCTACTGGAACGGCGACCTCGGCGCCTGGCACGAGATCTCGTTTGCCTTCGAGCACATCCACCTGGGCGCGGCGATCATCGCAGCCCTCGGACTCGTCGTGCTCCTGGTCTGGGAGAGGGTCGACGTTCTCAAAGGACTCCGGTGGATGCCGGGTCCCCTCGCCGTAGTGCTCCTCGGCATCGGTCTCAACGCGATCTTCCTCGCGGTCGTGCCGCAGTGGGGCCTCGATGGAAACCACCTCGTGAGCCTGCCGTCGGGGGGCTTCGTCGACCTCGCGTCGCAGATAAGCTTCCCGGACTTCAGCCGAATCTTCGAAGCCGCCATCTGGCAGACGGGCTTCGTCATCGCAGCCGTCGCGAGCATCGAAACCCTTCTTTGCCTCGAAGCCCTCGATAAGCTCGACCCGTTCAAGCGACGCAGCCCGGTGAACCGAGAGCTCGTCGCCCAGGGCGTCGGCAACATGATAGCCGGGCTCCTCGGAGGTCTTCCCCTCACCGCGGTCATCGTACGCGGGTCGGCGAACATTCAGTCCGGGGCGCGCACCCGGCTCTCGGCCGTGTTTCACGGGGGCATGCTGCTCTTTGCCATCGTCGTCCTTCCCACGGTGATGGGCTGGATCCCCCTCGCGGCCCTGGCCGCGATTCTCCTGCACATCGGCTACAAGCTCGCCCGGGTCGAGGTCTTCCGGAAGCTCTTCGGTCAGGAGACCGGCCAATGGGCGCCCTTCGTCACCACCATCGTCGCGGTCGTGGCGACCGATCTGCTCACCGGAGTCGGCATCGGCATGGGCGTCGCCGTGTTCTTCATCCTCCGGGCAAATCTCCAGGTCCCCTACTTCATCCACCACAGCGAATCTCACAAAGAAGAAGGCCACCGCCGCCGCATCAGCATCGAGTTGAGCGAGAACGTGTCGTTCCTCAACAAGGCGAGCGTCAGCAAGGTCCTCCACGAGCTGCCCGCGGGCACTGTCGTGAAGGTGGACGCCAGCAGTTCGCACTACATCCACGCCGACGTCCTCGAGCTGATCGAAGAGTTCGCGGCCACGGCCGCGGCCCGGAGCGTCGAAGTCGAGCTCATCGGGCTGGCAAAGCTGGCGCCCCCGAAGGAGGGGACCCACGAGACGACGTCGACACCGGTGGGAAGCGGCGCCCTACGCCACTACCCAGCGGTCAGAGGGGCCCGGTAGTCGAGGCGAGACCTCGACTACGCGGGCCGCCAGGTTTTCAGCCCATGGAGGCAAACAAAGTCATGCGTCTATTCCTGCTCGCTCTCCTCGCCGCCGGGTTCCTATCGGCACCCGGGACCGCCCTCGCGGCCGATCCAGAATCACACGGGCCCGCCACGGACCGCTACGTTCTGAGCTTGCGAGCAGACTTCAGCCAGATTCACAGCGAGTTCGAGGACTTCTTTGCGATCGGCGGCTCCCTGGGGTTGCACATCCCATTTGGCAGCCTCCCCATCGGGGTCGAAGTGATGGCGTCTCTCGCCGGAGACGACAGCCATCTGATCGCGACGAACGACCTCTCCCTCCGCTACTACCTGCCCGCCTCCGGGGGCGGTCCGGACCGGTCGCTGCAGCCCTTCGTGAAGGCCGGCCCCACGCTGAGCGTGGCGCTCTGGGACGGCCAGGACACGGGGGTGACCGTCGGCGGGGTCGTTGGTCTGGGGCTCCACGCTTGGTTCTCCGACCTCTTCGGCCTGACCTTCGAGTTTACCTACCGGATCAAGGGTGGTGACGAACTGCGCCAGACCATGATCTTATCGGTGGGGATGGCCCTCGGGCCCTGATTGGGCCCCGGGTGAATAACGAGGGCTCGACCGCCGTCCCGCCCCCGCACCCACCAGCAGTAGCGTCACGACGAAAGGGCGGCGAGACATCGTGCGATCCCGGGCACTCCTCGAAAAGGGGGGTATCGGCGCTCGTTTTCACCCCTATCGGCATGACGGCCATGATCGCGTATGCTCGCCCGCAACTCGGAGACCCCAATGAAGAAGCTCATCGTATCATCCGCCATCGTCCTCGCCTCCTGCCTCCTGCTCACGGCGCCGGCCTCCGCGCGCGAGTGCGAAGGGGTCACCATGCCCAACTCGTCTCGCGTCGACGGGGTGCGCCTCACCCTCAACGGGATGGGCATCCGCGAGGCGACGGTATTCAACGTCAACGTCTATATCGCAGGGCTCTACGTCGAGGGCGAGCGTTCCCGTAACGCCAACGACCTCCTCGATACGGCCAAGCGCAAGCGCCTGGTCCTCCACTTCGTCCGCGACGTCGACGGCAGCGACATCACCGAGGCCTTCAGCGAAGGTTTCCAGTCTTCGGCGGGCTCTAACCTCTCGTCGATGCGGGGCAACATCCGCCGCCTCAACGGGTGGATGACCGATATGGAAGAGGGCGACGTCATGCAGTTCACGTACATCCCGGGCACGGGCCTGCGGGTCGACGTGAAGGGCCGCAACAAGGGGACCATCGAAGGCGACGACTTCGCCCGGGCGTTCTTCGGCATCTGGCTCGGCAGCTCGCCCCCCAACAGTGGCCTCAAGTCCGGCCTCCTCGGCGGCAGCTGCGGCTGACGCTCCGAGACAGACGGAACTTCAGCCACATCTGAAGCGGATCATGTCGGGCGCCCCAGGGCGCCCGATTTGTTTTCTACTGCACGACCATCGCGCGCACCGTCTCGTCAGAACGGAGCACCGTGAACCCGGGATGACACCGCGTGGGGACTGGGAGCTCCAATGTGTGCCAGTGGCACACATCCGCCCCATGCATGAGCCCAAATTCACCTGGCACCGCCGTTGCACAGCAGCTCGCCATGCCCAACCACCGCCTCTTCTTCACCCTCCGCCTCATCGCCGGCGCCGTCGCCCTCGTCCTCCCGCTCCTCGGGTGCATCGGGGATTGGGGCAACCCTGTTGAGGGCCCCCCGCCGGCCCCGGTGAGCTGTGAAGGCGCGAGCGCATGGGTGCCCGAGCGCATCGAACTCCTCGACATGGGCGACATGGTGGCCCTCGACGAAGACCCCGAGGTCTCCATCGTCCGCGGTGGCCAGGGCTCGTCGATGGTGGGCTTCTACGTGGTGGTCTACGGTGACGACATCCCCGATTGCCTCGACACGACCGTCACCTTTGACGGCCAATCCCAGTCTGCCGAGTGGACCTTCGACGACGACGGCCCCCGCCGGGCCATGACCCCGAACCCCGTCTACTGGATCTGGAACGAGTCGGGCGCGCAGGCCGCTTCGGTGACCATCGGAGAAACTACGGTCGAGTACGACGTCGACGTTTTCTGACGCGATGCTCCAATCCAGGGACTCCAGAGGCCGAACACGCTCTCGATTCGTCCTTGCCTACGGCGCTTCAGCCATAGACAAAGGACCTCATGCGAAACCGACCCGCCGTCTTCCTCTGCACATGCATCGCTCTCATCGGTTGTGGCGATCGTGAGAACTCGCCGGCACCCGCACCCGCACCCGAGGCCTCGACCAACGCCGACCCCGAGGTCGTCGCCGTCGATTGGCTCGGGCGCGGGGCGATCTACGCCGCGAGCGTTCTGGAGCGCCGGGGAGAGCTCACCCAGGTCGAGTACGCCAATGGCGAACGCGAATGGGTCGAGGGGTCGCGGATCAGGCCCTGGCCGGACCTCGTCGATCATCAGGTGATGATCTGGTCGCCCCGAGGGCCGGCCGAAGGCACGGTGATCCAAACCTTGGGCTTCCTGGTGCACTTGCGCTTCGAGGACGGCGCCCATACCTGGTTCGGCCGGGACCAGCTCTACGCGCTCCAAGGAGCACCGCCCGAGGTCGTCCGCGGCGCGCCGACGGCGTCGTTCCCCCTGCGACGAGGGGCGGACCCTGCGCAGATTCGCCCCGGCGTGAAGGTGCTCAGCTACTGGCTCAACGCCGGCGAGTTGATGCCCGAGCGACCCTGGACCGCAGAGGTCGTGTCCGTCGATGGCGACCGAGTCCAGCTGCGCTATCTCTACGACGACTCCCTCGGGACGGTGAACCGAAAGCAGATCCTCCATGTCTTCGAGGCACCGGTGAACCCAGCCCCCGGCACGCGAGTCTGGCTCGCGGGGACAACGACCAACGGCACCATCGGTGAACGCGTCGGTGACCAGTACCGTGTCACCACCGTACAAGGAGAGCTGCTGCTCGCACCCGATGTGATCATCGGGGTAGCACCGCCGGTGCCCGCCGAGCGCCTGACACCGGGTACCCACGTAACGGTCCTTTGGGCCGGGCTGACGCTCTATCACGGCACCGTCGAGTCCCTCGCCGGCGATCAGGTCACGGTCGCGTGGCACGACGGATCAGCAGCGAGCGCAGTCTCCATCGCCGACGTCCTCGACACCTGGGAGGCCGCCCCCCGCTGACCCCGGAAACCCCGTGACGAAGCGCACGGGTGGTCGTTGATAGATGTGGGCATATGTAGGACGTATCCGACCTGCTCGTCCGGATTCCCGGCGGGATTTCCAGCAGGATTTCCGGGAGGAAAGTCATGTCATCCGTCATCTCGCGTGGCCCCCTCACGCTCCTCGTCGGTTCCTTTTTGCTCTTCGGCTGCGCGGCCGAAGGCGCCCGCACTCCAATCGGGGTCCAGGACAAACAGGAAGCCCTCGAGGGTGCGGTCTGCCTCGCCGACGGCGACTGCGATCATGGTGAGCTCTGCGATTTCCGAGTCTGCATCCCGGAGGGGCCGCCGTGCCCTGCCGAGGGCGTCTGCCGAGCGCAGACGCGGTTCTATGACACCGAGCGCCTCACCATTCCGGATGCAGACCCCGCCGGGGTCGAAGCTTCGATCCTCGTCGACCGGCCGCCCGCGAGCGTGGCCCGGCTGCACGTAGGCGTCACGATCGGTCACACGTGGCGAGGGGATCTGCGGGTCGTCCTCCGCTCCCCCGCCGGCACCGAGCACGTCCTCCACGACCGCGTCGGCGGCGGAGAAGACAACCTATCGATCTTCGAAGACGTCACGACAGCCTTCGAAGGCGAACCTGCGGACGGCCTATGGACCCTCGGCGTGAGCGACCACGCGGCGCGCGACGTCGGCCACCTCGCCACCTGGCGCCTCGAGTTCGATTTCGCGGCGGCCCCCACGGACCCGCCCAGCCCCGGAACCGACGTCTGGGCCACCGTCGAGCTCCCGTCGACCGAGAGCGCACACCCGTATGCAAACGACACCGACGAAGTGACCGACCTGCGTCGCTTCTCCGGCGGCGCAGACCGCGCTCGAATCCGCTTCGACCGCCTCGAGACCGAACGCGGCTACGATTTCGTGCATGTGGTCGACCTCGACACCGAGGAGACCCTCGACACCTTTACCGGAGTCCTCGAAGCCTTCACGACCCGCGAATATGAGACCGGAAACCTCGGTGTTCGCCTGGTCAGCGATTACTCCGTGACCGCTTGGGGCTTCCGCGTCGGGGCCGTCGAGGCCTTCGGCAAGGGCTGCCTCGGTGATGCAGACTGCCCCGCCGGAACTCAGTGCCCGAACGAGGTCGTTCGGTGCATCACCTGGCCATGTTTCCTCAGCTGCCAGCCCGTCGCCCCGGGGTCCGAGGGCGATGCCTGTTCGACCACCGCCGATTGCGGCGACGCCCTCTACTGCGCCGGGGACCGGACCTGCCGCTCGGCAGGTACCTGCGGCGAGACCTCCGACTGTTCGCTCATCGACAACCCCTACCACCACATCCTCTGCCTGGGCGCGGCGGTCTGCGAGGCCGGGCGATGCGGTTGGCAATGCACGACGCCGATGGAATGCGCCGAGGGCGATACGACCGACGACGGATGCAATACCTGCTCGTGCAGCGGTGGCCGGTGGGCATGCACCGAGCGCTACTGCCCGCCGATCGTCGGCGCGGGCGATGCATGCGGCGACCGGACGCTCTGCGAAGAGGGCTTGGTCTGCGATCGGGGCTGGACCGAAGGGCCGACGTGCACCTCAGAGCAGCCCGGCATCTGCGTAGCGGAGCCCGCGGGTCCGATCTACTGTCGCGGCCTCTATGCCCCCGTGTGCACCTGCAACGGGCAGACCTTCGAGGGCAATTGCCAGCGCCAAGGAATGGCGGCCTGGGCCCACGAGGGCGAGTGCCTCTTGGACCTCGCGATCCCAGACGCGGACGCCGCCGGCGTGCAAACCACGATCGACGTCGCCCACCCGGCCTCGTCGCGCCGAGCCGAGGTCGCCGTGCGCATCACCCACAGCTGGCGTGGTGACCTCGTCGTCTGGGTCGAAGCACCCGACGGCTCACGACACGTTCTCACCGACCGCCAGGGCGACTCGGCAGACGACTTCGAGCATCGCGCGACGATCGACCTCGGGACGCACACCGTCGTCGGGACCTGGACCCTGCACGTGAGCGATCACGCAAGCTATGACACGGGCGTCCTCCACCACTTCAACGTGAGCCCGCGCTGACCGCCATGATGTGCCCGCGGTGTCGGGGGGACCTCGAGAGCCTCTCCGAGGAGGACCGGGTGTGGGGTTGTCGACCCTGCCAGGGAGCGTTTTTCGACAATGCAGCCAGCCAACTCCTGGTGGCGAACCAACTCCCAGAATTGCTGCAGCGCTCCTACGCGATGGCCGCGGAAAGAGGACAGGAAGAGCCCCAAGCCAAGGCAGAAGGCGGGCCCTTTCGAGCGGCCGCCACCAAAGAAGCAAGCTGCCCCGTGTGCCAAGCGACGATGGAACCCTCGACCGCGTCCGGCGTGGAGATCGACGTTTGCGCGGAGCACGGCACCTGGCTGGACGCCGGCGAGGCAGAACTCATCCGCAAGCTCTACCTCTTCGACGCCGCCACAGCCACGGCCGGCGTCGCCGTGGCCAAGGACCGGAGGCAGGCTGCCGTCGCGACCGAGGCCGAGGCCTTCACGAAGGCGGTGCGCGCACGGAGAGACCACACCAAGGGGCTTGCTTGGGCTCTGGGGCAACCACGGACACTGAAGGACGACATCGATGTCGTCGTCAAGCTCTACCGCTCGTTGAGGTCGCTCTTCGAGAAGGAAGAGTAGTGCAGCTCGCGTTGCGTCGGCTTACGGAACCGGCGCGCAGGCGAGTTCTTGGGCGACGCAGGCGAGGCCGAGGCAGAGGTTCGGGATGCGAAGGGGTGCAGTGCGCTGGCAGGTATCCGAGGCGCACTCGAGGCCGGCGATGCACGACTCGCCGTCGATAGTGCACGCGTCTCCATCTCCGGGCCGCGCGGTGCACACGATGGCACCGGCTTCGCAGTAGGCGTCGACACCACACCTACTCTCCGAAGAACCGCACGGCTCCCCGAGAGCCTGGGCCTCGCGGCACACGCCCACGCCACAGTAGAGGTCACCGCCGGCGCAGACCGAGACTGTCGTCTCTTCGCCCATGAACGCCATCTCGCAGGCGGCGCCGACGGTCGTCGTGGGCACGAAGGCGCGGCAGCGCTTGTCAGCGACGCCGCCATAGGGGGCGCAGCCGACATAGCCCGTGGCAGAGCTTCCGATTCCCCCCGCCGGCCGATCGCACTGCTCGGCGGTTTCGCAAACGTCGCCGGGCGGCGCGGTCCCGTCGATGACGAACGAGCACGGGCGCTGGTAGTCGTAGGCGCTGGCCCGGGCCGCGCTGCAATCCGTCGAGAGCGCTTCGAGGGCGGCGACGCAGCGCCCCGCCTCGGCGGCGTCGTAGGCCATCCCGTCGCGGGGTCGCATCAGGATCCTCTCGATGTCCGCCTGGGCGGCCGCTACGCAATCTCCGGGCACCATCGAGTCGACCTCGCAGCACGGCCTATTGGCGTTGCACCAGGCGGCGGCGAGGTGCGGGGCCAGGTCGGCTTCCGCGATCGATGTCGAGCCGGCGTCCGGTGCGCCCACATCGGCATCGCCGGCGTCCCCCGCGTCGCCAGCGTCACTCGGAGCGCCAGTATCGATAGCCCCCGAGTCGCCCCCGGCATCGCTCGGCGCACCGTCATCTCCGCACGCCGTGACGAGCACCGCGACCCACACCACGACCAGTATTTCGACCCTCATGGCGAGAGCATACCTGCTCAGCGAGGGTGCAGCAGAATGCACGCCCTCACATCAGGACGTTCTTCTTCGGGCCACCGATCGCCTCAGGCGCGGGAAGCTCACTCGGGTCCACCACCAGCTCCCTCAGGTTCCGCTCGATCGTCAGGCTGAGGGACGAGAGCGGGAGCCCGAAAGCCCCGGGGGAGAAGGGCCGCTCGATGATGTCGCCAGCGTTGTCGATCAGAAGAAAGACCATCGCAACGGATGGCGCGATGAGGAGGGTCAGGAGGCCGAGGTGACCGGTCAACGCCCACGGCAGGAGGAGGCCATAGAGCACCGTGATTCGCCGAGCATAGTAGGTGTAGGAGACGGGCAACGGCGTCTTGAGGATGCGCTCGATGCCCCCTTGGGCGTCGATCAACGCCCGAATGCTGGCGTCGAAGCTGCGGAGTTTCTCTTCGGAGAGCTCACCCCGGGCCGCGGCCTCCGAGAGAGAGACGAGGGATCGTCGTAGAAGGAGCGCCGGTGGGTTGGTCGTCACCCCGAGGGCCCGCACCTGCTCGTCGGAAGCGAGGCGCACGATGTGTTGATCCGCCGCCGGGTCCTGGCCGCGGCAATGACAACGCAGCACGTGGGCATAGATCGCCTGGCGGACGATCAAGGCCTCGGCCACCGGCGAGGGAGGGGCCACGGACGCAGCGGTATCGCCGACATCGCCGGGAAGATAGGCGAGGGCTTGATGCGCCACGTGCCGGGAGGCGTTGACCACGCGTCCCCAAAGCGTGCGCGCTTCCCAGTAGCGGCCGTAGGCCGCGTTCGTCCGAAAACCGAGAAATATGGAGAGGGCGGCCCCGATGACCGTGAGGGGCATCGGCGGCAAGGTCGCGTGCTCCCCGAAGAGTTCGAAGGCCCCGACGGCGAGGCCAGATCCGGCGACGAAGGCGAAGAGGTAGGCGCCGAGGTGGACGAAGACCACACGGAAGATCGGCGCAGTACCTCCAACCACCATAGTGAACTCCTCTCGTCAGCCGCGGCGAGGGATGCCAATGCGTCGAAGCACGCCGCCGCGGCGAACCTCGTGAAGAACCGACCCGGCCACATGCGCCACCACGACGACGAGGTAGGCGATCGGAAGGTTGCCGTGGGCAGCACGGGGCGGAAGCTCGCTGAAGTCCGGTGCCGTGGCGCTCGCTCCGGAGAGATAGGCGGCGAGTTCGCCTCCACCAAAGAGGGACAGGCCAGAGCCCAGGATCGCAAAGAGCATGACGTAGAGCAGTACGTGGGTGCCCTTGATGCCGAGGTGGTGCAGCGTGCTCATCTCGAGGGGCTCGGGGCGGGGCCCCTTCGCGATGAAAATCAATCGCAACACGGTGAGTAGCGCCGTCGCGATTCCCACCACGACGTGCAGGCGGGTGAGCAAGAGGCGGGTCGGGTCGTCCTCAGCCATGCCCGCCATGGCGACGCCCATCGGTAGGAGGGCGAAAATACCGGCCGCGCTGAGCCAGTGGGTGACTTGGACGCCGCGGCTGTGAGTGGAGGGGGACACTGATCATGAACCTAGCCACCGGACCGCGGGGCTCCATCACAAATGCCGCCAGCTCTCTCTCTTCGCATGCCATCCTCCGGCCGGTGGCCGCCGACCCCGACCTGTGGATCATCAACACCGTCGGCACGCATCTACTCGCCTGGGCTGAGCGCTCGCAATTCGACATCGACGCCGTGCTGACCGTGGCCGGGCTCGAAGAAGAGCTCTTCAAACCTCCGGCACGGCGCATCCCCGTGCGCTCGATGCAAGCGCTCTGGGGCGCCCTCGCGGCTCGGTCCGAAGACCCGGCGTTTGCCCTCCGCTCCGGTGCGGCGGCCATCCGCGGCCTGGTTCCGGTCCTCGGCCACTACATGGGCGCCTCGCGGTCGGTTCAGGATGCTTTCGGCGCCTACATGAAACACACGGCGCTCTTCTCGAACACCATCACCGGCCAGGCGGCCACCGAAGGGGATGAGTTCGTCGTCCGCGCTCGATGGCGGGACGGGATCGTCACACCGACGCCTCAAATCGCCGAGTCCGTGGCTGCCCACTGGGTCGCGTTCCCGGAGCACCTCGCGGGCCGGTCCCTCTCCCCGCGCCAGGTGACCTTTCCCTTCCTGCGCCCCGCCCACGCCGGCGCCCACGACGCGTTCTTCGGTTGTCCGATCACCTACGGCGGCGACGAGCTCGTCATGCGCTGGGGCCTCGAAGAAGCGACCACCGCATTCCTCGCCTACGACCCCGTGGTCCTCGCCCAGCTCGCGGGTGCCCTCGACCACCTGAGGAATGCCGCCGCCGGGAAGATCACCTCCCAGATACTCTCGCTCTTGCTCGCTGCAGACCGTCCCGCGACCTGCGGAACGACGGAGGTCGCCAAGGAGATCGGCGTCTCGCCCCGGACCCTCCAGCGACGCCTCTCAGAAGAGAAGACCTCCTATCGCGCGGTCCTCGACCACGTGCTCCGGCGGCGCGCCGAGGAGTACCTCAGCGCGCCGTCCCTGAGCATCGATGACGTCGTGTGGCGTCTCGGCTACGGCAACCGCAGCTCGTTCCACCGGGCATTCCTCCGATGGAACGGCGTCTCGCCGGCCGCTTGGCGCAAGCGGGGGCCTTCGGTCTCCGCGGTGCCTCAGGCTTCAGACACCTGAAGCGGACGGCGCTCGTTCGGCTGCCGGGCGGCACCGAAGAGCCGCCTCGGCGATTCACGGAACCTCGGAGGCCCCGACGGTCGGCGCCACTTCGTCTCGTTCGTGTGCGTCGTAGTCGTACGCCACCCCTTCGAGGGGCAAACCCGCAGCGAGCGCCGGATTCCGCGGCGTGAGGTCCCCACCGGACGCATCCACGAACTGTGGATCGACCGACATGTTTCCCTCACCGGCCTCTTCCGGGAAGGCGTTTTCGTGGAAGTTCGTGTAGCGAAAAGTGAACGACGAGGGGTTCCCGCCGACTGAGGTCCGGCGGTTCGTACCGTCGACGATGCAGTTGGTGAGCTGATTACCGGACTGAACCCTCCCGTTGGGATTGGACTCGAGGTACTCGTGACCGACGAAGGTGCAGTTCTCGATCTGGTTTCCGAAGGTGTCCCGGTCTTGCGTCGAGTCGCCGTCGGAGCCGACCTGCACCGCAACCGACCCTCCTCTGAAGATGGAGTTGCGGATGATGTTGTCGTGGGCGCCGTGCTCGCTGATCCGGTCCTCAGACGTCGCGCCGAGGCGGATCGCATAGCCGCCCTCGATGTCGACCGAGATGCGCTCGAAGAGATTGTGTGAGCTGTTGAGCACCAGAATGCCGCCATTGCCGTTCTCGGAGAGGGCAGCGTCTCCGGTAATAGTGATGTCTCGGACCACGTTGTAGCGCACCTCTTTGTGGCCGAAGTGAATCGCGAGGCGGATGTTGTTGACCTCGCAGCGCTCGATCAAGGTGTGCTCCCCAACCCAGACTGCCGTCTCGCTGTTGTCGATAGCTCGCCCCTTGAGCGACAGCCCATGCCCGACATGGCCGTTGTGTTCTGCGCGATGCAGCAGGTTCTCCCGGATGACGTGGTGGCTTCCCTTGACGTCCAGGTAGTAGTCCGTCGCGTTGCCGCGGTCATCGCCGTAGGACCGGCAGTTCTCGACGAGGCTGTAGCTGCCCCGCATCGCGAAGTTCAGCATGGACGCGTTGACCACCGTCGAGTTGATGATGCGGTTTCGCGTCGCCGTCAGTCCCTTGAACCCGATGCCGTTGCCGTGGGTTCTGAAGGTGTTGTTCACGAGGCAGTTGTCCACGACAACGCCCTCGGGCGAGCCCTCCGCGACGAAGGTCCGGTAGTAGTCCCTGGCCTGGAGGTTTCGGTAGATGACGTAGTCGCTGTTGAACTGAATCGCCCGCTCGACGGTTGATCCACCATCGAGGAGCGGCATCTCCGACGCCACGAGGGGGTTGGTCTTGCCGTAGGTCCAGTACATGGCGGTGATGTCGCCGGGTGCGTCCCGATAGCCGATGACCTTGATCGGTTTGTCCGGCGTGCCGCTCGTCGTCATGTCGATCGACTCGCCGCCGTAGTCTCCCGCTTTGATCCACAAGGTGGTGCCCTCGGGAGTGCTTTCGCCGGCGATGGCGTCGAAGCCCTCTTGGATGGTCTTGAAGGCCTCGGCCTCGGACCGGCCGTCCCCCGAGCTGCTCGCGGACGCGTCGACGAAGAAGAGGCGATCGGTCGCTTCCGGCTCGGGCAGGAGGTTGTCGACGTACTGAAGGCTGAACTCGTGGAGGCCGTTGCCTTCGAGATCCTGCACGTCTCCAGTCCCGTCATACCGGACCGTAGTGGTGTCCCAGTAGTCGAAAGCCGCGTCCACGAGGAGGTAGTGCCCCGTCAGGCTGATCGGCTCGGCGTAGATGCCGACGGCGGACCTGCCGGAGACGACGAAGCCCGTCGCCGTGGCGGCCGTGATGGGCTCGCTGCTGTCGAAGTAGACTCGATCTCGGTGGGCGTTCTCCACCCGGAAGCCCGAGAGCACCGGACGCAGGCCGTCGTCCGCGACAGCCGAGTCGCGCACCATTCCACTGTCGTCGCCTGCGTCGGCATCGGGCCCGGTCGCCCCGTCACGGTCCCCGCCGTCGAGGCCCCCGTCGGAGCCCGCGCCGCTATCGGCCCCCGGGTCGATGGCCGAGTCTCCGCACGCGACACCGAGCAACGTGGCCGCGGTGCAGATCGCGACCAACACACTCACGCCCCGAACGTTCACGCCGTCCCCTCCTCGTTGGCACCGCAAGCAACCACGTACCCATGCCCGCTGTGTCGACAGAAGCTAACACACGGGGGCTCGAGCGGGCCCACCGGCTATGAACGGGGTCCTCGGATGGCTCTCGCGACGCTCGCGACGAACTCGGGCCCTCCGCCGCCGCCACCTCAGCTACGCCCCGACGTGGGCCGGAAGATGGAATCCACGTCACAGAACGCCGCCCTCGTACTGGCTGCCTGTGCTCTGCCCTTCCATGCACGAGGGCGCGACGTGACGAACGGCGATGCGCGGTCACGCTCTGGCGTCAACCGCGATCGAACGCTCCGCGAGACGCGCGACCTGCGGCGTGAACCGCCTCGGCGAGGCGCGTCCACGTCGTGCGTTCGGCGAACCCGGCGGGGGTGAGCCACTCGTGGGCGTCGTGCTCGTCGCTACGCGTGACCTCGCCGCCGTTCCAATCGGCGCGGTAACAGACGACGAGCATCGGCGCCTCGCCGCGGCGCGCCGTGTACGCGTCGATGGGGCGCTCTTCGAGGGTCACGTCGAGGCCGGTCTCTTCCGTCGTCTCTCGGCACGCCGCATCGAACGGGGCCTCGTCGACTTCGATGCGCCCGGAGACGCATTCCCACAAACCCGCCCCGGCGTCCTTCGTAGGAGCCCGGCGCAACCCGAGGACCCGTCCCTCCTTGAAGACGACGACCACCACCGCCCCTACGAATTGATCGTGCCCTGTCAACATCCTGCGATCCGATCCGTTTTCTGGAGAGCCTGTGCTGGGGACCCTAACATTTCGTTTCGGCCAACGGCTCCCGATGGAACTCGAAGCGATATCAAACATCACGCGTCCCGGAATTCCCGCTCCGGTACTCCCGTCCACCCTTTCGACGCTCCTCTACGGGGACGCGACCGAGGAAGCCGAGGTGCCGCCTCTGGCGGATCTGGTGGGGGCCCTCATCGGGCTCTCGTCCGGGCGGCAGCAGAAAGCGCTCCTGCCCCTCGTCGACGCCCCCCTCGAGGTCGCCATCGTCCGGCGCGGCGACAACGCCTTGGTGAGCCTCTACGAGACCGGCTCCGTTCCCGAGGTGATCATCCTCGACCACCGGGTCTCGCTTCGCTCGCTCCTCGACACCTGCGCTGAGCACCTTCACCAGGACGCGCTCATGCGCGGGCGCAACACCGCCGGCGAGGTCCTCGCTCGCCTCGCGGACCGCGCCGAGGCCACAGCAGTCTCGCGCCTCGGCGGCCGGGGCCCGCGCCTCGTCGAGCGCACCGGCGGGGCCCTCGCCGAACCGCCCGAGGACGTCTGCCTCTCCTTCGGCTTCCGCGCGCGCATCCCCTCCGGCGGCGTCGCCGGCACCGACGGCGCATCCCGGGCGGATGTGCACGCCCTGCTCTTCCGCGGCGAGCTCTGGGCGTGGGCCCGGGGGCACCGCCACGTACTGGCGGAAGGCCCCATCGTACCCGCCATCGCACGCATGGTCACCGCGGTGCGCATGCTCGTCGACGCCTGGGACGGAGACCGCGCCGCAAACGTGCGTCTCAACTCGGGCAACTTCACGATCGGCGTGCGCTTCGAGGACGACGTGACGCTGACCCTCGGGCGCAAGGACCGACCGTTCACCCTCCCGGCCCTCGACGTATCCCAGGCCGCACTGCCTATCCTGCGCCTCGCCTCCGACGTCATCCGCGCGATGGTCGCGACCGACCGGAGCCAGACTCGCAACCTCAAGGTAAGGAACCTCCGGGAAGAGGTCCGTGCGCTTCGTCGCCGAATCCGGGCCCGGCGCCGTGACGACGGATTCGTAAACGCCGACGCCGATCGCCTGCGAGCCGCGGAGTCCCGCAACCACCACCCGGCCTCCGCTCCGCCCCCGATGCTCCCGGCGCCGACGGGCAAGCTGCGCCTGACCGAGCGCTGGGGCGCCGATGTCGACGAACTCGACGCGACGTCGACCTTCTTCTGCGGTGATCGCCTGATCGTCGCGACGCCTCGGCGCGCGGTCGCGCTCAGCCGCGACGACGGCGCCGTCCTCTGGGTCCGTGAGGGCATCGGTGGCAGCACGCATATGGCCGGCCAGGTCATGGTGCGCATCTCCGGCGACTCCGAGGTCGAGCTCTGCAATGTCGGGGACGGCGAGGCCTTCGCCACGACACGCATCGCGCCCTACCACGGAGTCCGCCGCGCCATCTTCGTCGGCGGGGGCCCCGTACCTCCGACGGTCGTTCTCCCGGATGGACCCGGGCGCCTCGTCGCCGTCGACCTGCGGAACGGCGAACATCGCTTCGACTACGCCAAGAAGGGCGCCGGCGCGCTGCGCGTCACGCGGGCTGGGCGAGTGCTCCTCGTCGCCTCCGGAGACGGGACCCTCGACGCCATCGACGCCGCCGCCGGCGAGGTGATCTGGCGCCACTCGGATGGTTCACGCTTCTGCTTCGAGCCCATCGTCATCGGCGAAACGGTGATCGGGGTCAGCGGTGAGCCGGGAGGCCGGACGGGTCAACTCATCGGCCTCGACCTCTATAGCGGCGCGGTGCACTTCCGCGTCGAACTGCCCGCCGCCCCGTCGGCGGCACCGATCCGCGCCGGACGCCGGGCGGTGATCGCCATCGGTGGAAAGCGCCGCGGCAGCATCGCCTGCGTCGACGTTTCGGACGGAAGCCTCAGCTGGATGACCTCCGACCCGGGCCTCGGCGTCGGCGGCGCGTCCCTCGCCGTCGATGACGTCTTCATCACCAATACGCCCTCGGGCAAGGTGACCGCCCTCGACCTCGGCGACGGCTCCGTCCGGTGGACCCTCCAGCTCTCGGACCCGATTGCCGATGACGTGCCCCGGCGCCTAGAGCCCGTGCTGCGCGGCGGCGCCCTCTTCATCCCCTCGGCGTCGGTGCACATCGTTCGCCCCGCCGACGGTCAGCCCCTCGGCGCGGCCCTGCCCTGCGACCTCGTGCCCGACGTCATCCGCGTCGACGAACGCGGCTGGGTCTACGTCGGCGAAGAGAGCGGACAGCTGAGCGCCTACGCGCCGGTCCCCCACCTCTCCTTGGTCAGATAAACAGGGTCGTCCAAATCGCGATTCACGGCGCGATCTGCCCTCGCTTTCTGCGCTGCCTACTCACCTACGATGCGTAGGCTCCGTGGGCTGCGCGAAACCGAGACCACCTCGCTTGTGTCTCACGCTCTGTCCGACGCTGTTTCGCTCTCGTCAGAGGCGCCGGTGGGTCAGGCACGGGATCGCCTTGCGAACCCGATCGACGACCGCGTCGTCCACCGTCGCGACAGCGACGCCTTCGCCGTCCCCACACTCCGCGAGGACCGTGCCCCAGGGGTCGGCGATGAGGGCGTGGCCGTAGCTCACGCGGCGGCCGTAGTGGTGGCCGAACTGCGCCGCGGCGAGCACGTAGCTCTGGGTCTCGATGGCCCGGGCGCGAAGCAGCACGTGCCAGTGGTCTTTACCCGTGGTCAGCGTGAAGGCCGCCGGGATGGCGAGGGCGACCGCGCCGTCATCGACGAGGCGGCGGTAGAGCTCGGGAAAGCGTAGGTCGTAGCAAACCGAGAGGCCGAGCTTGCCAAAGCACGCATCGGCGACGACCACCTCGGTTCCGGGCTCGACGGTCTCGGACTCGAGGAGCTTGGTGCCGTCCGGGAGGTCGACGTCGAAGAGGTGGATCTTGCGGTACACCGACGTGATCTTGCCGGCGGCGTCCACGTGCACGCAGGCGTTCCGCACGTGGCTCGCCTGAACGCCCTTCTCCCAGAAGCCTCCGAGGACCAGTTCGACCCCGAGAGACGAAGCGAGGGCGAGGAAGCGACCGAGGATCGGCCCCGGCGACTGGTCGTCCACGTCCTCGGCGATGTCCAGCTTGCCGGCCTCGGGCCCGAGGTAGGCGAAACACTCGGGGAGGACGATGAGCTTCGCTCCGTCATCGGCGCCTCGCCGAATCATGCGCTCCGCGCTCTCGCAGTTGGCTTCGACGTCCCCCGTCGAGGTCATCTGCACGACTCCCACCTTCGTTCGCATGGCCCCGAGGTACCACGCCGAGGTCGGGCTTCGGGTCAGAAACTGAACCGACGAATGGAGACGTTCATCAGGAGCCCGACGCCGATCATGATCGTCAGCACGCTCGAGCCGCCGTAGCTGAAGAGAGGAAGGGTCACGCCAACGACCGGCAAGAGGCCGCAGACCATGCCGATGTTGATGATGGTGTGCCAGAAGATCAGAGCGCTCACCCCGACGGCCACGACGGCGCCGAAGCGGTCCTTGGCCTGGCTCGCGATCTTGAGGCCCCAGAGGATGATGAAGAAGTAGAGACCGAGAATGAGCAGCGCCCCCAAGAGGCCTTGCTCTTCGGACCACACCGAGAAGGGAAAGTCGGAGAACTGATCGGGCAGGAAGCGGTATTGGTTTTGGGTGCCCTGCATGTACCCCTTGCCGAATACGCCGCCCGAGCCAATCGCCACCAGCGACTGGTGGGCGTGCCAGCCCGTGTCGAGGAGGTCGGCCTCGGGATTGAGGAACGCGGTCAGCCGCCCGCGCTGATAGTCCCGGAGCAGGTAAGTCCAGGTCAGAGGCGCGCTGAGCACGAAAGCAGCGGCGAGGGTGAAGAGCGACCGCAGCTTCAGCTTGGTGAGCATCATGATGGTGCCGAAGATGAACGCGCAGATCATCGCGGTCCCGAGGTCGGGCTGGAGCAGGATGAGGATCATCGGCACGACCAGGATGAGACCGGGTACCACCAGGTCCTTGAGCGTACGCCCATCGGTCTTGGGGTCGTTGTGCAGGTACTTCGCGAGGGCGATGATCAGAAAGATCTTCATCAACTCGGACGGCTGGAGCGTGAACGAGCCGATGTTGATCCAGCGCGTCGAGCCGCGAATAGTATTGCCGAGGAGGAATACCAGGATGAGCAGCACGACGCCGATGCCGTAGGCGAACCACCCGGTGCGTTCGTACACGCGGTAGTCGATGGCGGCGACGAGGACCGCGACCCCGGCCCCCAGGGTGAGCCAGTAGATCTGCTGAATGTAGAGCCCCTGGAGCCCACTGCCTGCGGCGCTCGTCGCGCTGTAGAGGTTCACGACGCCGATCACGGCGATGGCGGACACGGCCACGAAGAGCGCCCAGTCGAACTGGTCGCGAAAGCCCCTGACCAGGGTGGCCATCAGCGAGCCCCCCGGGCGAGGGCCGTGGAACTCCCGGACCGCGTCGCCGCCGTGGCACGGTTACCGAAATAGTCCTGGAGGATCTGCATCGCGATGGGCGCCGCGTAACGACCACCGCCGCCCCCGTGCTCGACCAGCACCACGATGGCGACCTCCGGGGCCCCAGCGGGAGCGAATCCGGCGAACCACGCATGGTCCCGATTGAAGAACCAGGCGCGGCCGGGGTCGAGGCCGGCCCGGGGCCGACTGCGCTGCACCTGGGCGGTCCCGGTCTTTCCAGCGACCGGGACGCCGTCCTCGATGCGCGCGTCGAAGGCCGTCCCGTTCGGGTCGTTCACGACGCCGTAGAGGCCGTCGACGACGTAGGCCAGGTGCTCCTGGCCTACCGAGATGCGGCGCCGAACCCGCGGCTCGAACTCCTCGATGGCCTGGCCGTCCGGGGAGCCGACGCGCTCGATGAGTTGCGGCACGAAGAGCGTGCCGCCGTTGGCGATCGCGGCGTAGGCCATGGCGAGTTGAACCAGCGTCGACCGGGTATTGCCCTGGCCGATGGCGGCGTCGAGGGTGTAACCGACGCGGAAACGGCCGAAGTGATTCGTATACCACTCGCGGGAGGGCAAGAAACCGCTGGCCTCGGAGTTGATGCCCACTCCCGTTCGCTCGCCGAAGCCGAGGTCGCGACCGAAGCGGTTCAAACGCTCGAGGCCGACCTCGAGAGCCATCGTCCAGAAGTAGACGTTGCAGGAGGCGACGATCGCTCGGCGCATGTCGACCTCGCCGTGAGCGGAAGTGCAGCGCTTACGGTCGTTTCCGATCTCGAAGAAGCCCGGGCAGTCGACACGCGTTACCGGGTCGAAGACCCCGTCCTCGAGGGCCGCGAGGGCCGTGATCACCTTGAAGGTCGAGCCCGGGAAGAAGCTCTCGTAGAGCGTCTTGTCGATGAGTGGACGAAACGGGTTGTCCCGCATCTCGGTGTAGCGCTCGACCGAGAGGCGACCGCTCATCTCGTTCAAGTCGTAGCTGGGCTTCGAGTAGAGCGCGCGGAGGCGCCCGGTCCTCACGTCAACGACGACGACCGCCCCCGAAGGATGACCGCGGAACGCACGGTCGATGGTGCGCATCAGCTCCATGTCCACCGTGAGGGTGACGTCGCGCCCCGGCACGGCCTCTCGCCGGTCTTCCCGGGCCCGCTCTTCCCGCGTGTGGTCTCGGACAGTGCCCCGGGCGTCGACGAGCACGCGGCGGTACCCATCACGGCCCCGGAGATAGCTCTCCCAAGCCCGTTCGACTCCGTTGCGGCCCATGCGGTCGCCCGCGCGATAGCCCTGGCCGGGGTGACCTTCGATGTCTTCGGCGCTCACCTCGTTGAGGTAGCCGATGGTATGGGCGCCGAGATTTCCGTAGGCGTACTCGCGCACGGGGACGGCGACCACGTCGACCCCGGGGAGCTCCTGGCCATGGGTCTCGAGGGCGGCCAACTGGTCACGCTCGATCTCCGTGAACATCGCGATCTGGTGCGAACGCCGGCGACGGGGCACGTCGGCAACCCGCTGGATGAGCACGGCTTTTTCTTCGGGGTCGAGCCCCATGAGCTCCGCGACCCGCTCGATGTCTTCTTCGCTGACCAGCTGGGGTGTGATGAAGACGTTGTAGGCCGGGCGATTGCTCGCGATGACCCGGCCGGCGGTGTCGGTGACGATGCCCCGGGTGGCCGGCAGGGGGATGGTCTTGGTGATGTTCTCTTGAGCGATCGCGGCGTAGTGGTCGTAGTCGAGGGTCTGAAGCTGAATGACCCGCACGGCCAATATGGAGAACACTCCGAGGACGACGAGCGCCATCCACTTGTAGCGCTTCTTGAACTCTCCGACCTCGCGGCGCTGCGAAAGCAGGGTCACGGCGTCGCCGGCCTCTCTTCACGTTTCCGAACCGCGAGGGACTCTATGCGGCGAACAGCGGCGAAAACGAGGGGAGAGACGAGGGCGGTCGTCGCGGCGGGGATGAGCAGGGTCAGGACGTGGTCTTCGACGGTGCCCGCCGGGAAAGGCGCGGGCTTTTCGAAGATGGCCCGGAGCGCGAGGATGGTCCCCCCGGCCAACACCGCGACGAAGAAGGTGAGCAGGATCTGAAAGATCGGCCCCCGGAGAAAGAGGCGCAGGCCGGCGAAGCGGGAGACGATGAAGGTCGCGACGAGGACGAAGGTCATCAAGCCCATGGGGCTCCCCGTAAACGCGTCGAAGAGGTAGCCGAAGACGAAGGAGAGCGCCGCCCCGCGGACGATGTGCACTTCGTGGGTCACGCCGAGGAAGATCACCACCGGGAGCAGCAAGTTCGGCGCGACGGCGTGGAAGGGTACGAAAGTCGCCGCCGCGGCCCCCATCACGAGCAGCGAGAATCCGAGGGCGATGAGGGCGACGTTCCTCATCGAGGCCGGTCCCCGAAGAGCGACTCGTCCCGGAGGCCTTCGACCACCGCCTGTTCTCGAGAGCCCGCGGTCAGGATGAGCACCTCTTCAACGGCCGAGAAGTTCACCGCCGGGGAGACTTCCACCTCTTGGTAGAGGCCGAAGTCCTGGCGCATCACGCGGGTCACGTGGCCGATGAGGATGTTGGAGGGGAAGCGCTGACCCAGGCCGGAGGTGTAGATCTCGTCGCCCACTTCGACTTCGTCGGTGCGCTGCAAGTATTGAATGCGACAGAGATAGCGGTCCGACTCCCCGGTGCCCCGGAGCATGCCCCGAGCGCCGGTGCGATCGATGACGACGTCGATGGCGCTGGTCCGATCCACGGTCAGCAATACGTCGCTGTAGCGACCCCAGGTCCGGCGAATCTGTCCGACCAGGCCCTCGGATGAAACGACGGGCATGCCCGGGCGAAGCAGGTCGCGCTCGCCGCGGTCGATGCGCACCCGAACGACGCGGAAGTGAGGCGACACCTCTTTTCCGATCACCGCGGCGGTCATCGTCTCGCCGGGGAGCTCGTCGCGGAGCGAGAGCAGCGAGCGCATGCGTTCGTTCTCTCGGGCCTCGTGACCGAGCTCCCGGACCCGCTGCCGGAGGCGCGCGTTGTCGTGGGTCAGCGCTTCATTGTCGGCCTTGACGTCGACGAGCCAGACGTACTCTTCGACGATGGCGGACACCCCACCGGCCGCCTCGGTGGCGGCGTATTGGATCGGCGCGCTCACCTGGAGCACGACGCGGTCCAGCCAGGAGGTCCGCGACGGATCCGTCAGGTTGGCCTTCAGGAAAAAGAAGGGGATCGCGAGAAGAGCCGCGACCAGGGCCGCATCACGGAATCGGCGGAAGAAATTCACGACGGATTCGGACTAGCCGGCGGAGGCCAACGACCTCTACGAGATCGTGACTTCCTTGAGGAGGTCGAGGTGGTCGAGGGTCTTGCCCGAGCCGATGACCACGGCGCTTATGGGGTCATCCGATACCATCACCGGAAGCCCCGTCTCTTCTCTCAGCAGCACATCGAGGTCGGCGAGGAGCGCTCCTCCGCCGGTGAGCACGACACCCTTGTCCACGATGTCCGCGGACAGCTCCGGCGGCGTTCGTTCGAGGGCGGTCATGACGGCTTCGACGATGGCGTTGATGGGCTCGCTCAAGGCGTCGCGGATTTCGTCCCCGTTGACCACCACGGTCTTGGGTACACCGGCGACCAGGTCACGGCCCTTTACCTCCATCGTCTGCACCTGCTCCCCCGGGTGAGCGTTCCCGACGGTGCACTTGACCCGCTCGGCGGTCTGTTCACCGATGAGCAGGTTATACTTACGCTTCATGTAAGCGACGATCGCTTCGTCCATCTTGTCGCCACCGACCCGCACCGACTGCGAGTACACGATGCCGGCGAGGGATATGACCGCGACTTCAGTCGTGCCGCCGCCGATGTCGACGATCATGTTGCCGCTCGGCTCGGTGATCGGCAGACCGGCACCGATGGCGGCCGCCATCGGCTCCTCGATCAAGAACACCTCACGGGCACCGGCGCTCTCGGCGCTCTCTTTGACGGCCCGCTTTTCGACTTCGGTGATGCCAAAGGGCACACAGATGATGATGCGCGGCTTGACCAGGGTGCGGCGGTTGTGGGCGCGCTGGATGAAGTAGCGAAGCATCGCCTCGGTGATCTCGAAGTCGGCGATGACGCCATCACGGAGGGGACGCACGGCCTGGATGTTGCCCGGGGTCCGCCCGAGCATCTCTTTGGCCTCTTTGCCGACGGCGAGGACCTTCTTGCCGCCGCGGCCATCACGCTGGACGGCGACGACTGACGGCTCGCAGGAGACGATCCCCTTGCCCTTGGCATAGATCAGGGTCGTCGCGGTACCGAGGTCGATAGCGAGATCATTCGAGAACAGGCCGTAAAGCCAATCGAACAACATGGTGGACGAAAACCCTTCCGCGGCGGCGTCTATGCCGCCCCTCCGTAGCGCCGCGAAGCAATGCTAACCACCCGAAATTACGACAGGAAACCAATGCCTGCGCTCTCGCGAGTCCTTAGGGTTAACAGATCACCCATAGCCGATCAAGGCGAGGACCCCCCTCCGGGGGTTGGCGGGGGTCGATAGGCGGCATGAAACCAATCGCCGTTCGCGGAAGTTCACAGGTTGCGCAGGCTGCGAACTGCATCTGTCCACCACGACGCGATCTATACAGCTTGCCGGAAAATCAGCGAGAGGTTGTCCTTGGGCATCGTCACGCGTTCCTCGAGGACGAGGCCGTGGTTCGCGGCCACTTCCTTCACCTCGAGGACGTCGCGGAGCCCCCACTCGGGGTCTCTGAGTCGAAGCGCGTCGTCGAACGCTTGGTCGCCCGCCCCGACATAGGCCCCGCCGTCGCGGTACGCGCCGTACATGAAGAGCACGCCGTCCGTGACCAAGCTCCGCGCGGCGACCGCCATCAACGCCTCGGTTACAGCCCAGGGGGCGGCATGAACCATGTTGATGCAGACGACGGCCTCATACGACCGCTCCGGCCACGTCGCGTCGAGGACATCGAGGCGCTTGGCCGGAAGCAGGTTCTCCGCGCCCTCGGTCGCCCGCCATGCATCGATACTGCCGAGGGCCTCCGG
This sequence comes from Deltaproteobacteria bacterium, assembly GCA_003647065.1. GTDB lineage: Bacteria > Myxococcota_A > Polyangia > Polyangiales > B10-G4 > B10-G4. The sequence continues at coordinate 8,664 of QMMC01000001.1, read as the reverse complement.
ATCGTAGTCGGTCGGCTGCCAGAGCACGTCGGGGAGGTTCGTCGCGAGATAACAGCAGTGGACCCCCGAGCCGCTGGCGATCTCGAGGATGCGCCGAGGCGAAGCGGCGGGGAGCCGCGTCTTCCGGAGGACTCCGAGGATCGGCTCGCAATTGTTTCGAGCCGGTTGGCAATCGAGTCGCCCGTCAGCCATCCGGGCAGTCGCGGTTCCAACGTGTGGCCGCGATGCGGGCGGTTCTTGGGCCATGGGGACCACGCTAGCAGGTGGGGGGAAGGGGACGGACCGAACTTTCGAAACTTTCCACCCCTCAGAGAAGTTTCGAAAGTTCGGTCCGTCCCCCCAATGCACGGCCCTCGACTAGGGGTGTCCCTAGTCAACCGCGCGATCGAGTTGACCGGGCCCCGCGCGTCGGTCGCCATCATCGGCGTCGATCCGCTACTTGCCGCCGGCCCCGGCCCCGGCTCCCGGTGCGGCCCCCGGCGCGGGTATCGCCGGGACGAGGTCTGCCACGCCGGTCCCCTCCGCCGCTTGCTGGGCCGCGGGGCCGAAGACCTCTTGGCTGTGTCCTCCGGCTGCCGCCATGAACTGCTGCTGAGCGGCCATCCACTGATTGCCAAATGTGGTCACGGGCTCCACCGACTCGAAGGGGTCGGTGACCGTCTGCCATGACGTGCGCAGCTGGGCGATGGCGGCCCGGCGCTCTTGCACCATGCGGCGCGCCGCCTGATAGCCCGCGTGACTCTCCGCGTCGTCGGGGCGCCGCGCTTCGATGACCGTCTCGATGTCACCGACGAGGGCGTCGGCCGCCGCCAATGCGGCGGGACGCTGTCCGGGCTCTGTCGCGGCGTCGATCAGTGCATCGAGGACCGGTGGCCAACCTTGTTCGGCCGCGTTGAGGGCCGTGCCGAGCTCCGCGTAGTAAACAGAGAACTCGGCCATGTCGGAGGCCTGGCCGAAGAGTTCAGTGGGGATGTCGCATCCGCCCCCAAACGCCAGCAAACAAGCCGCCCCGACCGTCAATCGATTCATCGTCCCCCCGGCCGCGAGTGTAGAGCACTTCGGTCTCACACGTACGGACTAGACCCCGGGCGCATCGGGGTCGCCGGGTGCTCCGCCGGCGGGCACCTGACCATGCTGCTCGCCGACGAAATCGCGGACGTACTCGGGGAGGTCAGCCCCCTCACCTACGTGGACGCAGCCGACACGGTCCCCATCTACCTCCACCAACGGCAGCCGGTCAGACGTCGTCGAACGACCCGTCGACCCCGCCTTCGGCAACCCAATCCGCATCGGGGCCGACATCAGCGGCACCGTCCACACCGGAATCGAGGCTGCCATCAACGCCCGCATCCGCGTCCATGCCCGAATCGATCGGCGCTGCCATGCCGCAGTACATCCCGGTCGGCACGGTGACGCAGGCTCCGCCTTCACAGCCCGCGCTATAGGTGGGGCCGTCGAAGGTTCCGTAACACCGCATGCTCATCAATCGGCGGCCCTCCTCGGCGGCTTCACGGCGAATGGCCGTGAAGTCCGCGTTCGGCCCACAATCCCCGATGATCACGCAATCCCCAGCCGTGTCGCACGCCCGGTTTGCGGCGACGAAGCTCGTGAACGCATCGTTCGCCTCGTCGCACATCTCGCCGCTGCTATCGACTGCGCTGTCCGTTCCCCCATCGGAATCATCCGAATCCGAGCACGCAGTGGTCGCCGCGAGAGCTACGAAGAGAAGAGCGATGACTTTCATGCGATCAACTCTACGTGCTCACGATGTAGCGGTCCCCTACCACGGCCCGCGCCTCATGATTTCAGTCAGTTACGCGTCGCAAACGAAGGAATGAACCCGGGAGGGGGTGCGTACTCTAGGAAGTCGGGGGAAACTTCTTCGGGCCCCGTACGTCGTAGCCAAGCCTCGGGTGGATTTGGTGTCCGACCCAATGACATGGACAAATGGGGTTCCAACGGGCTGCGGTGACGGAATTGCGTGAAAAAACCCTCAGTGAGGCAGAGCAAAAGGGCCTCGAGGCCAGCCAGCTGGTCAAGCGGGTCCAGGCAGGCGACGACGGAGCCTTCGAAGAGCTGGTCCGCCGCTATAGGCCCCGGATCTTCGCCCTGGCCCTTCATCTGACGGGCAGCAAGTCCGACGCCGACGACATCACCCAAGACGCCTTTCTCCGGGCCTACGCCAAGATCCACTCCTTCGAAGGGCGCAGCCAGTTCTTCACCTGGCTCTACCGGATCGCCCTCTATCGGGCCTTGAACAGGAAGCGCGACCGCGGACGGCGCAAGACCGTCGACATCGACGACCCGCGCATCGAAGCCGCGGTCCAGGTCGATGCCCACGGCGACCCCCGGATCGCCCTCGAGCTGCACGAGACCTACGGCCACCTGCTCTCGGCTTTCGACAAGCTCTCCCCCACCCTGCGCACGACCCTCGTGCTCACCATCCTCCAAGGCCTCTCCTACAAGGAGGCCGCCGTGGTCCTCGAGTCCACCGAGGGCACCATCGCCTGGCGGGTCCACGAGGCCCGCAAGCACATGCGCAAGACGATGGAGAAGCTCCAGCGCGAGCCCACCCCGACGGGCGTGCGCACCCGGGCCCGCAAGATAAGCGACGAGCACCAGCGCCACGGCCTCCACGCCGCCTTCGCGCTGATGGCCAACCGCAAAACCGAATCCGCGTAATTAGGGGACGCGTGATTGCTTAATTGTCTTACCCCGCCGGCCGCGCCGGTGACTGGGGACCCAAGTGCTGGGTAAGACAATTAAGCAATCACGCGTCCCCACTTAATGAGCTCGCCTCCTGGGTCGGTAGAGACCGGCACGGAGGCATTTGAAGATGAGCTCGAACAAGTTGAACGCGCTGATTCTGGTCAGTGAAGGGCGGCCCTGGATTGCCGCGCGGTGATGGTCCGACGAACGGCACCGGGGCGAGACTGCGATGAACGACGCCGCGTGGTGGTGGCGCAGCGAGCAGGACACCGAGGACGACCGATGGCCCCCTCCCCCCCCCTCTGCTACGGTCGCCTTCGTGAACCAGGGCCGTTGGACCGACGACGACACGGCGATCGGACAAGGCGGCCGCGCCTTCCCCGCGACGAGCCGGTCCGCGGTCATCGGGTCGGCGAGCGACGACCCGGTCGCAAAGGCTCGCGCCTTCAACCGGCTGGTCAAATCCTACTGGAAGCCGGTCTACAAACACATCCGAGTTCGTTGGCGAAAGTCGAACGAAGAAGCGAAGGACCTCACCCAAGGCTTCTTCGCGAAGGCCTTCGAGAAGGACATGTTCGCCGCCTTCGACCCGGACATCGCGCGCTTCCGCACCTACGTCCGCCGGTGCCTCGACAATTACCTGAGCAACGCCGAGGTTTGGGACAAGGCGCAGAAGAGGGGCGGCGGCCTCGCACCCCTGAGCCTCGATTTCAGCGACGCCGAGGACGAACTCGCAGCGGCCGGAGCGAGCAACGAGGCCAGCGCCCAGTTGAGCGCAGAGAACGCCGGAACCACCGAGAGCGCCGAAGACATCTTCGACCGGGAGTGGGCGCGGCAGCTGGTCGAGGCGGCGACGCAGGCCCTCGAGACCGAACTCACGGGCCGGGGCCGGCAGATCCCCTTCGAGGTCTTCTCACGGTACGACCTGCCGACGAGCACCGACGAACGTCCGACCTACGGCGCCCTGGCGTCAGAGTTGGGCATCAAGAGCTCGGACGTGAGCAACTACCTGAACGCCTCGCGGAAGCGCTTTCGGGAGATCGTCCTCGAAAAGCTCCGCGAGCTCACGGCGAGCGAAGAAGAGTTCCGGGACGAAGCCCGGGATTTGCTGGGGGTCGAAGTAGGCGCCGAGGTGGGCTCGTGAGGCGGACCCGTGCCTCGGGCACCGCTGGCACTGTCGGCCTGGCGCTCATCGCCCTCGTGTCCATCGCCGGGTGCGACGACGCAGAAATCTGCGAGGCCGGAGCGCTCGAAGCCGCCCTCGGCGTCGCCTCCGCTGGCGACGTGGTGACCGTCGGGGCCTGCGAGGTCCTGGGCGAGTTCACCGTCCCCGCGGGAGTCACGCTCCGGGGAGCCGGCGCCGGCGCCACCACCCTCCGAGTCGGCGAGGGGGGCCGGGCCCTGACCCTCGAGGCCGCACCGGTCGGGTCTGCTTCCCCCACGACCGTAGAGGCGCTGCGAGTCGTCTCGGACGGCTGCGCGGCGGTGGTCGCCGACGGTCCCGGCGCGGTCACGGTCCACGACCTGACCATCGAGGCGAGCCGCGGGGTCGGATTCGCGGCCCAGGGCGTCACCGCCCTGGTCGTCGACCGGGTCGACGTCGTGGGCGCCATCGACCCCAGCGCCCTGCCCTCGTCCATCCCGCTGCCGCCCTATACTTGCGCGACGGCAACGACGGCGACCCACGGGGTCGTGGTGGTCGATACCACGGACGCCCACTTCACCGACGTCAGCGCCAGGAACTTCGCCGCCTTCGGCGCGCTCTTCGTCGACACGACGGTGTCGTGGGCCGGCGGAGCCATCGAGGACAACGTCGGCACCGGGCTCGAGATCTGGGGTGGCGAAGGAGAGCTCGATGGCGTGCGCCTATGCCGGGCCCGCCAAGGCACGCTCCTCGTCGAGTCCTACAACGGGCTCTTCGCGGCGGGGGCATCGGTACATTCGAATGGTCTGGCCGTCTGCGAATCCGAGGCCTTCGGCCTGATGCACGCCGGCGCCACCGGCCTGCACGAAGACCTCTCCGTGACCGACAACGCCTTCGCCGGGGTGTGGGCTCAGGACAGCGCCGCGCTCACGCTCCGGGGGACGGCTACGATGCTGTCCGGCAACGGATTCGCGGGGGTGGCGACCATCCGGACCCCCACGGTGAGCATCGCGAATGCACGCATCGAAGGCACCGATACGCGCACGTCCCTCGTTGGTGCGACGGGCTCGATTCGCGCCGGCGACGGCGTGCACCTGGTGGGCGCCGAGGAGGTCACCTTGGACGGGCTCTCCCTCCCCGACAACGACCGCGTGGGGCTCTTGCTCGACTTCGCCGGCGGCGCTCCGACCACCCTCGCCGTGACCGCCGTCGAAGTGAACGGCGCCGGCGCGGCCTTCGGCGCCCTGGCGCAGAACGGCGCGGTCCCCGATGGATGGGACGCCGACGTCACCCGCCTCGGCATGACCCTCGCGAACGACGCCGACTTCGATGGCGCCCTCGACATCGTCGAGGCCATCGGCCCCTCATGCCTCCCGGACCCGTCCGCCCTCGCGACGGGCGGCCTCGGGGAGCTCGTCGGGCGCTAACGGTGTTAGGCGCCGGCCCACTGGGCCGCTAGGGCAAGCAACTCGCGGTGGGCGGCCACGTTTTCGAGGACTGCTGCCCTGAGGGCCTCATCCATCATGCCGTCCGCGAGGATCATCAGGCGCTCGCGGCCCTCGATGAGGATCCTTTTCGCGTCGTCCGCGCGCTCGGCCCCGAAGAGCGCGCGGGCGTAGGTGAGGTAGACCTCGATCTCGTCTTCTTCGATGCCGCCGAGGGCGACGCAAGCCTCATGAGCCTCCGCGGACGCACCGACGGCCGCTTCGACCTCGCCGAGAGCGAGGTGAGCCGCGGCGAGGACCGTGGACGCGCCGATGGCGACCGACTCCATACCCGCTTCGCGCGCCTGACGCGCGGCCTGGCGACCGAGGTCCCGTGCCTCAGCGTGGCGTCCGCCCCGGAGGAAGGTGCGCGCCCGATAGCCCATGACCAAGAGGGCGAGGCGCGCCTCGTCGGTGACCTCCGCCAGCGCTTCCGCGTCCGCCAAAGCCTCGGAGGACGCATCGGTCTCGCCGCGCATCGCGAGGGAGTAGCCGAGGTTCAAGAGCACATAGCCCTCCATGGCCCGGTGGCCGACCTCGCGGCAGGCGTCTCGGGCGAGAACCAAGGCGCTCGCGGCCTCCGCGTAGGCGCCGAGGCGATTCTGCATGTCGGCGAGGTTCGCCCGGGCCCCGGCCGCCCGCCGCAAGTCGCCGACGAGCTCGTGAAGCTCCGCAGCCGCGGCAAAGGAGCGCATGCGGGTCCCGAGGTCCCCCGCGGCGCCGGCGACCTGCGCCCTCCACTCGAAGACCATGCCGCGAAGCTCGGGCTCGGCGTCCGTCGTGGCGACCTCGACCTCGTCGACCAGCGCGGTGGCCCCGTCGATGTCACCGCTCTGAATCAGCGCGAGGGCGAGGCGCCCCTGAGCAATGGCGACCAAGCGCTCATCCTCGGCCCTTCGGGCGGCGGCGACCGCCTCGGCGCCGACATGCGCCGCCTCGTCGGAACGCCCCGCCCGGGAGAGCCCCACGGACTGCTCCGCGAGCACCCGGGCGCGGTCTCGATCGTCCCGCGCATAGCCGAGCGCTGCGTCGAGCTCTGAAGCTTGGTCCTGCCTCGAGCGGAAGCGCAGCGCGTCCGCGCGCGCCATGTGCAGGCCGAAACGAAGAGCCTCCGGGGCCCCCAGGCTGAGCGCGGCCCGAGTGGTGCGCAGCACCGTATCGACGTCTCCGCGGCGCGTCGCCGCCGTTGCCGCCCGGGCGTACCAGCGCGCTGCGATTTCCCCGTCCCCAGCCGCTTCGTGATGCCGCGCCACCTCCTCTGGATCCGTGCCTTCACCTCCCTCGAGCCACTTCGCCGCGTCGCGATGCAGCGAACCCCGCCGGTCTTCGGCGAGCATTCGGTAAGCCACCTCGCCGGTGAGGGAGCTCTTGAAGTCGAAGCGACCGCGCTGGCGCACCACCACGACGTCCCGGCGGCGAAGCGAGCGCAGGAGCAAAGCGGGCTCCGTCGTCCCGAGGGCGGTCAGGTCCGCCACCTCGAAGGGCCGACGGTAGATGGACGCGCGTTTGACCAGTTCCTTTTCGGTCGAAGGTAGGTGGTCGAGACGCGACTGGACGGCGGCCTCGACGGTGAGGGGGATGGGCAACTCCGCCGGCGGGTTGGCCAACTCTTCGCGTTCGACGAGGGCGGCGATGACCTGCTGGACGAAGAAGGGATTTCCCGCCGTGCGCTCGTGGATTCGCGCCGCCAATTCATCGGGCACGGCGCCATTGGCCGCGTGGGCGGCGAGGCGGCCCACGTCGCCCCGGTTCAGCCCCCGGAGTTCGATGCGGTGCACGTCGGCGCCGATGAGCAGGTCTGGGCTGGCCTCGAGGACGTCCGGGCGGGTGCAGGCGATCACGAAGAGGGGTGCATCGAAGCAGCGCTCGAGGAGGCGTTCGAGGACCTCGAGGGACTGGGGGTCCGAGAACGACAGGTCTTCGAGGACGATCACCAGGGGTTCAGCGCGACACGTGGCCTCGAGCCAGTCGAGCATCGAGACCCGCAGGCGGTCATCGATGCGCCGGAGGTCGGTCCCCGCCATCGAGAAACGAGACTCGACGTCACCGGTGTCGCGGACGAGGAGCGAGAGGTCCTCGGCGATGCGCGCCGCGACGGACGGCACGGTGACGAACTGCCGCACGAAGGTCTCGAGGGTCGCTACCGGATCTCGTGGGCCTTGCGAGTCTTGCGGGTCTTGCGAGTCTTGCGAGTCTTGCGAGCTCGAGCCGTCGCCCGCGCTTGCGAGGGCATCACGGATCAACGACTGAAAGAGCGAGAGGGCGCGGCGCGAACGCTGAGCCGAAGCCCGGGCCCGAAGCACCCGAATCGGCCCCTCGCGCTCACGCACGATCGCCATGGCCTCCTCCCGGAGTCGCGACTTGCCGATGCCCTGGGGCCCGGAGATCAGCGCGACCCTCGCCGTGCTCTCGGTGAGCGTCTCGTCCAAAGCACGCTCCACCATGGCGAGCTCGACGTGGCGCCCAAACATCGGCCCGTCGTCGGGGGCGGCGTCGAGGGCCATGAGCACCCGGGTGTCCGGGGCCAGCTGAAAGAGCGCTCCTTCGAGGGCCTCGAGGGGGAGCCCCTTGGGCAGGCCCCGGGCCGCCTCCGCCGAGACCCCGACCCCGACGATGTCGACGGAAATCGCGCTCTCGGCCTCGTCGAGGGCCGAGCCGTAGATCCCTCGGGCCGCCCCCGAGGCCCGCCCCGAACCGATGGCGATGCGTTCGGCGTGGGAGCGGCAGCGTACGGCGACCGACGCGGCCCGAAGGAGCTCGTCACCGGCGGTGGTCTCGGCCCCGAAGAGGCCGAGGAGGCGATCGCCGAGGAGATGGAGGACCCGGCCCCCTTCTTCGCGGATCGCCGCGGAGAGCCGGCTCTCTTCGTGCAACCCCTTGGCGAGCAGGACGGCCACCACCCGTCGCTCCCCGGGAGGAATGGTCGGCGGGCGGCGCTCTGGGGCCAACGCGTCGTCGCCCCGAGCCTTCGCGAGGGCATCGGCAAAGGCGAGGGCATCGGCGAAACGCGCTCGCGGTTCCTTTTGCAGCGCGCACAGGACCACCTCTTCGAGGGCCTCTGGTGTGTCCCTCCGATCGAAGTGAGGCGGCACCGGGTCCGACAGGAGCGTCGCGACCAGCGTGCCGAGGGGGGTCCCCTGGCGAAAGGGCGGGCGTCCGACGAGAGCCTGGTAGAGCACTGCGCCGAGGGAGAAGAGATCGCTTGTCGCCTCGATCACCGGACGCCCCTCGGCCTGCTCCGGGGAGAGGTAGTCGAGGGTGCCGACGACCCGCCCGGCTTCGGTGAGCTGGGTCGCGCCATCAGCAAGGCGGGCGACGCCGAAGTCG